>NZ_MIFU01000086.1:0-231010 GCF_001855215.1 Pseudomonas sp. 06C 126 | reverse complement strand
TGGGCAGACTTGGACGCGGCAAGAGCCGCATCCAAGCTTCAAATGTGTAAACGATGTCCCCGGTTTCAGATGTAAAGGATGTCTACGGTTCTACACCCCGTTGGGCTGCGCAGCAGCCCCAAAACCATCTCCCCCGGTATACCTGACACTACTTGGTGGGACTTATTGGGGCTGCTGCGCAGCCCAACGGGGGACAAGCCCCCTCGCCACGGGTCAGTTGGATCGTGGTGGCAGGGTTTTCTGGCGCAGGATATAGATCGTCACCAGCACCGCACTGGTCAACATGAACCCGCGTGCCCAGGGCAATGGCACCAGGTAGCAGGACAGGCCGATGCTCAGCCACATCAGGCCGATGGCGTACACCTTGCCTTTGAGAGGGATACCGTTGCCATCCAGGTAATCCCGAATCCAGGGACCCAGGCGCGGATGGTTGACCAGCCACGCATAAAAGCGCGGTGAACTACGGGCAAAACAGCCGGCAGCCAGGAGCAGGAAGGGGGTGGTCGGCAAGACTGGCAAGAAGATTCCGATCACGCCGAGCACTACGCTCAACCAGCCAATGGCCAGTAGCGCGTAGCGCACAATCGGCGAGCGGTTGCCCATGGGCGCCACGGGCGGGGGACTCAGTGGTGGCGAGGCTTGAGGATCGCCGGTTTTTCGTCGGGGGCGTTGCACAGCAGGTACAGGGCGGTCAGTGCTTCCGGGATCTGTACGATCATGTCGTCCATCAGGTTGGCATCGCTGGCGATATCGGCGAACTCAGGCTGGTCGTCGAACAGGCCGGAACCGACCATGATCGGCAGCAGCATTTCGCTGACTTCGTCCTCGGCGGTTTCGAACCAGGCCGCTTCACGCAGGAACACGCCTTCCATGAAGCCAATGCACCAGCCGCGCAGGTCGGAGTCGTCCGGCTCTTCGCCCAGGTCGAGGTCGCATGGCAGCTCGAACTCTTCATCGGATGCCAGTTGGCGGGAGATGTGGGCCTTGAGCTGGACCAGGGTTTCTTCGATTTCGGTGCGCTGGGCCTCGTCCTTGTAGTGAGGCTCTTCGGCGAACAGCGCGTCGATCCATTCACGGTCAGGGACCTGCTCCGAGCAGATCGATAGCGCAGTCAGGTAGCCATGGGCGGCTACGTAGTCCAGCGCCTCGTCATGCAGCTCATCGGCATCGAGGAAGGCTTGCAGGCGGTTTATTTGCTCAGCGAAGGACATTGAAAGACTACCTTGGGAATAAACGATGCTGAATTCTAGGCCTTCTTGAGCGTGCAGGCCAGCCGCACTGCATATTTGCAGGGTTTCCAGATGGGCCGCTATTCGTCAGTGGCGCCCTGTGCGGGGGAGCGCTCGGGTATACTGCCGCGTTTTGTGATGCCCCTGCAGGCCGGAGGCGGTCGCGGGAAAAGTTCGCTTACGGATTATTTCCCGGCCAAGCGCGCTTTTTCAGCCAGCCTGTACAGAGGGATTTCGGTGGAATTTGGAGTTTTTCATGCTTGAACAGGCTCAACGCGTCCTCAAGGACATCTTCGGCTACGACAGCTTTCGTGGCCGCCAGGGTGCGATCATTGAGCGCGTGGCCAGCGGTGGTGATGCGCTGGTCTTGATGCCTACCGGTGGTGGCAAGTCGTTGTGCTTCCAGGTGCCGGCATTGTTGCGTGAAGGGCTGGCGGTGGTGGTTTCGCCGTTGATCGCACTGATGGACGACCAAGTGGCCACCTTGGAAGAACTGGGTGTCGCCGCCGCTGCGTTGAACTCGACCCTGAGTGCCGAGCAGCAGCGCGACCTGGCGGCGCGGATCCGCCGGGGCGAAGTGAAGATGCTCTATCTTGCGCCCGAGCGTCTGGTGCAGCCGCGCATGCTGGCGTTTTTGCAGAGCCTGGAAATCTCCCTGTTCGCCATCGACGAAGCCCACTGCGTTTCCCAATGGGGTCACGATTTCCGGCGTGAATACCTGCAACTGGGGCAACTGGCCGAGCTGTTCCCCAATGTGCCGCGCATTGCCCTGACGGCCACGGCCGACAAGCGCACCCGCGAAGAAATCGTCGAGCGCCTGCACCTGCAGAACGCCGAGCGCTTTCTCTCCAGCTTCGACCGGCCGAATATCTTTTATCGCATCGTGCCCAAGGAACAGCCGCGCAAGCAATTGCTGGCGTTCCTCTCGGAGCGGCGCAGCGATGCCGGGATTGTCTATTGCCTGTCGCGCAAGAAGGTCGATGAAGTGGCCGCATTCCTCTGCGAGCAGGGCTACCCCGCGCTGCCTTACCACGCTGGCCTGCCCAATGAGTTGCGGGCCTATCATCAGAAGCGCTTCCTCAACGAGGAAGGCCTGATCATGGTGGCGACCATTGCGTTCGGCATGGGCATCGACAAGTCCAACGTGCGCTTCGTTGCGCACATGGACCTGCCCAAGTCCCTCGAGGCGTACTACCAGGAAACCGGACGCGCCGGCCGCGATGGCCTGCCGGCGGATGCCTGGATGGTCTACGGCCTGCAGGATGTGGTGATGCTCAAGCAGATGCTGCAAAACTCCGAAGGCGATGAGCGCCACAAGCGCCTGGAGCAACACAAGCTCGACGCCATGCTGTCGCTGTGTGAAGAGACCCGCTGCCGCCGCCAGACCCTGCTCGCCTATTTCGACGAAGACATGCCCCAGCCGTGCGGGCATTGCGATAACTGTGTGGACGGCGTGCAGACCTGGGATGCCACCGAGCCGGCGCGCCAGGGCCTGTCGGCGATCTTCCGTACTGGCCAGCGTTATGGTGTCGGGCATCTGGTCGATGTGCTGCTGGGCAAGGACAACGAAAAAATCCGCAGTTTCGGTCACCAGCACCTGTCGGTGTATGGCGTGGGCAAGGCGCGGGCTGAAGGCGAATGGCGGTCGTTGTTCCGCCAGATGGTGGCCCGTGGCCTAGTGGATATCGATCTGGAAGGCTATGGCGGCCTGCGCCTGAATGACAGCTGCCGGCCGCTGCTCAAGGGCGAGGTCAGCCTGGAGCTGCGCCGCGACCTCAAGCCGCAGACCACTGCCAAGTCCAGCAGCACCAGCCAGGCCAGCCAACTGGTGCGCGGCGAGGAGCGGGAACAGTGGGAAGCCCTGCGGGCGTTGCGGCGCAAGCTGGCGCAAGAGCACAGCGTGCCGCCCTACGTTATTTTCCCCGACTCCACCCTGCTGGAAATGCTACGCGAGCAGCCCACCACCATGGCTGAAATGGCCCGGGTCAGCGGCGTGGGCGCGCGCAAGCTGGAGCGTTATGGCCAGGCCTTCCTGGAAGTCCTTGGCGGCCAGGCCGAGGCACCGAAGGAAATCGCCGATATCCGCCATGAACTGATCAGCCTGGCCCGTGCGGGCATGACGCCGATCCAGATCGCCGGGCAGTTGCAATGTTCGGAAAAAAACGTCTACACCTTGCTGGCCGAGTCCATTGGCAAGCAGCAGTTGTCTCTGGAGCAGGCTCTAGATCTGCCGGAGGACTTGCTCGGGGAAATCCAGGACGCCTTTCTCGACGGCGAAGGTGAATTGCCACCGGTTAGCGATATAGCGCCGCTGTTTACCGGACGGGTGCCCGAGGGCGTTTTGTACTGTGTGCGGGCCGCTTTGCAGTCGGAATTCGAGATTTAATGTGTCAATTACGACAATGTAACGAATCAGTACATTGCAAACCTTGCCTACTGTCATGGGTCATGCTTAGCTGACTAATAATTAGCCATACTTTATTTTCAGTCTAACCCATGAGTTTTTTATGCCGTTAACCGATCAACACCGTTTTGGCATGCAGTTGGCGCAAATGTCCCGTGGCTGGCGCGCAGAACTGGATCGCCGCCTGGCGGGGCTGGGATTGTCCCAGGCCCGCTGGTTGGTGCTGCTGCATCTGGCCCGTTTTGAAGAAGCACCGACCCAGCGCGAATTGGCGCAGAGTGTCGGCGTTGAAGGGCCAACATTGGCTCGCCTACTCGACAGCCTGGAGAACCAGGGCCTGGTGCAACGCCAGGCGGTGGTGGAAGACCGGCGTGCCAAGCGCATTGTGTTGTGTGATCCCGCCCGCCCGTTGATCGATCAGATCGAGACCATCGCCACGGCCCTGCGCCAGGAGCTGTTTGTGGGTGTCGATGAAGAGGATATGCGGGTGTGCATGCGGGTCCATGGGCACATCCTGGCTAATCTGGAAAAGACCTGAGCCGATTACGTCGCTGATCAAAATGTGGGGGCGGGGTTGCTCGCGAAAGCGGTGTGTCAGTCAATATATTCGGTGACTGAACCACTGCTTTCGCGGGCAAGCCCGCTCCGTCTTGGCTAAGTGTCGTTAGAAGGTCTGGCCGAGGTTCAGGTACACCGCCTTCTGATTGTCATCATTAAACCCATAGCTGAAATTCAACGGCCCCAGTGGCGTATCGAACCCCAGGAAGATGCTCGCGGCGTTGATGTAGCCACTGTCGAACTCATTGTCGTTGTTCCACGCCCGCCCGCGTTCCAGGGAGGCGCCCAGGTACAGCGGGAAGTCCAGTGGCAAGTACGAGCGTGGGGTCAGGCGACGGTAGTAGACGGCGCGCATCAGGCTGATGTTCTGCCCGGAAATCGCATCCTGGCGGAACCCTGACAACTGCCGCGCGCCGCCCAGCAGGAAGCTGGAAATCACCACGTCGGAATCATCCAGGGTGCGCCCGTAGCGACCGCCCAGTACCAGGGTGTCCGGGCCGTGGCTCATGGCTTTGTCCAGTTTGAACTCCCATTGCCGGTAGCGCTGGTCGGAGCCCAGGCCCGGTTCGAACTCACGGTAGGCCAGGCCGATGTCCTCACCTGTGTGGGGGAAGTACACGTTGTCCAGGGAGTCGAACGAGTACTTGAGTTCATAGAACCCCTCGCTGAAGCTCACGCTCGGCAAGTCGCGGTCGCCGATGCGCACATCGGCCTTGCCCCACGCCTCTCCCACGCCGAAGCGGATTTCGCCGCTGTTGCCGATCTGCCGACCGACGTTCAGGCCAAACCCGTAGCGCTCAAGGCGGTATTCGGAGATCGGGTCGTTATCCAGGATCAGTTCGACGTTCTGCGCCTGGGCGCTGATGTAGGGGGCGACGAAATAACGTGAGCCGGTATCCATCGGCTGATAGAACTCGCTGTACAGCTCCTGGCGATCACCGATCTGTACCCTTGTCAGCCATTCGGCGCCGAGGCGGTTGATGCCGTTGACCCGGTAGCTGGCGCCGAGGTTGAAGGCGCTGTCGCCGCGCATGTCGTCGGACAGGTTGAGCCCCAGGCGCAGGTAATCGGTGCCGCTGCGTTTGCCACGGGCGCTGATCACCAGGGTGTTGTCCGGGCCTTTTTTCACCACGCGGTATTGCACCTGCTCGAAGTAATCCAGGCCATACAGGGTGCCCATGTCCGATTGCAGGCGGGCCAGGTTCAGGGGTTCGCCGATGGGTTGGCGGATGTAGTAGCGGATCACGTCGTCGCCGACTTTCGAGTCGTTCTCTACCTTGATTGCGGTGATCGTCGGGTTGCGCTGGCCCGGGGTGCGGGCGGCGGTCAGTTCGGCGTCTACCGAGCCGGTGGGGCGCAGGCGTGCCATGCGGGTATCCAGGGCACGGGTGGCGCGGTAGCCGGCGTCGATCATGTCCTTGGCGCGGCCAAAGTCGGTCACACCATAGGCGGCCAACGGTGGCTGGATCAGCACGTCGCCGGGATGCAGGGCCTTGAGTTGCTCCTCGGAATTTCGGCGGGTCATCAGGGTGATGGACTGGTTGAGCACATCCACCACCGTCGCCAGTTGCTTGCGGCTGCGCAGCGGCGTACCGATATCCACCACGATGGCGATATCGACCCCCATCTCACGTGCCACATCCAGGGGGATGTTATCGGTCATGCCGCCATCCACCAGCAGTCGCCCGTCCAGTTCCACCGGGGCGAACACCGCGGGGATCGACATGCTGGCGCGAATCACCTGGGGCAGGTGACCCTTGCGGAACACCACTTTCTCGCCGCTGGTGATATCGGTGGCCACGGCGCGAAATGGAATCGGCAACTTGTCGAAGTCGCGGGTGTTGCTGCTGTGGGCGAACATGCTCTCCAGCAGCAGCGCCAGGTTCTGACCCTGGATAACGCCCAGGGGCAGGCCGAGGCTGCCGTCGTCGCGAAAGCTCAGTTTCTGCTTGATCAGGAAGTCCCGGTCATCCTGCTTGCGCCGGAACGGCACGTCTTCCCTGGGCGGGGCATCGGACAGCGCCAACTGCCAGTCGATGCTCAGCGCCAGCTTTTCCAGTTCGTCGATCTTGTAGCCCGACGCGTACAGCCCGCCAATCACCGCCCCCATGCTGGTGCCGGCAATCGCATCGATATGGATGCCTTGCTCTTCCAGGGCCTTGAGCACGCCGATGTGCGCCAGGCCACGGGCGGCACCGCCGGACAACACCAGGCCGATTTTCGGGCGGGGGGCTTCCACGGCTTGGGCAAGGACAGGGAGCAGGCACAGCAACAGGCAGGACAACAGGCGGCGCATCATCAATCTCGGGGCTGGACGGCAAAGGCCGGTATTATAGCCATCCGATCCACCTGTCTCGTCATCTCAGGAGTTCTTCATTTCATGTCCGCATCCAGGCCCGAGATTGTCATCACCTATTGCACCCAATGTCAGTGGCTGCTGCGCGCCGCGTGGCTGGCCCAGGAACTGCTGAGCACCTTTGCCGATGACCTCGGCAAAGTGGCCCTGGAACCGGCGACCGGCGGGGTGTTTCGCATTACATGCGACGGCGTGCAGATCTGGGAGCGCAAGGCCGATGGTGGCTTTCCGGAGGCCAAGGTACTCAAGCAGCGGGTACGTGACCAGATCGATCCAGAGCGAGACCTGGGGCACAACGACCGTACCTCGTAAACGACACTGCCGGCATGCAGCCGGCAGTGACAGTGGGTTTATTTGGCGGCCATTTTGTTTTTGATCCAGCCGACGACAAGCGTCAGCACCAGGCCGCCGACACCGCCGCCGACGATATTGCTGCCCACCGCCGCGACATCCAGCGCGCCGCCAGGAGGCAGGCCGCTGATGGCCGAGACGATCTGCCCCAGCACCAGGCCGCCGACGCCACCGACCACTGTATTGAGCCCGGAGCCCAGGCCTTGTTTGCTCAGGCCGGCCAGGTTGCCGCCGACTGCGCCGCTGATGATCTGAATGATCAGTGTGATGAACATGTCCATGGTGAAACTCCTGCGTAGCGTTAGGGGAGCGACCACTCGCATGCAGCAACTTCAAGGTTCACGGCTGTCGTCGAGGAGTCTGTATCCGTTGAACGACAGCTGACTGTTGCGGATAGGAAAAGTATAGATCAGGCCATGGTTGATGGCTGTTTGACCTTGACGGGGCGGCTCATCAAGCCCGAGACCACGATGGCCGCAATGATCAGTGCGCCGCCCAGCAGCATGCGCAGGGTCGGGGTTTCGCTGAACAGCAGCCAGGCCACGGTGATGCCATACACCGGCTCCATGGCGAACACCACGGCAGCGGTGCGCGCCTTGAGCACTTTGAGGCTGGCGACAAACAAACTGTGGGCCAGGCCAGTACAGAACACCCCCAGCAGGCCGATCCATAGCCAATCCAGAGCGCGCACGTCGCCCAGGCCAGGAGCGGCGAAGGGCAACAAGCACAGGGCCACCACCACATTTTGACAGAGGGCCGCCTGCACTGGCGGGATGCTGGCGCTGGCTCGATTGTTCAGCGACAGCAGCGAGAACAGCAGGCCCGAGACCACGGCCCAGACCAGGCCGCTGGTGGCCTGGCTGGCGAGATCGAAGTCCGGGGTGACCAGCACCAGGCCGATGCTGACCAGCAGCACCAACACCATTTCATTGGCGCGAATCCGCTCGCGGAAGATCAGGCCTTCGAGGATCACCGTAAAAGCCGGGAATGTGGCAAACCCCAAGGTCGCAATCGCCACGCCGGCCACTTTCACCGCAATAAAGAAGCTCACCCAGTGCCCGGCCAGCAGCAGGCCGCTGAGCAGCAGGCGCCGCAGGTCGGTGCTATAGAGTTTTTGCCACGGCGTGCTGCTGGCAAAACGCGCGAACAGCGCCAGGGCGATTACCGCGAAAGCGGCACGGCCAAATACGATGATGCCGGGCGAGGCGGCGGCAAGCTTGCCGAAGACGCCGGTGAGGCCAAACATCAGTGCGCCGATGTGCAGGGCGCCTAAGGCAGTGCGGGGAGTCATGACAGTCCTTAAAACAGTAAGCAGGCAGGCATCCAGTCTAGAGCGCCTGGCGCCTGGGTGTCTGTCGTGGGAATCGCCGGTTTTATCGCAGGACTAGCGCCCGTTGTCGAGCCGGCGCAGGGCTCCGGGCGAGCTGCCGAACTCGCGCAACACGGCCGCGGCAAACGCGCTTTGCGAGCCATAGCCGACCCGCGCGGCAATCTCGCCAATGGGCAGGAGGCTGTCGCGCAACAAGCCGCGGGCCATTTGCAGGCGGCGGGTGCGGATGTAGTCCATGGGGGTCAACCCGCATTCGGCGACAAAGCGGGCGTGCAGGCGGGCGACGGAAATATCTGCCAGCCGTGCCAGATCCGCGACCTGCAGCGGGTAGGCCGCGTGCTGGTCGATATGTGCGTTGAATGCGCCGTAGGGCAGGCGTCGCGCGCTGGCTTGAGCAGGCGGCTGGCCATTGAGCGTAGCCAATAACAACACCGCGCCTTGCTGGGCGATCAGTGGGTCATCCAGCGCGCCGCTCGCCAGCCAGGTGACCAATTGGCCCTGGCGGGCATCCAGCTTCACCCGAGCCGGTTGGTCCAGCAGGCGGCGACTGGCATCCGCGTGCTCGCCCAAAGATTGCATCACCCACTGTTCGTCGGGCACATCCAGCACCAGGCATTGGCTGCCACGGGGGCTGCCACAGCTGTGATGGGTGGAGAAGGGCAGGACCATCACCCCTTGCGGGCAGATTTCGCCGCCGATGCCTTCCACCTCGAAGTCCAGGCGGCCGGCCAGGCCAAACACCAGTTGCGCGTGGTCATGGCTATGGGCGATCAGGTCGTGGGTGTAATGGCGCAGCGTGAGGGTCGGTCTCATCGCAATCTCCCGGGCAGGCCGGCAGTTTACACCGCCCGACGCGCGGCGGGCGTTGTCATCTGACTGACGCAAGACTGTCATGGGCTATTAATTGCCCGGGAGCAAGCTGGCGAAAACACCCTCGAGGTATGCCCATGACCAGCGCCGAGCTCGCCAAACCCAGTCGCAAGCAACGGGTTCGCACCCTGTGGATCTCCGACGTGCACCTGGGCACCCGGGATTGCCAGGCCGAACATTTGTCGCGGTTTCTCAAGGGCTACCACGCCGACAAGGTGTACCTGGTGGGCGATATCATCGATGGCTGGAAAATGCGCGGCGGCATGTATTGGCCCCAGGCCCATACCAACGTGATCCGCCGCCTGCTGACCATGAGCAAGCGCGGCACCGAGGTGATCTACGTCACCGGTAACCATGACGAGTTTCTGCGCCGCTATTCCAAGCTGATCCTGGGCAATATCCAGTTGGTGGACGAAGCGGTGCATGTGACCGCCGATGGCCGGCATCTGCTGGTGATCCACGGCGACCAGTTCGACGTGATCACCCGCTACCATCGCTGGCTGGCGTTTCTCGGCGACTCGGCCTACGAATTCACCCTGACCCTCAACCGCTGGCTGAACCACTGGCGGGCACGCTACGGCTACGGTTATTGGTCGCTGTCGGCGTACCTCAAGCACAAGGTGAAGACCGCAGTGAGCTTTATCAGCGACTTCGAGGAAGCCATCGCCCACGAAGTGACCAAGCGCGAGTTGCACGGCGTGGTGTGCGGGCATATCCACCACGCGGAGATTCGCAAGGTGGGCGAGGTGGACTACCTCAATTGCGGGGATTGGGTGGAGTCGTGCACCGCGTTGATCGAGCACTGGGATGGGCATATCGAGCTGTATCGACTGGCGGATGCCCAGGCCAAGGAGGCGCAGGTCAAGGCCGAGATGGTTGCGGGCTGAGGCAGATATTCCTGGGTCAACGCGGACAAATGTGGGAGCAGGCTTGCCCGCGAAGGCGGTGTGTCAGTCACTATATGTATCGACTGACACGCCCTCATCGCGGGCAAGCCCGCTCCCACTTTTCAGGGTTTGCACACGTCTGCAATGGCCTCGGCCAGCAACCCCAGCCGCGTCTCATCAATCCCGGCGACGTTGGCGCGCCCGGAGCTGACCATGTATACGCTGTGTTTTTCCCGCAGTTGCTTCACCTGTTCGGCGCTCAGGCCGGTATAGGAAAACATCCCGCGCTGCACGCCGACATGGGCGAAACGCTCGGCCAATCCATGGGGCACCAGTGCTTCGACCAGGCCCGAACGCAACTGCGCGATGCGCGAGCGCATGCCTTCGACTTCGGCGCTCCACAGCTGTTTGAGTTCGGCATCACCCAAAATGGTGGCGACTACAGCAGCCCCATGATCCGGCGGTGTCGACCACAGGTTGCGCGCGATAAACGCCAGTTGGCTGCGCACATCCAGCAGCTTCTCGGCATCGTTGGCGCACACGATCAGCGCGCCGACGCGGTCGCTGTACAGGCCAAAATTCTTCGAGCAGGAACTGGTGATCAGCACCTCAGGCAGTTCATCGGCAAACAGGCGAACTGCCCATGCGTCTTGCTCCAGGCCGTCGCCAAAACCCTGGTAGGCGAAGTCGATCAGCGGCAGGAGGTGGCGTTCGCGCACGATCTGCAGCACCTGGCGCCAGTCGTCCTGGGACAGGTCGAAACCGGTGGGGTTGTGGCAGCAAGCGTGCAGCAGCACCACGTCGCCTTCGGGCACGGTGGCCAGGGTGGCGAGCATGGCCGGCACGTCCAGGCGGTTGTCACTGCCCACGTATGGGTAGTGGCTGACCTTGAGCCCGGCCTTGGCGAAGATGGTTTCGTGGATCGGCCACGTCGGGTTGCTCAGCCACACGCCACGGCCTGGCAGGCTGTGGGCGATGAAGTCGGCGCTCAGGCGCAGGGCGCCGGTGCCACCCGGGGTTTGCGTGGCGCCAGCGCGTTGTGCCTTGAGCAGTGCGCTGCCTGCGCCCAGCACCAACTCACTAACCAGCCAGCCGAAAGCCGGGTCGCCATGCCCACCGATATAGGTCTTGGTGGTTTGCTGCTCGACCAGGCGCTGCTCGGCGCGCTTAACTGCCTGCAGGATCGGGGTCAGGCCCTGGGCATCCTTGTAGACGCCCACGCCGAGGTCGAATTTTTGCGGGTTGGCGTCCTTGGCATAGGACTCCATCAGCCCCAGGATCGGATCACCAGGCACCCGGCCAATATCGGCGAAATGCATCACTTGCGGCCCTCGGCATCCTTGGCTACTTCGTCGGTGCGCGCGGCCATGATGAAGTCGTTGCGGTGCAGGCCTTTGATCGAGTGGCTCCACCAGGTCACGGTGACTTTGCCCCATTCGGTCAGCAGGCCTGGGTGGTGGCCTTCAGCCTCGGAGATTTCGCCCATGGCGTTGGTAAAGGCCAGGGCGAATTTGAAATTCTTGAACAGGAATACTTTTTCCAACTGCATCACACCGTCGCGCACTTCGATGTTCCAGTCGGGGATCTGCTTGATCAGCACCGGCAGTTCTTCGTCGCTGACTTGTGGGGCGTCGGCACGGCAGGCTTCGCAATGGGCTTGGTTCAAGGTGGTCATAAAGGTGTTCCTGAAATCGAGTATGTGGAATTCGGTTGCCAGTGGCGTCACCCTAAAGCAACGCGCGGCCAGGGAACAGACTCACCTGGCCTTAAAAGCATCAGTTCAAGCCGCCTTGGGCTTGGGTGGGAACAGCGGCGCGTGCAGACCCAACTGCATACCGCGCTCGACCATGCCCATGATGTCTTCCTGCGCCACTTCAAACAGGCGCTTGAGGTTGGGCAGGGCGAAATACAGCGGTTGCAGGATGTCGATGCGATAAGGGGTGCGCATGGCTTCCAGCGGGTCAAAGGCTTGGTGTTTGGGCTCATCCGAGAGGCAGTACACCGTCTCTTTGGGTGACGACAGAATGCCGCCACCATAGATGCGTCGACCTTCAGGGGTGTCCACCAGGCCGAACTCGATAGTCATCCAGTACAGGCGCGCCAGGTACACGCGCTGCTCCTTGGTGGCGGCGAGGCCGAGCTTGCCGTAGGTGTGGGTGAATTCGGCGAACCAGGGGTTGGTCAGCAGTGGGCAGTGGCCGAAAATCTCGTGGAAAATATCCGGTTCTTGCAGGTAATCCAGCTCTTCACGGGTACGAATAAAGGTCGCTACCGGAAACTGCTTGTTGGCGAGCAATTCAAAGAACGTCTGGAAGGGGATCAGCGCCGGCACCCGCGCCACTTGCCAGCCGGTGGTTTGGGCTAGCACTTTGTTGATTTCGGCCAGTTGCGGAATACGATCGTGGGGCAGGCCGAGCTTGTCGATGCCGTCCAGGTATTCCTGGCAGGCGCGACCCTCGATCACTTTCAGTTGGCGAGTGATCAGGGTGTTCCACACCGCATGTTCTTCGGGCGGGTAGTGGATAAAACCTTGCGCATCGGGCTCGCGGGCCACGTAGTGCGTCTGCTTCATACGGCTCTCCTGCTAGGCATTCGTTCTTGTTATGTCCTGCTATGGCCTTATTGATACTCCGCCTGGCGGTGGATTCCACCTGTCATTAGGGCAGGGCTGTAGGAAAATTCACCGATTATCGTAAAGTATTCGTTACGGATTAGGCATGGCGCACGCTGCATTGTGATTTTCGGATGGGAAAAGGTCGTTGGCTGTCACATAATCTTGACGACTATCTGCGTGCGGCGACAAAAAGACGCAGCTCGATCAGCTCTCCTACAACAAACCGGGCCTTTACATGCGTATCAAAGTGCATTGCCAGAACCGCATCGGCATCCTGCGGGACATTCTCAACCTGCTGGTGGAATACGGCGTCAACGTGGCCAAGGGCGAGGTCGGTGGCGAGCATGGCAATGCCATTTACCTGTACTGCCCGAACCTGGTGAACATGCAGTTCCAGGCCCTGCGCCCGCAGTTCGAGGCGATCGCCGGGGTATTTGGCGTCAAGCGGGTAGGGCTGATGCCCAGCGAGCGTCGGCACATGGAACTCAACGCCTTGCTCGGAGCGTTGGAATTCCCGGTGCTGTCCATCGACATGGGCGGCTCGATTGTCGCGGCCAACCGCGCTGCGGCGCAGTTGCTCGGGGTGCGGGTGGACGAAGTGCCGGGCATTCCCTTATCGCGCTACGCCGAGGACTTCGACCTGCCGGAACTGGTGCGCGCGAGCAAGTCGCGGATCAATGGCCTGCGGGTCAAGGTCAAGGGCGATGTGTTCCTGGCCGATATCGCCCCCTTGCAATCCTCCGAGCATGACGACAGCGAAGCCATGGCTGGCGCCGTGTTGACCTTGCACCGTGCCGACCGTGTCGGTGAGCGTATCTACAATGTGCGCAAGCAGGAGTTGCGCGGCTTCGACAGCATTTTCCAAAGCTCCAAAGTGATGGCCGCGGTGGTGCGTGAAGCGCGGCGCATGGCGCCCCTCGACGCGCCTCTATTAATAGAAGGTGAAACCGGCACCGGCAAGGAGCTGCTGGCACGCGCTTGTCACCTGGCCAGCCCGCGCGGGCAGTCTCCGTTGATGGCGCTCAATTGCGCGGGGTTGCCGGAGTCGATGGCCGAGACCGAGCTGTTTGGCTACGGCCCCGGCGCATTTGAAGGGGCGCGTGCAGAGGGCAAGCTCGGGCTGCTGGAGCTGACGGCAGGCGGTACGTTGTTTTTGGATGGCGTGGGCGAAATGAGCGCGCGGTTGCAGGTGAAATTGCTGCGCTTTCTGCAGGATGGCTGCTTCCGCCGTGTAGGCAGCGATGAAGAGGTCTACCTGGATGTGCGGGTGATCTGCGCGACCCAGGTGGACTTGTCGGAACTGTGTGCCCGCGGGGAGTTTCGCCAGGACCTGTATCACCGGCTCAACGTGTTATCGCTGCATATCCCGCCGCTGCGCGAATGCCTTGACGGTTTACCGCCGCTGGTCGAGCACTTTATCGACCAGGCCAGCCGCCTGATTGGCTGCCCGCTGCCCAAGCTGGCGCCGGCGGCCATGGAGCGGCTCAGTCACTACCATTGGCCGGGTAACGTGCGGCAGTTGGAAAACGTGCTGTTCCAGGCGGTGTCGTTGTGTGAGGGCGGGACGGTCAAGGCTGAGCATATTCGCCTGCCGGACTACGGCGTGCGCCAGCCCCTTGGCGATTTCTCCCTGGAGGGTGGGCTGGAGGAGATTGTCGGGCGGTTTGAAAAGGCGGTGCTGGAGAGCCTGTATGCCGAGCATCCCAGCAGTCGGTTGTTGGGTAAGCGCCTGGGTGTATCCCACACCACCATCGCCAATAAACTGCGCGATTACGCAGTGCTCAAGGCCGACAAATAAACCCCTGACACAACGGGATTAAAAATGTGGGAGCGGCGGTGCGACGATTCGACTTGCTCGCTCCCACACAAGCCCACTCCCCATTGAATTTGTATAGCTGCCAAGACCGCTGTTTGCCGCAACCGGCAGAACTCCGCCGTTTTTCCGACTCGTCCTGCCCCTCCGATAATCCTCGATACGCCCCAACCCCTTGCCCCGCCTGGCTTTCCCCGGCTTTTAAAAAGTTGGTGCGCAAATTGCTAAAGACTCCTCAGTACATCGGTGGGCGGCAAACGTCCGTCAGTAAGAGGAATGAGCGTGGACAAGTACCTTTATGTGGCAATGACCGGCGCCAGCCAGAATGCACTGGCGCAAAAGGCCCATGCCAACAACCTGGCGAACATTTCCACCAACGGTTTTCAGCGTGACCTGGAGCAGGCCCGCTCGATGCCGGTGTTTGGTGACAGCTTTCCGGCGCGGGCGTTTGCCCTGACCGAGCGGCCGGGCACTGATTTTTCCCCTGGCTCGATGGTCGAGACCGGTCGTGACCTGGACGTTGCCGTCGGCGGCGATGGCTGGATCGCGGTGCAGACCCCCGATGGTGGCGAAGCCTACGTGCGTACCGCCAGCATGAATATCGATGCGCTCGGCGTCCTGCGGGCCGGCAACGGCATGCCGATCATGGGCAATGGCGGGCCGATTTCCGTGCCGCCCGAGCAGAAGGTCGAAATCGGCGAAGACGGCACCATCAGCATCCGCGCCATGGGCGAAGGCCCGCGGGTGATGGCTGAAGTGGACCGCATCAAGCTGGTCAAGCCAGACCTGGCCAACATGACCAAGGGCCTGGACGGCGCGATCCACACCAAGGACGGCCAGCCCGCGGTGGCCGATGCCAGCGTCAAGGTGAACTCGGGCTTTTTGCAGTCGAGCAACGTCAATGCCGTCGAAGAAATGACCGCGGTGCTGGCTTTGTCCAAGCAATTCGAATTGCACGTGAAAATGATGAACAGCGCCAAAGAAGACGACCAGGCCATGACCCGCGTCATGCAGATGAGCTGATTGCAGCGCCACTGACCACCAATTTCGTAACGCGGCGCCAACAAACAGGCGCACGAAGGAGAACAGCATGCTTCCGGCTCTATGGGTTGCCAAAACCGGTCTGTCCGCCCAGGACACTAACTTGACCGTTATTTCCAACAACCTGGCGAACGTTTCGACCACGGGCTTCAAACGTGATCGCGCCGAGTTCCAGGACTTGCTCTATCAGATCAAGCGCCAGCCGGGTGCGCAGTCGACCCAGGACAGCGAATTGCCGTCGGGCCTGCAAGTGGGTACGGGTGTGTCCATCGTCGGCACCCAGAAGAACTTCACCGCCGGTAACCTGCAACAGACCGGGCAGCCGCTGGACATGGCGATCAATGGCCGTGGGTTCTTCCAGATCCTGCAACCGGATGGCACTACTTCCTACACCCGTGACGGCACCTTCCACCTGGATTCCAACGGCCAGGTCGTGACCGCCAACGGCTTTGCCCTAGAGCCGGCGATTGTCGTGCCCAACGATGCCCAGACCTTCACGGTCGGCGCCGACGGCACCGTGTCCGTCACTATCGCCGGCAACCCAGCGTCGCAAGTGATCGGCAACCTGCAGACCGCCGACTTCATCAACCCGGCCGGCCTGCAAGCCACCGGTAACAACCTGTTCCTGGAAACCGCCGCCAGCGGCGCGCCGCAAGTCGGCACCCCGGGCCTCAACGGGTTTGGCACCACCCTGCAACGCACCCTGGAAACCTCCAACGTCAGCACCGTGGAAGAGATGGTCAACATGATCACCACCCAGCGTGCCTACGAGATGAACTCCAAGGTGATCTCCACCGCCGACCAGATGCTTTCGTTCGTTACGCAGAATCTGTAATCCAGTCTATGGGGCGCTCATAAGGCGCCTGCAACACCGTGAGGTAAGGGTCATGAGTCGCTTTGTTTCTGTTCTGGCATTGAGTGGGATTGCCGTGCTCGCGGGCTGTGTCGCCCCGGCGCCAAAACCCAATGACCCGTACTACGCGCCGGTGTTGCCGCGCACGCCGCTGCCTGCCGCCGCCAACAACGGTTCGATCTACCAGGCCGGTTTCGAACAGAACCTGTACAGCGACCGCAAGGCATTCCGGGTCGGGGACATCATCACCATCACCCTGAACGAGCGCACCACAGCGAGCAAGAACGCCAACTCCCAGGTGGCCAAGAACAGCAAGACCGGCATCGGCCTGACCTCGCTGTTTGGCGGTGGCTTGAACACCAACAACCCGTTGGGCAGTGGTGACTTGAGCCTGGACGTGGGCTACAGCGGCGACCGCGCCACCAACGGCAGCAGCAAGGCCGGGCAGGGCAACAGCCTGGTGGGCTCGATCACGGTGACGGTGGCCGATGTACTGCCCAACGGCATCATTGCCGTGCGCGGCGAAAAATGGATGACCCTCAACACCGGTGACGAACTGGTGCGCATTGCCGGCATGGTGCGGGCTGACGATATCGCCACCGACAACACCGTGCCTTCCACGCGGATCGCCGATGCACGCATTACCTATTCGGGTACGGGTTCGTTTGCCGACGCCAGTCAGCCGGGTTGGTTTGACCGTTTCTTCCTTAGCCCGCTGTTCCCTTTCTAGGTGATCACTTTGAATCTCAAACAGCTGATGGCAGCGGTGTTGTTGCTCTCCCTGAGCGTCGCTGCCCAGGCCGAACGCCTGAAGGACATCGCCAGTATTTCCGGGGTGCGCACCAACCAGTTGATCGGTTACGGCCTAGTGGTGGGCCTCAACGGTACGGGCGACCAGACCACCCAGACCCCGTTCACCCTGCAGACCTTCAACAACATGCTCTCGCAGTTCGGGATCAAGGTGCCGCCCGGCTCGGGCAACGTGCAGTTGAAAAACGTCGCAGCGGTGTCGATCAGTGCCGATCTGCCGGCGTTCTCCAAGCCAGGGCAGGTGGTGGACATCACCGTGTCGTCGATTGGTAACTCGAAAAGCCTGCGCGGCGGCACCTTGCTGATGACCCCGCTCAAAGGTATCGACGGCAACGTCTACGCCATCGCCCAGGGCAACCTGGTGGTGGGCGGGTTTGATGCTGAAGGTCGCGACGGTTCGAAGATCACCGTCAACGTGCCATCGGCCGGGCGGATTCCTGGCGGCGCCACGGTGGAACGCACCGTGCCCAGCGGGTTCAACCAGGGCAACAGCCTGACCCTGAACCTCAACCGTTCGGACTTCACCACCGCCAAGCGTGTGGTGGACAAGATCAACGACATGCTCGGCCCTGGTGTGGCCCAGGCCATCGATGGCGGTTCGATCCGTGTGACTGCGCCGCTGGACCCAAGCCAGCGTGTGGACTACCTGTCGATCCTGGAAAACCTTGAGGTTGATCCGGGTCAGGCGGTGGCCAAGGTCATCATCAACTCGCGTACCGGCACCATCGTGATCGGGCAGAACGTCAAGGTGTCACCAGCGGCCGTGACCCACGGCAGCTTGACCGTGACCATTACCGAAGACCCGATTGTCAGCCAGCCTGGGGCGTTCTCCAACGGCGAGACTGCCGTGGTCCCACGCTCGCGGGTCAATGCCCAGCAAGAAGCCAAGCCGATGTTCAAGTTCGGCCCCGGTACCACCCTGGATGAAATCGTACGAGCGGTGAACCAGGTGGGCGCGGCGCCCGGCGACTTGATGGCGATCCTTGAAGCCCTGAAACAGGCCGGCGCCTTGCAAGCCGACCTGATCGTGATTTGAGGCCCTAGTCATGGACATGCGCAAGAGCGGTATCGCCAGCACGGCCGACTCGGGGTCTTACTCGGACCTGAACCGGCTTAACCAGCTCAAGTTCGGCGACAAGAACAGCGAAGGCAACATGCGCAAGGTGGCGCAGGAATTCGAGTCGCTGTTTCTCAACGAGATGCTCAAGTCCATGCGCTCGGCCACCGATGCCCTGGGCAAGGACAACCCGCTGAACACCCCGGCGGCCAAGCAGTATCAGGAAATGTACGACCAGCAACTGGCCGTCTCGCTGTCCCGCGAGGGCGGCGGTATTGGCCTGGCGGACGTGCTGTTGCGCCAGATGCAAAAGAACAAGCCAATGGAAGGGCAAGCCTCGACCTTGCAGGGCCCGGACGCGGTCGAGAAGAAAGTCGATGTACCGACGCCGATTGCCGCCGGCACCCAGGCGGATGGCCCGCTGGGTCGTTCCAATGGTCAGCGCGCGCTGTGGGCGGCGCGGGTCGAGGTGGCGCCACGGGCCGATGACGGCACCCTGCGCAATGACATGGCGTTGATGAATCAGCGGCGCATTGCCTTGCCAAGCAAACTCACCGATCGCCTGCTGGCCGGTATCGTGCCGGGTGTCGAGGCGACGGGTGCGGCCAAGGCCGCACCACTGCGCAACAGTGCCGCCGAAGATGGCGTGATCAACGGTGCCGCGCGCACTTTTGCCGCCCGCGATTCGCGCATGCAGATCTACGGCCGTGCCGTGGCCCAGCCACCGCTGGCGCCGGCGAAAAAAGCCTTCAGCTCGCAAGACGAATTTGTCGCCACCATGCTGCCCATGGCCAAGCAGGCGGCCGAACGCATTGGCATCGACCCACGTTACCTGGTGGCCCAGGCTGCCCTGGAAACCGGTTGGGGCAAATCGGTGATGCGCCAGCAAGACGGCAGCAGCAGCCACAACCTGTTTGGCATCAAGGCAGGCCAAAGTTGGCAGGGCGCCCAGGCGCGGGCGATCACCAGTGAGTTTCGCAATGGCGAGATGGTCAAGGAAACGGCGCAGTTCCGTTCCTACGACTCTTACCAGGACAGCTTCCACGACCTCGTGACCTTGTTGCAAAGCAATGAAAGATATCAAGAAGTCCTGAAGTCGGCCGATAACCCGGAACAGTTTGTACGCGAGTTGCAAAAAGCCGGTTATGCAACGGATCCGGCGTACGCCAGCAAGATTTCGCAGATCGCCAAAACCATGAACAGCTATCAAAACTACGCTGCCGCTGGCGCATCCACTCATTTATAAGGTTTGAACCATGGGTTTGCTCAATATCGGGATGTCAGGACTCAATGCGGCTCAGGGATCGCTTGCGACCTTGAGTAACAACATTGCCAACGCCAAGACCCCTGGATACTCGCGTCAGCAGACCATGCAGACGGCCAACGGCATGTCCGGGGTCGGCGGGGTCTTTGTCGGCACCGGCACCACGCTGTCGGATGTGCGCCGGGTGTATAACCAGTTTCTTGACACCCAGTTGCAGACCACCACGTCGCTGAACTTCGACGCCAAGGCTTATCTGGACCAGATCGGCTCGGTGGACAAGCTGCTGTCCGATAAGTCCACCGGTGTCGGTGCGGCCTTGAACAGCTTCTTCGCCGCATTGCAGACGTCTTCGGCCAACCCCAGCGACAACTCCGCGCGCCAACTGGTATTGACCATTGCCCAGACCCTGGGCAATCGCTTCAACTCGATTGCCACCGAGCTGAACAAGCAAAAAGAAGGCATCAACAGCCAGCTGGAGACGATCACCGGCCAGGTCAACCAATTGACCTCTTCGATCGCCTCCCTCAATCAGCAGATTTTCCAGGCCAAGGGCCAGGGCAATGGCGAGCCGGCGAACCTGCTGGATGCGCGCAACGAAGCCGTGCGCTCGCTCAACGAGCTGGTTGGGGTCAAGGTCACTGAGTCGGACGGCCATTTCAATGTCTCCCTGGGCACTGGGCAGACCCTGGTTGCGGACGGTGTGTCGAACAAGCTGTCGGCGGTGCCGAGCAAGGATGACAAGAGCCAGTACTCGGTGGTGCTGACCACCGGCGGGCAAGCGATGGACGTCAGCTCAGTGATCAGCGGTGGCTCCATCGGCGGCCTGCTGCGTTATCGCCAGGACGTGTTGATGCCGGCCATCAATGACCTGGGGCGTACCGCCATGGTTGTCGGTGAAGCGGTCAATACCCAGTTGGGGCAGGGCCTGGACGCCAATGGGCAGTTCGGCGCCGCGCTGTTCAATGACATCAACAGCGTATTTGCCATTGGCCAGCGCAGTGTGGGCGGCTCGAACAACAGCGCGAACTCCGGCAACCTGAACGTCACGATCAAAGACACCAGCAAACTGAGCACCTTTGACTACAAGGTGACCTTCAGTGACGACAAGATGTACAGCGTCCTGCGTTCGGACGGTAAGTCCATGGGCCCCTTCGACGTCACCCAGACCCCTCCGGAAATCGACGGCTTCACCCTGGCCCTCGATGGCAAGGGCCCGGTAGCTGCGGGCGATACGTTCAAGGTCAGCCCGACCGCTGGCGGCGCGATGGACCTGAAGGTGGTGATGACCGACCCCAACAAGCTGGCGTTTTCTGCGCCGCTGCTGGCCGAGGGCAACAAAAACAACAGTGGTACTGGCGTGTTTGAGCCGCCGACCCTGACGCTGCCCCTGGACATCCATGGCGGCGCCGATACTGCGCAGCTGGAAGCGGCGATCAAGTCGTCGATGCCGGTCAAGATGACCTTTGGCGAGCGTGCCGCCGATGGCACCCAGAGCTATGTGATCAATAACGCGCAGGGCCAGCCTATTGGCACCGGCACCATCGTGCCGGGCCAGGACAACAAGCTGACGATCAAGGTGCCCTACGTCGACGCCGGCGGTAATGCGCAGACGTTCGGGGTGGACACCGTGATCCGTGGCGAGCCGAAGCCGGACGACAGCTACACCGTGTCGTTCAACAGCAGCGGCAAGCTCGACAACCGCAATGCCCTGCAATTGCTCGACCTGCAAACCCGCAAGACCGTGGGCGCCACTGATGGCAATGCGGGCGTGAGCATGAGCACCGCGTACAGCCAGTTGGTGTCGAGCGTCGGCGGCAAGGCCAGCCAGGCCAACGTCGACAACAGCGCGACCGGCGCCATGCTGGCGGCCGCCACGTCCAATCGCAGCTCCGTGTCCCAGGTCAACCTGGACGAGGAGGCCGGCGACATGATCCGTTTCCAGCAGTACTACACCGCGTCGTCGCAGATCATTAAAGCTGCGCAAGAAACCTTCAGCACGCTGATCAACAGTCTTTAAGGGAGTTTGAGACGATGCGAATCTCGACCGAACAGTATTTCAATACCACGACTGCGCGTTATACCAACAACTTCTCCAACGTCACCAAGACCCAGCAGCAGATCGACTCCGGCGTGCGTATCCAAACTGCGGCGGATGATCCGGTGGGCGCGGCGCGTTTGCTGCTGCTGCAACAGCAGCAGGACATGTTGGGGCAGTATGCGGGCAATATCAGCAGCATGAAGAACTCGCTTAATAGCGAGGAAAGCGTGCTTGCCAGTATCGACACCGCCCTGGCGCGCGCGGGTGAGCTGTCGCTCAAGGTGGCGGGCAAGGGCGGTGGCGGTATCAGCGATGATGACCGCAAGGCCGTTGCCGCCGAGATTGGTGAAATCGAAAAGCAGGTCTTGAGCCTGCTCAACAGCAAGGATTCGTCCGGCCATTACCTGTTTGCCGGCGGCAAGAGCGACACGCCGCCGTATGCGCGTAACAGCGACGGTACCTACAGCTATCAGGGCGACGAAACGCCCCTGAGCCTGAAGGTTTCCGACACCTTGTCGATGGTGGTCAATGACACCGGCAAATCGATCCTGGAAGGCACGGTCAATGCGGGCCGTACCCAGGCCACCGGCAGCGTCAACGACGGCAAGGTGCTGGTTTCGGGCGGCATCGTGACTTCGCCGTCGACCTACGACAGCAGCTTCACGGATGGCCAGCCGTACAAGCTGACCTTTATCAGCAGCACGGAGTACACCGTGTCGGATGCGGCGGGTAACGACATCACTGCGCAAACCCCGGGCAACGGCAAGTTCGATGCCACCAAGGAAGGCAGTGCTTCGGTCACCGTGCGCGGCGTGACCTTTGATGTCGACCAGAACCTGGGGGATGCCAAGCCCGGCGCTGAGGCTGACGCGGTGTACAAGGACCGTGAATTCACCCTGCAAAGCAAGCCGGACAGCTTCAGTGTCTCGCGTACGCCGAGCAACCAAACTGCGGCGCAGTTATCGGGCGGCACGGTCACCAGCCAGGCGGATTACAGCAGCACCTTCCCGAACAAAGGCGCGGTGATCAAATTTACCTCGACCACAGAGTACGAGGTGTATGCCCAGCCGATCACTGCCGACAGCAAGCCGGTTTCCAGCGGCACCGTGGTGCCTGGTACGCCAGCCCAGCCGGGGCCGCCGATTGTGCCTGCGACCCCAGCCAGCATCACGGCAGCTGGTGTTAAGTTCGACATCACCGGCGCACCCGACTCCGGTGACCAGTTTGCGGTGGGCTCCAATACCCACAAGACGCAAAGTGCCCTGGATACCCTCAGCCAACTGCGCCAGGCCCTGGAAACCCCGTCCGACGGTGATCCGATTGCCCAGGCCAAGCTGACCGATGTGGTCAATGCTGCCATTACCAACATCAAGGCCTCCCAGGCCCAGGTTGATGGGGTGCGCGGCTCCATTGGCGCGCGGATGAACTCGCTGTCGATCCAGGAAACGGAGAACACCAGCATGGTGCTGGCCAACAAATCGACCACCGCCGCCATCGGTGATACCGATGTGGCAACGGCCTCGATTGACCTGGCGTTCCAGAAGGCAATGCTCGAGGCCTCGCAACTGGCCTTTGTGAAAATCTCCCAGTTGAGCCTGTTCAGCCGCATGTAATCGGCCCGGCAAGACACGACGGCCCACCCTGGAAACAGGCTGGGCCGTTGTCGTTTCTGGCGCAGGCTTTTAAACAAAGCGCACAAAAATGAGTGACCTATGAGTCATAAAGCGCATCTTCACTGTATCGTGTGAAAAGGCCAGACCGCTTTCCAGGCTTTGGCTTCGGTAGTTTCGGCGGGTTTTTGCGGGGTTATCCCCTTTATTGTCAGCGCTCCTGAAGGGTTTTCAGGGGTGTTCTCCAGCTATTTTGTATTGGGAAGCCACAATGATTGGCATAAAAAGCATCGCCAGCTACGTGCCGGCAGAAGGGCTGGACAACTACGCCCAGGGTGCCAAATTCGCCAAGGATGAAGAATTCATCATTGGCAAGATCGGCTCGGCATTCCTGCCGCGCAAGGATGCTGCACAGGAAACCTCGGATTTGTGCGTCGAGGCGGTCAATGCCTTGTTTGCCAACAACCCCGAGCTCAAGCGTGAGTCGATTGACGCGCTGATCGTCGTGACCCAGAACGGCGACGAAGAAGGGCTGCCGCACACCGCCGCCATCGTCCAGGACAAGCTGGGCCTGCCGACCCACGTCGCTGCCTTCGATATTTCCCTGGGCTGCTCCGGCTACGTCTACGGTATTTACGCGATGAAGGGCTTCATGGAAGCCGCCGGCCTGAAAAACGGCCTGCTGGTGACCGCCGACCCGTACTCGAAGATCGTCGACCCGGAAGACCGCAACACCACCATGCTGTTCGGCGACGCCGCCACCGCTACCTGGATGGGCGAAGACGCCACCTGGCAGTTGGGCAAGGCCAAGTTCGGTACCGACGGTTCCGGCGCACCGCATTTGAAGGTCAGTGATGGCGTGTTCTTCATGAACGGCCGCCAGGTGTTCAACTTCGCCCTGCTCAAGGTGCCAGCGCACCTGCACGAGTTGCTCAACGAGTCGGACCTGAAGGCCGATGATATTGACGCGTTCTGCATCCACCAGGGCAGTGCGGCGATTGTCGACGCCGTGGCCCGGCGTTTTGAAGATGCGCCGGTGGAGAAGTTCATCAAGGACATGGTCGAGACCGGTAACACCGTGTCGTCGAGCATTCCGCTGCTGCTGGAAAAGCACGTGATGGACGCCGAGTGGAAGCGCGTGGCCATCAGTGGCTTTGGTGTTGGCCTGTCGTGGGGCTCGGCGATTATCTATCGGCCGTGATGCTCTAATAGGCTGCACAAAAAAACGCCCATGATCGAAAGATCATGGGCGTTTTTTTGTGCCTCTACCCTGTAGGAGCGAGCTTGCTCGCGAAGAACCTGAGGGCGCCGCGTGCATTCTGAATGCCCGCGTCATCGTTAACGTTTTTCGCGAGCAAGCTCGCTCCTACAAGGGGGGCAGTCTTGAAGGCGAAGTTTTGGCGCCAGTATCCCGTGATTGCTGGCGTTTCACGCCTCTATAAGGTCTTGAAATGCAAGGGATGGCACAGGGCTAGTAAAAAAAATCAAAAAAATCCTCAAGCAACCTGCTTTCACGACGATAACTATTACGAAGGTTCTCTAGGCCACACCCGGCGGTTGCCAGGGCCGGAAGCCGCAGTATCCAACTCACGAGGATTTCGTCATGGCAATGTCCGTAAACACCAACATCACTTCCCTGGGCGTCCAGAAGAACCTGAACAAAGCATCCGACGCTTTGAGCCAGTCGATGAACCGTCTGTCTTCCGGCCTGAAAATCAACAGCGCTAAAGACGACGCCGCTGGCATGCAGATCGCCAACCGTCTGAACAACCAGGTCAAAGGCCTGAACGTTGCCATCGCTAACGCCAACAACGGTGTTTCGATCGCCCAGACCGCTGAAGGCGCAATGCAAGAATCCACCAACACCCTGCAGCGTCTGCGTGAACTCGCCCTGCAAGCGGCGAACGGTGATAAAAGCGACGCTGACCGTGTTTCCCTGCAACAAGAATTCACCGCTAAAATCGGCGAGCTGACCCGTATCTCCAACACCACTACTTTCGGTGGTCGTAACCTGCTGGACGGTTCGTTCAACAACGTAGCGTTCCAGATCGGCGCCAATGCCAACGAGACTATCTCGTTCGGTATGACCGACATCAGCGCTACCGCTCTGAAGGGCGAGTACAGCGAAGCGACCTTCGGCGGTAAGGCGATGGAAGGTTTGAGCGCTACAGCCACTGGCTCGGTTCTGGGTACTGCCACTGTAAATGGTACTGGTGTAACCGACACAGCAGCTCTTGCCGCTACTGATAAAATCAGCATTAACGGCACGGAAATCACCTTTGCTGTGGCTGCAGCCGCCACTGGTGGCGGTACTGTAGCTTCTGAAGCTCTGGCTAAAATCAACGCCCAAAAAGATACTACTGGCGTGACTGCAACGCTGGACGGCGCCAATAAACTTGTCCTCACTTCTAGCCAAGCGATCAAGCTGGAAAACGTGGGCGCTGGCACTACTCTGAGCACTATCGGCCTGACCGCCGGCACGACACCTAGCAATCCTTCTGTCGCGCTGAAAGAAACTGATGCTTTGGGTAAAGCCGGTGAGATCACCGTTAACGGTACAGCGGTTAAGTGGGACGCGGGCGATACAGTTAAGAGCGTATTGGATACCATTACTGCTCTAGATGGTATCGACACTGCCTCTATCAAAGATGGTCGTATCTCGATCACCTCTGAAGATGGCAAAGATGTCAAGCTAACCAACACCGCAAGCGGCTCGCTGTCGCAGCTGGGTCTGTCGGCTGGTACCTCCCAGGCCAAACTGACTGCTGATACTTCGGTTTCGCTGAATGGCGTTGAAGTGAAGTTCAAGAAGGGTGACACCGCTGACGCAATCGTTTCTTCGATAAACAGTGCAAGCACCGGTGTGAACGCCAGCAAAAACGCTGACGGTAGCCTGGCTCTGTTCTCCAAGAAAGATATTGTCATCGCTGACGGCAGCGCGGGCACTGGCCTGACTGCTCTGGGCCTGACCGCTGGCACCACTGCTTCCACTACGTTGGAAACTACTGTCGCCGACCTGAGCATCCTGACTGCGGCCAGCTCGCAACAAGCTATCCAGGCTCTGGACGGCGCCATGCAGCAGATCGACAGCCAGCGTTCGCAGCTGGGTGCGGTGCAAAACCGTTTCGCCAGCACCGTGGCCAACCTGCAGAGCATTTCGCAGAACTCCTCGGCTGCCAAAGGCCGCGTAGAAGACGCTGACTTCGCTTCCGAAGCCGCTGAACTGACCAAGCAACAAACCCTGCAACAGGCTTCCACTGCGATCCTGTCCCAGGCCAACCAACTGCCATCCGCTGTACTGAAGCTGCTTCAGTAATATCGGCTAGCGGTTAATCAACGGGAGGGTGCGTCTAACGTGCCCTTCCGTTTTTTCAGTTTGGAGGTGATGACATGGACATGAGCATCAAGCTGAACGCGTCTTACCCGGCTGCCACTACCCAGGCTCCTACCGCGACTGCGACACAGGCCAAGCCTGTCCAGCAGGCCGAGGCCGAGCCCGCCGAGGAGCCGCAGCGCGTGGCACTGGAAAAAGCTGTTACCGATATGCGTGAGTTTGTGCAGGCTTCACAGCGCAACCTGGATTTTTCCATCGATGACTCCACTGGCAAAGTGGTGGTCAAGGTGATCGCCACCGACAGTGGTGAAGTGATTCGACAGATTCCATCGGAGACTGCGCTGAAGTTGGCGCAGAACCTGAGCGATGCCAGCAGCCTGTTGTTTGATACAAAGGCCTGAGTTGGCACGAAACATGTTTCTGATTGCCGCTTGGGCGTTCGTACGCCAAAAAAGCGGCAACCGCAGGACAAGGAGAGTAGCAAATGGCTAGTTCAACGATTTCCGGCCCAGGTTCGGGCTACGACACCCAAGCCATCGTCAAGGCGTTGGTGGGGGCCGAACGTGCGCCCAAAGAGGCGCAGATCACCGCCCAGCAGAAAGACGCCACCGTCAAGCTGTCGGCCGTGGGCTCGGTGAAAACGGCGCTGGAAGCCTACCAGGCGGCAATCACCAAGTTGAACAACCAGTCCGCCTTCAATGGCTTGGCCGCCACTACCTCCGAAGAAAAAAACGCCAAGGTCACCCTCGGTGACGGCGCGGCACCCGGCAAATACACCCTTGAGGTCAAGAACCTGGCGACCTCGTCGAAGGTCTCCAGCAAAGTGATCGAAGGTGGCGCCTCGGGCAAAGCCAACGCCAGCGATGAAACT
Organism: Pseudomonas sp. 06C 126; assembly: GCF_001855215.1. Lineage (NCBI taxonomy): Bacteria > Pseudomonadati > Pseudomonadota > Gammaproteobacteria > Pseudomonadales > Pseudomonadaceae > Pseudomonas > Pseudomonas sp. 06C 126. Next base: position 203,720 of record NZ_MIFU01000086.1, on the reverse strand, counting down.
CAGACGCTGACGATTACCCAATCGGGTAAGAGCTACGATGTATTGGTGGCAGGTGGTGCGACCCTGCAAGAGGTCCGTGAATCCATCAATACCCAGCTCTCAGCCCAAGGTATCAGCGCCAACGTACTGAGTGACTCCAATGGCGGGCGCTTGGTCCTGACCTCCAGTAACAGTGGTGTAGGCACCGACATCACCCTTAGTGGTAATTCGGAGCTGGCGGTCGGTTATGACAAGGGTAAAGCGCCGGTAAACGCCATCTACTCCATCGATGATGTCCAGATGGAGTCCACCAGCAACAAGATCACCTCCGCGATCAGCGGCGTGACCCTGGAGCTGCTGGATGGCGACCTGACCAAGAAGGTCACACTGACCGTAGCCAGCAACACCGACACCCTGAAGACCTCGGTGCAGTCGTTCGTCACCGCCTATAACACGCTGATGACTGCCATCAACACCCAGACCAAGGTCACCGCCACTGGCGATGCCTCGACCACCACGGCGGGCGCCCTGACCGGCGATGCGTCGATGCGTCAGTTGGTATCAAGTCTGCGCTCTGAGCTGGTCAATGGTTCGGGGGCGGGCAGTATAAGCAGCCTAGCCCAGATGGGCATTACCACGGACCAGAAAACCGGCTTGCTAAGCCTGGAAGACAAAGCGTGGGACAAGGCTGTGGTCAAGGGCGCAGGGGATATCGCCAAGATGTTCACCGGCGATACCGGTTTGATTACGCGCATGAACAAGGCGACCAACAGCTATGTCGGCTCCACTGGCACCTTGGCAACCCGTGCGACGGATCTCAACACCAAGCTGACCGACCTGACCACCGAGAAGGCTGACTTGGATCGTCGTATGGAAGCCCTGCAAAAATCCCTGTCGGCCAAGTACACCGCCATGGACACCATGATCGCGCAGATCAACGCCAGCAGCTCCAGCATCATGACTACCCTCAACTCGCTGAACAATCCGAAGTCGAGCTGATAAGTGGCATGCCAGGGGCTCTGAAAAAGAGCCCTGGCAGCCGGTGAGGGATTAAAGTTTTTCTCGGCACAGTCGAAAAACTATTTAAGCAAACCTATTCGACTGTGGCCTGTAACGAGGTAGCAACATGAACCCTATGAGAGCCCTTCGCCAATACCAGAAGGTCAATTCCCACGCTCAAATCTCCGAAGCCAGCCCGCACCGTCTGGTGCAGATGCTGATGGAAGGCGGTCTCGATCGCATGGCTCAGGCCAAGGGTGCGTTGAGTCGTGGTGATATCGCCCAGAAAGGGCTGATGCTGGGCAAGGCGATTGAAATCATCTCCGGTTTGCGCGATGGTCTGGAGCCGGAAAAAGCCGAGGATCCAGCGGCAGTGCAGCAACTGGATGCGTTGTACGAGTACATGAGTAACCGCTTGGTTGAGGCCAATGGCGTCAACGATGCCGACATGATCGACGAAGTCGCACGCTTGTTGATTACCGTCAAAAGTGGCTGGGATGCCATCGCTCCACAATAAGGCCGCCGGCCTTGAGGAACACAGCATGAGCCACGCACTGCAACGCATTGACGAAACCCGCGACGCCTTGATCGGTGCGCTGGCAGAACGCAATTGGGATGCTATCGGCGAGTTGGACATGGGTTGCCGCGCCTGTATCGACGAAGTGCTCAGTGAAGCGCCGGTGGACGAGGGTGCGCTGCGCGAGAAGCTGGAGAGCCTGTTGGTGGTCTACCAACAGCTGCTGGAGGTGACGACCGGCGAGCGCCAGGCGATATTTGAAGAGATGTCGCAGATCAACCAAGCGAAAAATGCGTCAAAGGTTTACCATCTGTTCGGCTGATCTGGCTCAGTTAATCCGAACATAGCGCGTCATAAATTTGACTGCTCGCATAATTTTGACTTAACTAGTGCTATTTTCAGACGTCAGGTAACCGTAGCGCAGAAAACGCCTACAGCTATCTAGATTGCCCCGATTCGAGGGCATTAGAGTTTTACTAGGGAAGTTGCTATTGCATGTGGCGTGAAACGAAAATTCTGCTGATTGATGACGATAGCGTCCGTCGCCGCGATTTGGCGGTGATTTTGAATTTTCTTGGTGAAGAAAATTTACCCTGCGGCAGCCACGATTGGCAGCAGGCCGTCAGCTCTTTGTCATCGAGCCGTGAAGTCATCTGTGTGCTGATCGGGACGGTAAACGCTCCTGGCGCAGTTCTTGGCCTGTTAAAGACACTCTCAACCTGGGATGAGTTCCTTCCCGTGTTGCTGATGGGCGATATTTCTTCCGTGGATTTGCCGGAAGACCAGCGCCGCCGTGTGCTTTCCACCCTGGAAATGCCCCCCAGCTACAGCAAATTGCTCGACTCCCTGCACCGTGCCCAGGTCTATCGCGAGATGTACGACCAGGCCCGCGAGCGCGGTCGTCACCGCGAACCCAACCTGTTCCGCAGCTTGGTCGGCACCAGCCGTGCGATCCAGCACGTGCGCCAGATGATGCAGCAAGTGGCCGATACCGACGCCAGCGTGCTGATCCTCGGCGAGTCCGGCACCGGCAAGGAAGTGGTCGCGCGCAACCTGCATTACCATTCCAAGCGTCGTGACGGACCTTTCGTGCCGGTCAACTGCGGGGCGATCCCGGCAGAGCTGCTCGAAAGCGAACTGTTCGGCCACGAGAAGGGTGCCTTTACCGGGGCGATCACCAGCCGTGCCGGGCGTTTTGAGCTGGCCAATGGCGGCACCCTGTTCCTCGACGAAATCGGCGATATGCCGTTGCCGATGCAGGTCAAGCTGCTGCGCGTGTTGCAGGAGCGCACCTTCGAACGCGTGGGCAGCAACAAGACCCAGAGCGTCGACGTGCGCATCATCGCGGCCACCCACAAGAACCTCGAAAGCATGATCGAGGTCGGCAGCTTCCGCGAAGACCTGTACTACCGCCTCAACGTATTCCCCATCGAGATGGCTCCGCTGCGCGAGCGTGTGGAAGACATCCCGTTGCTGATGAACGAGCTGATCTCGCGCATGGAGCACGAAAAGCGCGGCTCGATCCGTTTCAACTCCGCCGCAATCATGTCCCTGTGCCGCCACGGCTGGCCGGGCAACGTGCGCGAGTTGGCCAACCTGGTGGAACGCATGGCGATCATGCATCCGTACGGGGTGATCGGCGTGGTCGAGTTGCCGAAGAAATTCCGCTACGTCGACGACGAAGACGAGCAATTGGTGGACAGCCTGCGCAGCGACCTCGAAGAACGAGTGGCGATCAATGGCCATACCCCGGACTTCGGTGCCACCGCCATGTTGCCCCCCGAAGGCCTGGACCTTAAGGACTACCTCGGCAGCCTCGAACAAGGGCTGATCCAGCAGGCACTGGACGACGCCAATGGCATCGTCGCCCGTGCTGCCGAGCGCCTGCGCATCCGCCGCACCACGTTGGTGGAGAAGATGCGCAAGTACGGCATGAGCCGGCGTGAAGGTGATGAACAGGCGGATGATTGACGCCTGTTTTTTAACCTGCTGAAAAATAAGGATATTTTTTCCGGCACGGGTATTGCTATAGCACTCGCAACGTTCCGTTTAACTGACGGTCAGCCAAGCGAGAGAGCACGATGCCCCACGCCGCCCACCTTTCTTCAGTCCCTGACACCCAGGGACTTGTCCCGTCCGTAGAGCAGATCAGCCGGCAAGGGCTTGAGCAGGCGTTTTCGCTGTTCAGCCAGATGTCCAGCCAGTTGACAGACTCCTACAGCCTGCTGGAAGCCCGGGTTTCGGAGCTTAAGGGCGAGTTGGCGGTGGTCAGTGCCCAGCGCATGCAAGAGCTGGCCGAGAAAGAGCGCCTGGCCAACCGTCTGCAAAACCTCCTCGACCTGTTGCCCGGTGGCGTGATCGTGATCGACGACCAGGGCCGCGTGCGCGAAGCCAACCCAGCGGCCTGTGACCTGCTGGGCCTGCCGCTCGAAGGCGAGCTGTGGCGCCATGTCATCACCCGCTGCTTTGCCCCCCGTGAAGACGACGGCCACGAAATTTCCCTCAAGGACGGGCGCCGCCTGTCCATCGCCACCCGTTCCCTGGACGCCGAGCCTGGTCAATTGGTGCTGCTCAACGACCTGACAGAAACCCGTCACCTGCAAGACCAACTGGCGCGCCATGAGCGCTTGTCGTCCCTGGGGCGGATGGTGGCTTCGCTGGCGCATCAGATCCGCACGCCGTTGTCCGCTGCGTTGATCTACGCCAGCCATTTGACTGATGAGCAATTGCCGACCGCCACCCACCAGCGTTTTGCCGGGCGGCTCAAGGAGCGCCTGCATGAACTGGAGCACCAAGTGCGCGATATGCTGGTATTCGCCCGTGGCGAATTGCCGCTGACCGACCGGGTCACGCCCGCCGCCTTGATGCAGTCGCTGCAGGCCGCCGCCGCCACCCATGTACAGGAAGCCTCGGTACGCTGGCAGTGCGACAGCCATTGGGGCGAGCTGCTGTGCAATCGCGACACCCTGGTGGGCGCGCTGCTCAACCTGATCGAAAACGCCAGCCAGGCCAGCGGCCCGGGCGCGCGACTCAAAGTGCACCTGTACAGCCGCGAGCAAACCCTGCGCCTGTGCATCAGCGACAGCGGCAGTGGGATTGATCCAGCCGTGTTGCAGCGCCTGGGGGAACCTTTCTTTACCACCAAGACCAACGGCACCGGCCTGGGGCTGACCGTGGTCAAGGCAGTGGCCCGTGCCCATCAGGGAGAATTGCAGTTGCGTTCCCGTGTGGGGCGCGGCACCTGTGCATTGATAACGCTGCCGCTGTTTTCGGGCACGGCAAGCGCGGAGTAAGGATAAATGGCTATCAAGGTTTTACTGGTTGAAGACGATCGCGCCCTGCGTGAAGCACTGGCTGACACGCTGTTGTTGGCGGGCCATGACTATCGGGCGGTCGGTTCGGCCGAGGAAGCCTTGGAGGCGGTGGAGCAAGAGTCCTTCAGCCTGGTGGTCAGTGACGTCAACATGCCTGGCATGGACGGCCACCAGTTGCTCGGTCTGCTGCGGGCACGCCAGCCGCAACTGCCGGTGCTGTTGATGACCGCCCACGGCGCGGTAGAGCGCGCAGTCGATGCCATGCGCCAGGGCGCGGCAGATTACCTGGTCAAGCCATTCGAGCCCAAGGCCTTGATCGAGCTGGTGGCGCGCCATGCTCTCGGCGTCGTCGGGGCGGCAGACAGCGAGGGACCGATTGCCTGCGAACCGGCCAGTGCGCAACTGCTGGAGCTGGCGGCCAAGGTCGCCCGCAGCGATTCCACGGTGCTGATCTCCGGCGAGTCCGGTACCGGCAAGGAAGTGTTGGCGCGCTATATCCATCAGCAATCCCACCGCGCCAGCCAACCGTTTATCGCGATCAACTGTGCGGCGATCCCTGACAACATGCTCGAAGCCACCCTGTTCGGCCATGAGAAAGGCTCCTTTACCGGCGCCATCGCCGCCCAGGCCGGCAAGTTTGAGCAGGCCGATGGCGGCACCATCCTGCTCGACGAAATCTCCGAAATGCCCCTCGGCCTGCAAGCCAAGCTGCTGCGCGTGCTGCAAGAGCGCGAAGTGGAGCGGGTCGGCGCACGCAAGCCGATCCAGCTGGATATCCGCGTGGTCGCCACCACCAACCGTGACCTCGCCGGCGAAGTGGCGGCGGGGCGCTTTCGTGAAGACCTGTTCTACCGGCTCTCGGTCTTCCCGCTGGCCTGGCGCCCGTTGCGTGAGCGCCCGGCCGATATCGTGCCGTTGGCCGAACGCCTGTTGAACAAACACGTCAATAAAATGAAGCATGCCCAGGCGCGCCTGTCGGCCGAGGCCCAGGCCTGCCTGATCAGTTACCCATGGCCCGGCAACGTGCGTGAACTGGACAACGCGATCCAGCGCGCGCTGATTTTGCAGCAGGGCGGCCTGATCCAGCCCCAGGACTTCTGCCTGGCGGTCGGTGCCGGTACGGCGCCGATGCCAAGCCTAACCCCCGCGCCTTTGCAAAGCGCGCCGGCCGAGGCCGCCGGTGGCCTGGGCGACGACCTGCGCCGCCGCGAATTCCAGATGATTATCGACACGCTGCGTGCCGAACGTGGCCGCCGCAAAGAGGCTGCCGAGCGCCTGGGCATCAGCCCGCGCACCTTGCGCTACAAGCTGGCGCAAATGCGCGATGCGGGGATGGACGTGGAAGCGTTCCTTTTCGCCAGCTGAGATACACATCAGCTGACAAGGTTTGTCGGCTTTTCTTACGAGTTGCCATGGAGCTGGCACCCTTGTTGCTACCACCCCTACTAACCGCTGCGTAGTGTCAAAAAATTGCGGGTCGTCGGAGAGAGAAGTTCATGAGCCAAGGTGTTGAGTTCAATCGGTTGATGTTGGATATGCGATCCATGCAAATGGACGCCATGTCCCAGCCGAAATCCGTCGTGCAAGCGCCGGAATTGGGCCAAAGCAGCTTCGCCGATATGCTCGGTCAAGCCATCAACAAAGTCAGCGATACCCAGCAGGCGTCCAGCCAACTGTCGACCGCTTTCGAAATCGGCAAGAGTGGCGTCGACCTCACCGACGTGATGATCGCATCCCAGAAAGCCAGCGTTTCCTTCCAGGCCTTGACCCAAGTGCGCAACAAGCTGGTTCAGGCTTATCAAGACATCATGCAGATGCCGGTTTAAGGACGAGATTTAAGTCATGGCAGAAGCAGTCGTGGATAACGTACCCGCCAAGACAGACGGCAAGCCGCCGCTGTTTGGCCTGTCGTTCCTGGAAAACCTCTCCGAAATGACCATGTTGCGTCAGGTGGGCCTGATGGTCGGCCTGGCTGCCAGCGTGGCGATTGGTTTTGCCGTGGTGTTGTGGTCCCAGCAACCCGATTACCGGCCACTCTATGGCAGCCTGGCGGGGATGGATGCCAAGCAGGTCATGGAAACCCTGGCCGCCTCCGATATCGCCTATACCGTGGAGCCCAACTCCGGCGCCTTGCTGGTCAAGGCCGACGACGTCGCCCGTGCCCGCTTGAAGCTGGCCGGCGCCGGCGTGGCGCCGACCGACGGCAACATCGGTTTTGAGATTCTCGATAAAGACCAGGGCCTGGGCACCAGCCAGTTCATGGAAGCCACCCGCTACCGTCGCGGCCTGGAAGGCGAACTGGCGCGCACCATCGCTAGCCTGAACAACGTCAAGGGTGCCCGTGTGCACCTGGCGATCCCGAAAAGCTCGGTGTTTGTGCGCGACGAGCGCAAGCCCAGCGCTTCGGTATTGGTCGAACTGTTTGCCGGGCGCTCCCTGGAGCCTGGCCAGGTCCTGGCCATCGTCAATTTGGTGGCGACCAGCGTGCCTGAGCTGAGCAAGTCACAGATCACCGTGGTCGACCAGAAGGGCAACCTGCTCTCCGACCAGGCGGAAAACTCCGCGCTGACCATGGCCGGCAAGCAGTTCGACTACAGTCGCCGCATGGAAAGCATGCTCACCCAGCGTGTGCACAACATCCTGCAACCGGTACTGGGCAACGACCGCTACAAGGCTGAAGTGTCCGCCGATGTGGACTTCAGCGCCGTCGAGTCGACTTCCGAGCAGTTCAACCCGGACCAGCCGGCCCTGCGCAGCGAGCAATCGACCAGCGAACAACGCACTGCCGCCAATGGTCCTCCGCAAGGCGTACCCGGCGCCCTGAGCAATCAGCCGCCAGCGCCGGCCAGTGCCCCGCAAACCACCGGTGGCGCCGCCGCGACCGCCAGCGCGATCCAGCCCGGCCAGCCGCTGTTGGACGCCAATGGTCAGCAGATCATGGACCCGGCCACCGGCCAGCCGATGCTCGCGCCGTACCCCGCCGACAAGCGTTCGCAATCGACGAAAAACTTCGAACTGGACCGCTCCATCAGCCACACCAAGCAACAGCAAGGGCGCTTGAACCGCCTGTCGGTGTCGGTGGTGGTGGATGACCAGATCAAGATCAACGCCGCCAACGGTGAAACCACCCGCGCCCCGTGGACCGCCGATGAATTGGCGCGCTTCACCCGCCTGGTGCAGGACGCTGTGGGCTTCGATGCCAGCCGTGGCGACAGCGTCAGCGTGATCAACATGCCGTTCTCCCTGGAGCGCGGTGAGGTGATTGCCGATATTCCGTTCTACTCTCAACCCTGGTTCTGGGACATCGTCAAGCAAGTGCTGGGGGTGTTGTTCATCCTGGTGCTGGTGTTTGGCGTGCTGCGCCCTGTGCTCAACAACATCACCGGCCACGGCAAGAAGCAGCTGGCGCCGTTCGGCGATGTCGAGTTGGGTGGCATGGGCGGCCTGGATGGCGAACTGGCCAACGACCGCGTCAGCCTTGGCGGGCCGCAGAGCATTCTGCTGCCAAGTCCGAGCGAAGGGTATGACGCGCAGTTGAATGCAATCAAAAGTCTGGTGGCAGAAGACCCGGGTCGTGTGGCCCAGGTCGTGAAAGAGTGGATCAACGCAGATGAGTGATAATCGAGCCTCTGTTGCCAAGCTGACCCGGGTCGACAAAGCCGCCGTGCTGTTGCTGTCCCTGGGTGAGACCGACGCGGCCCAAGTGCTGCGCCATATGGGCCCCAAGGAAGTGCAACGGGTCGGCGTCGCCATGGCGCAGATGCGCAATGTGCACCGCGAGCAAGTCGAGCAGGTGATGAGCGAGTTCGTCGAGATCGTCGGCGACCAGACCAGCCTGGGCGTTGGCTCCGACAGCTATATCCGCAAGATGCTCACCTCGGCCCTGGGCGAAGACAAAGCCAACGGCCTGATCGACCGCATCCTGCTGGGCGGCAACACCAGCGGCCTCGACAGCCTCAAGTGGATGGAACCGCGAGCGGTGGCGGACGTGATCCGTTACGAGCACCCGCAGATCCAGGCGATTGTCGTGGCCTACCTGGACCCGGACCAGGCCGGCGAAGTGCTCGGCCATTTCGACCACAAGGTGCGCCTGGACATCATCCTGCGCGTCTCGTCGTTGAACACCGTGCAGCCAGCGGCCTTGAAAGAACTGAACACGATCCTGGAGAAGCAGTTCTCCGGCAACTCCAACGCTGCACGCACCACCCTGGGCGGTATCAAGCGCGCGGCCGACATCATGAACTTCCTCGACAGCTCGGTCGAAGGCCAGCTGATGGACTCGATCCGCGAGATCGACGACACCCTGTCGGTGCAGATCGAAGACCTGATGTTCGTGTTCAACAACCTCTCCGATGTCGACGACCGTGGCATCCAGGCGTTGCTGCGCGAAGTGTCCTCCGATGTACTGGTGCTGGCCCTCAAGGGCTCGGACGAGGGCGTCAAGGAAAAGATCTTCAAGAACATGTCCAAGCGTGCTTCCGAACTGCTGCGCGACGACCTCGAGGCCAAGGGCCCGGTGCGCGTCAGCGACGTGGAAACCGCGCAGAAAGAAATCCTCACCATTGCCCGCCGTATGGCCGAAGCCGGAGAAATCGTTCTCGGCGGGAAGGGCGGCGAAGAAATGATCTAAGGCGCAGCGCATGTCGAACAATGATGAGACGCCCAGCGACTTGATTCGCGCCCGGGACGTCGGCGGGTTCGACGTCTGGTCGCTGCCCAGCTTCGACCCGCATAAGCCCGAACCCGAGCCCGAGCCGGTCGAAGAGACCCCGGTGGAAATGGAAGAAGTGCCCCTGGACGAAGTCCAGCCACTGACCCTCGAAGAGCTCGAAAGCATCCGTCAGGAGGCTTACAACGAAGGCTTCGCCACGGGTGAGAAAGAGGGCTTTCACAGCACCACCCTCAAGGTTCGCCAGGAAGCTGACGCGGCCCTCGCTGTGAAACTGGCCAGCCTCGAACGGCTGATGGGCAACCTGTTCGCGCCGATTGCCGAGCAGGACTCGCAACTGGAAAAAGCCATGGTCGGCCTGGTGGAGCACATCACCCGCCAGGTTATCCAGCGTGAACTGGCGCTGGACTCCAGCCAGATTGAAAGCGTGATGCGCGAAGCCCTCAAGCTGTTGCCCCTGGGCGTCGGCAATGTGCGGCTGTACATCAACCCGCAGGATTTCGAGCAGGTCAAAGCCCTGCGCGAGCGCCATGAGGAAACCTGGCGCATTGTCGAGGATGCCGCGTTGCAGCCCGGTGGTTGCCGGGTCGAGACCGAGCACAGCCGGATCGACGCCACGGTCGAGACGCGTATCACGCAGATCATGGCCAAGCTCTTCGACCAGTTGCACGAACAGGCGCTGCACCCGGCGGCGCCGGACCTGAGCACGGACCTGGACGCGCCTGATGCGCCTTGATCGCACCAGCTTCGCCAAGCGCCTGGGCGGTTATATCGAAGCCACCGAGTTGCCCGGCCAGCCGATCCTGGAAGGCCGCCTGCTGCGCATGGTCGGCCTGACCCTCGAAGCCGAAGGCCTGCGCGCGGCCATGGGCAGCCGCTGCCTGGTGATCAACGATGACAGCTACCACCCGGTGCAGGTGGAGGCGGAAGTCATGGGCTTTTCCGGCAGCAAGATTTTCCTGATGCCGGTCGGCAGCCTCGCCGGTATTGCGCCAGGCGCACGCGTGGTGCCGTTGGCGGATACCGGGCGCCTGCCGATGGGCATGAGCATGCTCGGCCGCGTGCTCGACGGCGCCGGTCGTGCGCTGGACGGCAAGGGCGGGATGAAGGCCGAAGACTGGGTGCCGATGGACGGCCCGACCATCAACCCGCTCAAGCGCAACCCCATCAGCCAGCCGCTGGACGTGGGTATTCGTTGCATCAACGGTTTATTGACGGTCGGTCGCGGCCAGCGCCTGGGCCTGTTTGCCGGTACCGGCGTGGGTAAGAGTGTGCTGCTGGGCATGATGACGCGCTTTACCGAGGCCGACATCATCGTGGTTGGCCTGATCGGTGAGCGGGGCCGTGAGGTCAAGGAGTTCATCGAGCACATCCTCGGTGAAGAGGGCCTCAAGCGGTCCGTGGTGGTGGCGTCCCCGGCGGACGATGCGCCATTGATGCGCCTGCGCGCGGCCATGTATTGCACGCGGATTGCCGAATATTTTCGCGACAAGGGCAAGAATGTCCTGTTGCTGATGGACTCCCTCACGCGTTTCGCCCAGGCCCAGCGGGAAATCGCACTGGCCATTGGCGAGCCGCCCGCCACCAAAGGCTATCCGCCGTCGGTCTTCGCCAAGCTGCCCAAGCTGGTGGAACGTGCCGGTAATGCCGAGGCCGGTGGTGGCTCGATCACCGCGTTCTACACCGTATTGTCCGAAGGCGATGACCAGCAGGACCCGATTGCCGACTCGGCGCGAGGCGTGCTCGATGGGCACATCGTGCTGTCCCGGCGCCTGGCCGAGGAAGGGCACTACCCGGCCATCGATATCGAAGCGTCCATCAGCCGGGTCATGCCCTCGGTGGTCAGCGCCGAGCATATGACCCGTGCCCAGCAGTTCAAACAGTTGTGGTCGCGCTACCAGCAGAGCCGCGACTTGATCAGCGTCGGCGCCTATGTGGCCGGTGGCGACCGCGAGACCGACCTGGCGATTGCCCTGCAACCGCAACTGGTGACCTACCTGCGCCAGGGCCTGAACGACAACATCAGCATGGCCGAAAGTGAAGCGCACCTGGCGTCGGTGTTCGCACCTGCGCCTGGCGGCTAACCCCGCATGGCCAGCAGTCGCGCCGCGCGTCTTGCGCCGGTGGTGGAGATGGCTGAAAGCGCCGAACGCACCGCCGCCCAGCGCCTGGGGCATTTCCAGGGCCAGGTGCGCCTGGCCGAGAGCAAACTGGGCGACCTGGAACGTTTTCGGGGCGAGTACCAGCAGCAGTGGATCGATCGCGGCAGCAAGGGCGTTTCCGGGCAGTGGCTGATGAATTACCAGCACTTTCTCAATCAACTGGAAAGCGCCGTCGGCCAGCAGCGCCAGAGCCTGGCCTGGCACCAGAACAACCTCGACAAGGCCCGCGAAGGCTGGCAACAGGCCTACGCCCGGGTTGAAGGCCTGCGCAAGCTGGTGCAGCGCTACATCGACGAAGCCCGCGCCCTGGAAGACAAGCGCGAGCAGAAGCTGTTGGATGAGCTGTCCCAGCGCTTGCCACGCCAGGATCAGTACTAACCGGACCTAAGGTGCTTTTTGTGGCGAGGGGGCTTGTCCCCCGTTGGGCTGCGCAGCAGCCCCAAGACCTGCCGCCCCGGTCTATCTGAAAAAACTCAGCGGTCTTGTTGGGGCTGCTGCGCAGCCCAGCGGGGACAAGCCCCCTCGCCACAGCAGCACCTTGCCCACTGCCTGATCACCTGCTACACCTTGTTGCACATACCCACGACAAGGAAGCAGTCGTATGTCAGTCGAGTCAGAAGTGTCCCTGGATGGGAAGCAGTTGACGATCGCAATCAAGGGCCGATTCGATTTCGGTAGTCACCAGCCCTTTCGTGATTCCTATGAGCGGTTCTACAAGGTTCCCGATGTCTACGTGGTGGACTTGAAAGAGGCCACCTATCTCGACAGCTCAGCCTTGGGCATGTTGCTGCTGTTGCGTGATCATGCCGGGGGCGATAACGCGGATGTGCGAGTGATCAACAGCAGCTCTGACGTGCGCAAGATCTTCGCCATCTCCAACTTCGACAGACTGTTTGAGATCAGTTGAGCGCCCAGGCCCTCGACACCCTGACCGTGCTGATCGCCGAAGACAGCGCCACTGATCTGCTATTGCTCTCGACCATCGTGCGCCGCCAGGGCCATCACGTGCTGACCGCCAGCAACGGCGCCGAAGCGGTGCAGGTGTTTGCCCGCGACCGCCCGCAGTTGGTGTTGATGGATGCCCTGATGCCGGTGATGGACGGCTTCGAGGCGGCCCGGCAGATCAAGCAACTGGCTGGCGAGGCGCTGGTGCCCATCATTTTCCTCACCTCCCTGCGTGAGAGCGAAGCCCTGGCGCGCTGCCTGGATGCCGGCGGCGACGACTTTCTGGCCAAGCCCTACAACCAGGTCATCCTGGCGGCGAAGATCAACGCCATGGACCGCCTGCGCCGGTTGCAGGCCACGGTCCTCGAGCAGCGCGACCTGATCGCCCGCCACCATGACTACCTGCTGCACGAGCAACGGGTGGCCAAGGCGGTGTTCGACAAAGTCGCCCACTCCGGCTGCATCAACGCGGCCCCGAACATTCGCTACCTGCAATCACCCTATGCGCTGTTCAACGGCGACCTGCTGTTGGCGGCCTACACACCATCGGGGGACATGCACGTGCTGCTGGGGGATTTCACCGGCCATGGTCTGCCGGCGGCCGTCGGCGCGATGCCCCTGGCCGAGGTGTTCTACGGCATGACCGCCAAAGGCTATGGCCTGGCGCAGACCCTGCGGGAGATGAACGCCAAGCTCAAGCGCATCCTGCCGGTGGACATGTTCTGCTGTGCCACGCTGTTGTGCCTCAGTGTGCAGCGGCGGGTAGTAGAGGTATGGAACGGCGGGATGCCCGATGGCTATGTGCACGAAGTGGCCACCGGCAGGCGTACGCCGTTGGTGTCCCGGCATTTGCCGCTGGGCGTGTTGGCGCCCGAGGTCTTTGACGATGGCACTGAAGTCTGGCCGATGGCCCTGGGGGATCGGGTGTTCCTGCTGTCCGATGGGGTGATTGATACGGCGGATGCCAGCGAACAATTGTTTGGGGTGGAACGTTTGCTTGAGGTGTTCGCCGCCAACCGCGAGCCTGAGCGCCTGTTTGAGGAAATCGAACAAGCCCTTGCCGGGTTTCGTGGCCAGGTACGCGATGATGTGAGCCTGGTGGAAATCAGCCTGTTGCCCGGCCAGGTTTTGCATTCTTCGACCATGCAATACACCGACAGTGGGCAGTCGTGCCCGCTGGACTGGTCAGTGAGTTTTGAATTTCGCGCCGAAACCCTAAAACGTTACAACCCGTTGCCGTACTTGCTGCAACTGCTCCTGGAAATCCACGGCCTGCGCGGCCAGAGTGGCGCGCTGTACAGCGTAATGGCCGAGTTGTATTCCAATGCGCTGGAGCATGGCGTGCTGGGCCTGGACTCCCAGCTCAAGCGCGATGTGCAGGGCTTTGCCCGCTACTATCGCCTGCGCAGCGAGCGGCTCGACCAGTTGAACAGTGGTTATGTACGCATACATGTGGATGTGCTGCCGACCGAAGTGGGTGGGCGCCTGAGCCTGCGTATCGAAGACAGCGGTCCGGGCTTTGACGTGGAAGCCATGCTGGCGCGGCCGCTGGATATCGACCGTCTGTCTGGGCGCGGGCTGAACCTGGTCCGGCAACTGAGCAGCGATGTACGCTGGACCGATGGCGGGCGCAGCGTGTGCGTGGAGTTTTGCTGGGTGGCTCTGGCATAATCCGCCGATTCTTGATCAAGGAGCGAGCAAGTGACGCAGATACATATGGACCCTGAAGTGTTGGTGGGTTTGCGGGAAGTGATGGAGGGTGAATACCCCCTTTTGCTCGACACCTTCCTCGATGACTCGCAAAAGCGCGTCGAAGCACTGCGCAAGGCGCGCGATGACGCCAAGGCGCTGGGGCGGATTGCCCACAGCTTCAAGGGCAGCAGCGGCAACCTCGGTGCGGTGCGCCTGGCGCGGCTGTGCCAGCGCCTGGAGGCAGAATCAGCCAAGGCGCAGGTGACCGACCTGGGCAAACTGGTCGACCAGATCGACCACGAGTTTGCCTTGGTCAAGCCGCTGTATGAATCCGAGCGCCAGCGCTTCTAGGGTTGCCCGGGCCGGTTTGCAAAGCTGGCCCGACTTTTGCTCTCTATCTTCTGCCTGCGCCCTCGACCCTGCGCAGCGGAGACCTGAACTATGCCTCTAGCCCCCAACTCGCTCCTGCAGGCCGCCCCCGCGGTCAAGCCGCAGGCTTCCCCCGCCAATGCGCAGGCAACGGCCGCGGACGCGCGGGCCAAAGCGCCAGGCTTTGCACAGGTGTTCGCCAAGGAGTCCAAGGCGGCACCTTCCAAGGCTGTGGAAATGGCGCCCAAGCCCAGCCGCGACAAGCCGGCCGAGGCCAGCGCGAAGAAGGATGTCGGCAACGACAAGCCTGCCGCTGGCACTCCAGCAGTTGCCGATAGCGGCAAGACTTTGCCTGCCAAGCCGCCCGCCAAGGCAGACGCGGCAGCCAGCAGCGATGACGATAAAAGTGCCGACAAGGATCTGGCGCAAGCCCAGCCACCGGCAGTCGACCCGGTGCTCGATCCAGCCGTGATCGCGGCGGTGGCCCCCGCCCCAGTGGCGGCCCAGGCGGGAGTGGCGGATGACGTCAGCACGCCGCTGCTGGTGACCACGCCGCCGGTCACGGAAGAGGTCGCGCCGGCCTTCGACCCCGAAGCCGATCCATTGGACTCGTTGCCGGCGGTGCGCCTGGCGATGGAGCAGGGCGGCCATGTCTCAGCCAGCAGCCAGGCGGCGCAAAAGAACTTGCCGACCCAGGCTGAACCCACCGCCGCGCAGAACTTCACCAACGGCCTGGCGGCCATGGTCGACCAGCAGGCGGCCAAGGACAGCACCGACCAGGGGGGCGAAAAGGCTTTCAGTGGCCTGATCGAAGATGGCCTCAAGGATTTGAAAGGCGCGAGCAGCGACACCCGCGTCGATGACTTCGCCAATCGCCTGGCCGCCTTGACCCAGGCTGCCACGCCCAAGACTGCCAACGCCTTGCCGCTGAACAACCAGCCGCTGGCCATGCACCAGGGTGGCTGGACCGAGGAAGTGGTGAACCGGGTCATGTACCTGTCCAGCGCCAACCTCAAATCTGCCGATATCCAATTGCAGCCGGCCGAACTGGGGCGCCTGGATATCCGCGTGAACATCACCGCCGACCAGCAGGCTCAGGTGAATTTCATGAGTGGCCATGCCGCCGTGCGCGAGGCCCTGGAAAGCCAGTCCGGGCGCCTGCGGGAGATGTTCGCCCAGCAGGGCATGGGCCAGGTTGATGTGAATGTCTCCGACCAGTCCCGTGGCTGGCAGGGCCAGGGCCAGGACCAACAGCAAAACCAGGCCCGTGGTGTCAGCGGCAGTGGTGGGCACAACGATGGGCATGACACCGGCCTTGCCGGCGAAGCCACCGAAGTGGCGGCGCCGATAGCCCAATCCGTCATCGGCTCCAGCGCCGTGGACTACTACGCCTGAAACCTGACCTCTGTGGGAGCTGGCTTGCCTGCGATAGCGGTGGGTCAGCAATATAGCTCGTGCCTGACACACCGCTATCGCAGGCAAGCCAGCTCCCACACTGGTTTTGTAGCGTTGCTGAAAACCGTGACAACTCTGGCATAACACTTGCTCTTGCCTTCCCGTGGATCTATGAAACCCCGAATAGTGACGGATTATTGGCATGGCGAAGAGTGACGACGCAGCAACAGCTCCTGCAGCAGGCAAGGGCAAGCTCAAGATGATCCTGTTGATTGTCCTGGCCTTGTTATTGGCCATCGGCGTATCGGTGGGGGCTACCTGGTACTTTATGCACAGTGCCCAGAGCAAGCCGGTACCTGCGGCCGAGACCGCCAGCAACGTCAAGCAACCGGCAATCTTCGAGCAGATGCTCCCGGCCTTTGTCGCCAACTACAACCAGAACGGTCGACAACGCTACCTGCAGGTGAGTATTTCCCTGCTGGCGCGCAACCAGGCGGACCTCGATGCCCTCAAGGTGCATATGCCGGTGATCCGCAACAACCTGGTGATGCTGTTCTCCGGGCAGAGTTTCGACAGCCTGGCCACCCCGGTGGGCCAGGAAATGCTGCGCCAGAAAGTCACTGCCAGCGTGCAGGAAGTGGCCCAGAAAGAACTGGGCAAAGTCGTGGTCGAGCAGGCGCTCTTCACTAATTTCGTATTGCAGTAGGATCACGACATGGCCGTGCAAGACCTGCTGTCCCAGGATGAAATCGACGCCCTGTTGCATGGCGTCGACGATGGTCTGGTACAGACCGAAATGGCTGCCGAGCCCGGCAGCGTCAAAAGTTATGACCTGACCAGCCAGGATCGCATCGTCCGCGGACGCATGCCGACCCTGGAGATGATCAACGAACGTTTTGCCCGCTACACCCGTATCAGCATGTTCAACATGCTGCGCCGCTCGGCGGACGTGGCAGTGGGCGGCGTGCAGGTAATGAAGTTTGGCGAGTACGTGCATTCGCTGTACGTGCCCACCAGCCTCAACCTGGTGAAGATCAAGCCCCTGCGTGGTACCGCGCTGTTCATCCTCGACGCCAAGCTGGTGTTCAAGCTGGTGGACAACTTCTTTGGCGGCGACGGCCGTCACGCCAAGATCGAAGGCCGTGAATTCACGCCTACCGAACTGCGCGTGGTGCGCATGGTGCTGGAGCAGGCCTTTATCGATTTGAAGGAAGCCTGGCAGGCGATCATGGAAGTCAATTTCGAATACATCAACTCGGAAGTGAACCCGGCCATGGCCAACATCGTCGGGCCCAGCGAAGCCATTGTGGTCTCCACCTTCCACATCGAACTCGATGGCGGTGGCGGCGACCTGCACGTGACCATGCCGTACTCGATGATCGAGCCGGTGCGCGAGATGCTCGATGCGGGCTTCCAGTCCGACCTCGACGACCAGGACGAACGCTGGGTCAAGGCCCTGCGCGAAGACCTGCTGGATGTCGACGTGCCGCTGAGCGCCACCGTGGCGCGTCGCCAATTGCGCCTGCGGGACATTTTGCATATGCAGCCGGGGGATGTGATTCCCGTCGAACTGCCAGACGAATTGATCATGCGCGCCAACGGCGTGCCGTCGTTCAAGGTCAAGCTCGGTTCCCACAAGGGCAACCTGGCGTTGCAAGTGGTCGAGCCGATCAACCGTCGCTGACTCAACCCGATGATGCATCCCTAATTCATGATTTTTGCTGCGCCGAGGACATGTAATGGCTACCGAACACGAAAACACTTCCGCCGAAGACCAGGCCCTGGCTGACGAATGGGCGGCAGCGCTGGAAGAAACCGGCGATGCAGGCCAGGACGATATCGACGCCTTGCTGGCAGCCGACGCCGCCACTGCACCCGTGGGCAACCGCTTGCCTATGGAAGAGTTCGGCAGCGTGCCGAAGAACCATGAGCCGGTATCGCTGGATGGTCCGAACCTGGACGTGATCCTCGATATCCCGGTGTCGATTTCCATGGAAGTGGGCAGTACCGAGATCAATATCCGCAACCTGCTGCAGCTCAACCAGGGGTCGGTGATCGAGCTCGACCGCCTGGCCGGCGAGCCGCTGGATGTGCTGGTCAACGGCACATTGATTGCCCATGGCGAAGTCGTAGTGGTCAACGAGAAGTTCGGCATCCGCCTGACTGACGTGATCAGCCCCAGCGAACGTATCAAGAAGCTTCGCTGAGATGGCGCGCCGCTGGCTGGGACTCGTGTGGGCATTGCCCCTGGGCGTGATGGCGGCTGAACCGGTGGCCCAGGTCGCCGTGCCCGCCGCCGGCGCCAGCGTGACGGGGCAACTGACCCAGTTGGTGCTGGGCCTGTTGCTGGTGGTGGGGCTGATCTTCGTCCTCGCCTGGCTGTTGCGCCGGGTGCAACGCATCGGCCCGGGCAACGCCCAGGTCATTGAACTGGTGGGCTCGCGGGCCTTGGGGCCGCGTGACCGCCTGGTGCTGGTGCAGGTGGGCGAAGAGCAGATCCTGCTCGGCCTCACCCCAGGCCGCATTACCCCGTTGCATGTGCTCAAGCATCCGGTCAGCGTGGCCCAGACCGAGGCCGCCACACCGGAGTTCGCCCAGCGCCTGATGGAGCTGATGGGCAAGGACCAGAAGGATAAGAAGTAATGCGCGTTCTACTGACGCTCATGCTGTTGCTGGCAGCGCCGCTGGCGTTCGGCGCGGACCCGTTGTCGATCCCGGCGATCACCCTGGGCACCAATGCGGCCGGCGCCCAGGAATATTCGGTCAGCCTGCAGATCCTGCTGATCATGACCGCGCTGAGTTTTATCCCGGCGTTCGTCATGCTGATGACCAGCTTCACCCGGATCATTATCGTGTTCTCGATCCTGCGCCAGGCCCTGGGGCTGCAGCAGACCCCCTCGAACCAGATCCTCACCGGCATGGCGCTGTTCCTGACGCTGTTCATCATGGCGCCGGTGTTCGACAAGGTGAACCAGCAAGCCCTGCAACCCTACCTGGCAGAGAAAATGACGGCCCAGGACGCGGTGGAAAAGGCCCAGGGCCCGATCAAGGACTTTATGCTGTCGCAGACCCGGTCCAGCGACCTGGAGCTGTTCGTGCGCCTGTCCAAGCGCACTGACATCGCCAGCCCGGACCAGGCACCCTTGACCATCCTGGTGCCGGCGTTTGTCACCTCCGAGCTCAAGACCGCGTTCCAGATCGGCTTCATGATCTTTATCCCGTTCCTGATCATCGACCTGGTGGTGGCCAGTGTGCTGATGGCCATGGGTATGATGATGCTGTCGCCGCTGATCATTTCGCTGCCGTTCAAGATCATGCTGTTTGTATTGGTGGATGGTTGGGCGCTGATTATCGGCACCCTGGCCGGCAGTTTCGGAGGGGTATAGCGCCATGACTCCAGAAGTCGCCGTCGACCTGTTTCGTGAAGCACTGTGGCTGACCACCCTGATGGTCGCCGTGCTGGTGGTGCCCAGCCTGTTGGTGGGTTTGCTGGTGGCGATGTTCCAGGCTGCCACGCAGATCAACGAACAAACCTTGAGCTTCCTTCCTCGCCTGCTGGTGATGCTGGTGACGCTGATCGTTGCCGGCCCCTGGCTGGTGCAGACCTTCATGGAATACATCCTGCAGTTGTACGGCAGTATTCCGCAGTTGATCGGCTGACCTGATGCAGTCCTTGCTGGCGTTGACCGACACCCAGATCAGCACCTGGGTGGCTGCGTTCATCCTGCCGCTGTTTCGGGTGGGCGCCTTGCTGATGACCATGCCGGTGATCGGTACCACGCTGGTTCCCAAGCGCGTACGCCTGTTTTTCACGGTAGCGATTACGGTGGTCATCGTGCCGACGTTGCCAGCGATGCCGCCGGTCAACGCCCTGGACCTCAGTGCGCTGTTGCTGATCGCCGAACAGATCCTGATCGGCGCCTTGATGGGCTTCTCCCTGACCCTGTTCTTCCAGGCCTTCGTGATTGCCGGGCAAATCGTCTCGATCCAGATGGGTATGGGCTTCGCTTCCATGGTCGACCCCACCAACGGCGTATCGGTGGCGGTGATCGGGCAGTTCCTGACCATGCTGGTGACCTTGCTGTTTCTGGCAATGAACGGCCATCTGGTGGCGTTCGAGATCCTCACCGAGAGCTTCACCACGTTACCGGTGGGCGAGGGCTTGATCGTCAATCACTTCTGGGAAGTGGTCGGCCGCCTCAGTTGGGTGCTGGGCGCCGCGTTGCTGCTGGTGCTGCCAGCGATCACCGCGTTGCTGGTGGTCAACATTGCGTTCGGCGTGATGACCCGCGCTGCGCCGCAGTTGAACATCTTCGCCATTGGTTTCCCGCTGACCCTGGTGTTGGGCCTGGGGATTTTCTGGGTCGGCCTGGCCGACATTCTCAATCAGTATCAACCGCTGGCCAGTGACGCCTTGCAGTTCTTACGTGATCTGGCACGGGCGCGCTGAGCCATGGCCGAGAGCGAGAGTGGTCAGGACAAAACAGAAGACCCCACGGAGAAACGTAAAAAGGACTCCAGGGAAAAGGGCGAGATTGCCCGCTCCAAAGAGCTCAACACCCTCGCGGTGATGCTCGCCGGTGCCGGTGGCCTGCTGATCTACGGCGGCGGCCTGGCCCAGGACCTGATGGAAATCATGAAGCACAACTTCTCCCTGCCCCGGGAAGTGCTGCTGGACCCGCGTGCCATGGGCATCTACCTGCTGCACTCAGGGAAGATCGCGATCCTTGCCGCGCAACCGGTGCTGATCACCTTGCTCCTGGCGGCGATCATCGGGCCGATCTCCTTGGGCGGCTGGCTGTTTGCAGCCGGCAGCCTGGCGCCAAAATTCAGCCGGATGAACCCCGGTGCCGGGATCAAGCGCATGTTCTCCGCCAAGGCCGTGGTGGAGCTGCTCAAGGCCTTGGCGAAATTCTTTATCATCCTGTTCGTGGCACTGGTGGTGTTGAAGTCAGATATCGACGACCTGCTGCGTATCGCCCATGAGCCGCTGGACCTGGCAATCATCCATAGCGTGCAGTTGGTGGGGTGGAGCTCATTGTGGATGGCCTGCGGGCTGATCCTGATTGCAGCGGTGGATGCGCCGATCCAGCTGTGGGAAAGCCACAAGAAACTGCTGATGACCAAGCAGGAAGTGCGCGACGAGCACAAGGACCAGGAAGGCAAGCCGGAAGTGAAGCAGCGCATCCGCCAGCTGCAGCGCGAGATGTCCCAGCGCAAGATGATGGCTTCGGTGCCCGATGCCGACGTGGTCATCACCAACCCGACCCACTATGCCGTGGCGCTCAAATACGACGCCGAGAAGGGCGGTGCGCCGCTATTGCTGGCCAAGGGTAGTGACTTCACGGCGCTGAAAATCCGCGAAATCGCCCAGGCCAACGACATCCTGCTGCTGGAGTCACCGGCGCTGGCGCGTTCGATCTTCTACTCAACCGACCTTGACCATGAAATCCCGGCCGGGCTGTACCTGGCGGTGGCGCAGGTACTGGCCTACGTCTACCAGATCCGCCAATACCGTGCGGGGAAGGGCAAGCGTCCGGATCCGCTCAAGGATTTGCCGATTCCGCCGGATTTGCAGCGCGACTCCTGAGCTGCGTTGTGCATTCCCTGACGCCATCGCGGGCAAGCCCGACTCCCACAGTTGATTGCATTTCAATGTGGGAGCCGGGCTTGCCCGCGATGGCGTCGAAACAGGCAATCCGATCTTCAGCCAGTTACCGTTCGTCCAGCGTTCCTCCCAACCTGTCAACTTTGACAGTAGCCGGCACTCGCGTAGCGCGCTTTGATAGGCCGTGAAGAATGGGCTGATCCGGGAGACGGGCAATGGCAACGGGCACAGTGAAGTGGTTCAACGATTCAAAGGGCTTTGGCTTCATTACGCAAGACGGTGGGGGAGAGGATCTGTTTGTTCACTTTTCCGGCATTGTCGGTAGTGGTCACAGAGCTCTGGCAGAGGGCCAAAAGGTCGAGTTCAATGTCATCGAGGGTCCAAAGGGCAAGCAAGCGGCAGACGTCAGGCCGCTCTAGCCAGCATCCTGGCGTACCACCGATAGTCCTCAAGCAAAAGTTGGAAGGCTTCTTGCAACAGCGCCTTCAAGTCGCCTCCTGGCGTCAAAGTTTTGCTTCAAGGGACACGAGGAATACCGGTGGATCGCTCTAATATGTTCAGCACAGCCCGTGGCACCCTGACAGACCTCTCGCGAGGCAATCTGGGTGTGCCGCTGTTGCTGCTGGTGATGTTGGCAATGATGATGTTGCCGATGCCGCCGTTCCTGCTGGACGTGTTCTTCACCTTCAACATTGCCCTGTCGATCGTCGTGCTGCTGGTCTGCGTCTATGCGCTGCGGCCGTTGGATTTCGCGGTCTTCCCTACCATTTTGCTGGTTGCCACGCTACTGCGCCTGGCCCTTAACGTGGCCTCCACGCGGGTGGTCATGTTGCACGGCCAGGACGGTCACGCTGCGGCGGGCAAGGTGATCCAGGCCTTCGGCGAGGTGGTGATCGGCGGTAACTACGTGGTCGGTATCGTGGTGTTTGCGATCCTGATGATCATCAACTTCGTGGTAGTGACCAAGGGTGCCGGGCGCATCTCCGAGGTGAGCGCGCGGTTTACCCTCGACGCGATGCCCGGCAAGCAAATGGCAATCGACGCCGACCTCAACGCTGGCCTGATCGACCAGAACCAGGCCAAGGCCCGCCGTTCCGAGGTGGCCCAGGAAGCCGAGTTCTACGGCTCCATGGACGGTGCGAGCAAGTTCGTGCGCGGCGACGCCATCGCCGGCTTGCTGATTCTGTTTATCAACCTGATCGGCGGCATGGCGGTGGGGATCTTCCAGCACGGCATGACTTTCGGCGATGCGGGCAAGGTGTACGCCCTGCTGACCATCGGTGACGGATTAGTGGCGCAATTGCCATCACTGTTGTTATCAACAGCTGCGGCGATCATGGTGACCCGTGCGTCCGGCTCCGAAGACATGGGCAAGCAGATCAACCGCCAGATGTTCGCCTCGCCCAAGGCCCTGGCCGTGGCGGCCGGCATCATGGCGATCATGGGCATCGTGCCGGGCATGCCGCATTTCTCGTTCCTGAGCATGGCCGCCCTGGCCGCTGGCGGCGCGTACCTGTTCTGGAAGAAGCAGAACACGGTCAAGGTCCAGGCCTTGAAAGAGGTGGAACGCCAGCAGGACTTGCTGCCGTCGCCGGCCCGTGCCCAGGAAACCAAGGAGTTGGGCTGGGATGACGTGACGCCCATCGACATGATCGGCCTGGAAGTCGGCTACCGCCTGATCCCCCTGGTGGACCGCAACCAGGGCGGCCAGTTGTTGGCGCGGATCAAGGGTGTGCGCAAGAAGTTGTCCCAGGACCTGGGCTTTTTGATGCCCACCGTGCATATCCGCGACAACCTCGACCTGGCCCCCAGTGCCTATCGCCTGACGCTGATGGGCGTGACCCTGGCCGAAGCCGAGATCTACCCCGACCGCGAGTTGGCAATCAACCCCGGGCAGGTATTTGGCACCCTGAGCGGCATAACCGCCAAAGATCCGGCTTTTGGCCTGGACGCGGTGTGGATCGAAGTCAGCCAGCGGAGCCAGGCACAATCGCTGGGTTACACCGTGGTCGACGCCAGCACCGTGGTTGCCACGCACCTCAACCAGATTCTGTACAAACACTCCCACGAGCTGATTGGCCACGAAGAAGTCCAGCAACTCATGCAATTGCTGGCCAAAGCCTCGCCTAAACTGGCCGAAGAGCTGGTGCCGGGGGTGTTGTCGCTGTCGCAACTGCTCAAGGTTTTGCAGGCGCTGTTGGCCGAACAGGTGCCGGTGCGCGATATTCGCAGCATTGCCGAGGCTGTCGCCAACAATGCTGCCAAGAGTCAAGATACTGCCGCGCTGGTGGCGGCGGTACGCGTCGGTTTGTCGCGTGCCATCGTCCAAAGCATTGTAGGGCTTGACTCTGAGCTGCCTGTAATCACCTTGGAACCAAGGTTGGAACAAATATTGCTCAATAGTATCCAGAAGGCCGGACAAGGCCAGGAAGAGGGCGTCTTGCTGGAGCCAAGCATGGCTGAAAAGCTCCAGCGTTCGTTGATCGACGCCGCACAACGTCAGGAAATGCAGGGCCAACCGGTGATTCTGCTGGTAGCCGGCCCCGTCCGGGCGATGTTGTCGCGGTTTGGACGCCTGGCAGTACCGAATTTGCACGTATTGGCTTATCAGGAAATTCCTGACAACAAGCAAGTGACTATCGTCGCGACAGTAGGGCCCAACGGCTGAGGTAGTGGGTTATGCAAGTAAAGCGTTTTTTCGCCGCCGATATGCGTCAGGCCATGAAGCTGGTTCGTGATGAACTGGGCGCCGACGCAGCGATTATCGGTAACCGTCGCATTGCCGGCGGTGTCGAGCTGACGGCTGCCCTGGATTACAAACCCCAGGCCTTGGCGCCGCGCGTGCCAAACATGGAACTCGAAGACGAGTTGCGCAAGACCGCCTCGCGCATTGTCTCGGCCCAGGCCGAGCTGAGCATGCGTGGCGACAGCGATGCGACCACCAACCGCCAACTGTTTGCCGGCCTGCCGCTGACCGCGGCCGAGCCCCTGGTGGAGCCGACCTTCGTCGAGCCGCCGCGCCCTGCTGCGCCGGCGCCGGCTGCGGCGGTCGACCAGCGCGTGTTCGACTCGATGCGCTTTGAACTCAACGGCCTGCGCGAGCTGCTGGAAGTGCAGTTGGGCTCGCTGGCCTGGAACCAGTTGCAAGGCAGCAAGCCGCAACAGGCCAACCTCTGGCGTCGCCTGCAACGCATCGGCTTGTCCGGCCCGTTGTCGCGTGACCTGCTGGAGCTGACCACCGGTATCGAAGAACCTCGCCAGGCCTGGCGCATGCTGCTGGCCCACTTGGCGCGGATGATCCAGACCCCGGAAATCGAACCCCTTGAAGAAGGTGGCGTGATTGCCATGGTCGGCCCTGCCGGCATGGGCAAGACCACCACCCTGGCCAAGCTGGCCGCCCGTTATGTACTCAAGTACGGCGCCCACAATATTGCCCTGGTGAGCATGGACAGCTACCGCATCGGTGCCCAGGAGCAGCTCAAGACTTTGGGCCGCATCCTCAATGTGCCGGTGACCCATGTCGACCCGGGCCAATCCCTGGCCAACGCCCTCGACCCGCTGCTGCGCAAGCGCGTGGTGCTGATCGATACCGCCGGCCTGCAAGCCAGCGATCCGGCGTTGCGCATGCAACTGGAAAGCCTGGCCGGGCGTGGGATCAAGTCGAAAAATTACCTGGTACTTGCAACAACCAGCCAAAAACAGGTTCTGACTGCTGCGTACCACAGCTACAAGCGTTGCGGGCTGGCCGGTTGCATCCTGACTAAGCTGGATGAAACGGCAAGCCTGGGCGAAGTGTTGAGCCTTGCCATCAGCCATGAACTACCGGTCGCCTACCTGACCGACGGGCCGCGGATCCCGGATGACTTGCATCTGCCGCGCCGTCATCAGTTGGTCAGCCGTGCAGTCAGTGTGCAAATGCAGGACGAACCCAGTGAAGAGGCGATGGCGGATATGTTCGCCGACCTCTATCACAACCCAGCCAAGCGGGTCGGCTGAAGGCAACATGAAACACAGTGCAATGTACCTACATCGATGGTCTGCTACCGCGGCCACCCTATGTAGCCTGCGGCTAAGCAAGACAAGGTAAAGAAAGAACATGGGCAGCATGCATCCCGTACAGGTGATCGCGGTGACCGGCGGCAAAGGTGGCGTCGGGAAAACTAACGTGTCAGTGAATTTGTCCCTGGCCCTGGCAGAGCTTGGCCGCCGCGTCATGCTGCTGGATGCCGACCTGGGCCTGGCGAACGTTGACGTTCTGCTGGGACTGACGCCCAAACACACCCTGGCCGATGTCATCGAGGGCCGCTGTGAGCTGCGCGACGTGCTGTTGCAGGGGCCAGGGGGGATTCGTATCGTCCCGGCCGCCTCCGGCACCCAGAGCATGGTGCATCTGAGCCCGGCGCAGCATGCCGGCCTGATCCAGGCCTTCAGTGATATCGGCGACAACCTCGACGTGCTGGTGATCGACACCGCCGCCGGGATCGGCGAGTCGGTGGTCAGCTTCGTACGCGCCGCGCAGGAAGTGTTGCTGGTGGTCTGCGACGAACCCACCTCGATTACCGACGCCTACGCCCTGATCAAGCTGCTCAACCGCGACTACGGCATGAACCGCTTCCGCGTGCTGGCCAACATGGCCCAGAGCCCGCAAGAGGGGCGCAACCTGTTCGCCAAGTTGACCAAGGTCACGGATCGCTTCCTCGATGTCGCCTTACAATACGTCGGCGCAGTTCCCTATGACGAGTGTGTGCGCAAGGCTGTGCAAAAGCAGCGTGCAGTCTATGAAGCGTTCCCTCGTTCGAAATGCGCGTTGGCGTTCAAGGCAATTGCTCAGAAGGTCGATACCTGGCCACTGCCCGCCAATCCCCGGGGGCATCTGGAGTTTTTCGTCGAGCGATTGGTGCATCAGACGAGTGCAGGACCGGTGCTATGACAGCCAGCGGCTACAACCTTTACAAAAAATCAGCGCGTGACAGCCAGGGCGAATTGATCGAGCGCTATGCGCCTCTGGTCAAGCGCATTGCCTACCACCTGCTGGCACGCCTGCCCGCCAGTGTCCAGGTCGAAGACCTGATCCAGGCGGGGATGATCGGCCTGCTCGAAGTGTCGACCAAGTACGACGCGAGCAAGGGTGCGAGTTTCGAGACGTATGCGGGTATCCGCATCCGTGGCGCGATGCTCGATGAAGTGCGTAAAGGTGATTGGGCGCCGCGTTCGGTCCACCGCAATACCCGGATGGTGAGTGACGCAATTCGCTCAATTGAAGCAAAAACCGGTCGCGACGCTAAAGATCACGAAGTTGCGGCCGAACTCCAATTGAGTCTCGACGATTACTACGGGATTTTGAACGATACCTTGGGCAGCCGCCTGTTCAGTTTCGACGACCTGCTACAGGACGGCGAACATGAAGGGCTGCACGAGGACGGCGCGAGCGCTCACCAGGAGCCTTCACGCGACCTGGAAGATGAACGCTTCCAGGGCGCCCTGGCAGAGGCGATTGCCAACCTGCCGGAGCGTGAGCGGCTGGTGTTGGCGCTGTACTACGACGAAGAGCTGAACCTCAAGGAAATCGGTGAGGTCCTGGGGGTCAGCGAATCGCGGGTCAGCCAGCTACATAGCCAATGCGCGGCCCGCTTGCGGGGGCGTTTGGGAGAGTGGCGAGCGCGCTGACAGGCAGTGTGGGGACACTGTGAGCGATAACCGCCAGGGCGCAAGCCGGGCGGGAGCGGCTCGTGGTGCGCCCCGGCAGTCCTTTTTGTGTAATGCCTGTTGAATGATATGGCGCGCCCAGGTGCTGGACGCGTTTAAGACTGCTTGGAGGTCGAATTGGACAAGAACATGAAAATCCTCATCGTTGATGACTTCTCAACGATGCGGCGGATCATAAAAAACCTGTTGCGTGACCTTGGGTTCACTAACACGGTCGAGGCGGATGACGGTATTACGGCGATTCCGATCCTCAACAGCGGGAGCATCGACTTTC
This sequence comes from Pseudomonas sp. 06C 126, assembly GCF_001855215.1. NCBI lineage: Bacteria > Pseudomonadati > Pseudomonadota > Gammaproteobacteria > Pseudomonadales > Pseudomonadaceae > Pseudomonas > Pseudomonas sp. 06C 126. The sequence continues at coordinate 176,091 of NZ_MIFU01000086.1, read as the reverse complement.
TGGTAACCGACTGGAACATGCCTGGCATGACCGGTATCGATCTGCTGCGCCATGTGCGCGCCGATGAAAAACTGCGCAATCTTCCGGTGTTGATGGTGACCGCCGAAGCCAAGCGTGAACAGATCATTGAAGCCGCCCAGGCTGGGGTCAACGGCTACGTGGTCAAGCCATTCACTGCATTGGCGTTGAAAGAGAAGATCGAAAAGATCTTTGAACGCATCCACGGTTGATGTCGCCACGGGGGAGCTATGGAGCATAAAGAAACATCGCAGGGGGACTTTGAGTCGACCTTGAAAAAACACGCTCACCAGTTGGTCGACAGCCTTGAAAAAGGCCAGTTTGGCGACGCGGTGCAGTTGATCCATGAGCTCAACCAGACCCGCGACCGCGGCCTGTACCAGGAGGTGGGCAAGCTCACCCGTGAGTTGCACAGTGCGATCGTCAATTTCCAGATCGACCCGCACATGCCCCAGGCCGAGGAAATCTCGCAGATCACCGATGCCACCGAACGCCTGTCCTATGTGGTCAGGCTGACTGAGGCGGCAGCCAATCGCACCATGGACCTGGTGGAAAACGCCACGCCTCTGGTGAACGGCATGGCCAATGAGGCCAAGGCGTTGAGCGCTGACTGGGGGCGCTTCATGCGTCGCGAAGTAGGCGCAGAAGAATTTCGTGACCTGGCGCGTCGGGTCGAAGGTTTTCTGTCACGCAGCGAGCAGGAAAACCGTACGGTTTCCAGCAACCTCAATGACATTCTGCTGGCCCAGGATTACCAGGACCTCACCGGTCAGGTGATCAAGCGCGTGACCCTGCTGGTCACTGAAGTGGAAAGCAACTTGCTCAAGCTGGTGCTGATGGCTGGCCAGGTCGACCGTTTTGCCGGCATCGAACATGACCGCGAAGCGATCCTCTCGGAAAAAGATCCACAAAAACACCTCGCCAAGGGTGAAGGTCCGCAGATTCATGCCGATAAACGTGAAGACGTTATGTCAGGTCAAGATGACGTAGACGATTTGCTGTCCAGTTTAGGCTTTTAGGTCCTGATAACGGCAAATGACGGTCGCGCCGCGCCCCGCAAGGCGCAAGACTAGGCATGAGGAGAGAAGTTTGGTTTTTCCAAATGAACGACGAATAACGACGGATTGCGCCTTGCGGGGCGCGGCCCTCCGGGTTGGAGCTGTGAGCGCGCCATGCTGCGTTGCGGAACTTGACAAGGAAACAACCCTTGCCTGCGTTCCGCGCCTTGCCTGGCCCGCTCACAGCTCCAACGCGATCCGCCATTTGCCGTTATCAGGACCTAAAGGAGCACGTATATGAGCTTCGGCGCCGATGAAGAAATCCTTCAGGATTTCCTTGTAGAGGCCGGCGAAATTCTAGAGCAGTTGTCCGAGCAACTGGTCGAGCTGGAAAGCCGACCGGATGATGCGAACCTGCTCAATGCAATTTTTCGCGGTTTTCACACTGTAAAAGGGGGCGCCGGCTTCCTCCAGCTCCATGAGCTGGTGGAGTGCTGCCACATCGCCGAAAACGTGTTCGACATCCTGCGCAAGGGTGAGCGGCACGTTGATTCGGAATTGATGGACGTGATCCTCGAAGCCCTGGACGCGGTCAACGGCATGTTCAATGAAGTGCGTGAACGCGCACCGATTACTGCCGCCACCCCGGAACTGCTGGCCGCCCTGGCGCGCCTGGCAGAACCTGCCGCCCTGGCCGCCGCCCCGGTGGTTGAAGCGGCGCCTGAACCGGTTGCCGAACCCGACGTTACCGACAGCGAATTCGAACAACTGCTGGACTCCCTCAATGCCGTCAAGGCCGAGGCCGAAGCACCGGCAGCGGCTGCGCCGGCCATGGTGCCGACCAGCGAAGACATCACCGACGCCGAGTTCGAGTCCTTGCTCGACCAGTTGCACGGCAAGGGCCAGTTCGCGCCGGACGCCGTGGCGGCCACACCGCCGCCTGTGGAGGCTGCTGCGCCAGCGGCCAGCACCGATATCACCGACGACGAATTTGAAGCGCTGCTCGATCAGTTGCATGGCAAGGGCTCGTTTGCTGCCGATGCGTTGCCGGCAGTTGCGGCGGCGGCTGCACCTGCTGCACCCGCTGCTGCGGCGCCTGCTGTTGCACCGGCGGCGGATGGCCTGATCACCGACCACGAATTCGAATCCCTGCTGGACGAATTGCACGGCAAGGGCAAGTTCTCTGAAGTGGCGCCTGCCGCCACAGCCACCGCGACCGCTACAGCAGCGGTGGCCAAACCGGCACCCGCTGCCGCCAAGGCCGCTGCACCGGCTCCAGCACGTGCCGCCGCCCCGGCGCCAGCCCGCGCGCCGGCCGCTGCCGAAAAAGCCCCGGCCAGTGAAGCCGAAACCACCGTGCGGGTAGATACCGCGCGCCTGGACGACATCATGAACATGGTCGGCGAACTGGTGCTGGTGCGTAACCGCCTGGTGCGCCTGGGCTTGAACAGTGGCGACGAAGCCATGCAAAAGGCCGTGTCGAACCTCGACGTGGTCACTGCCGACCTGCAGACCGCGGTGATGAAGACGCGCATGCAGCCGATCAAGAAGGTCTTCGGGCGCTTCCCGCGCCTGGTCCGTGACTTGGCCCGGCAGTTGAAAAAAGAGATCGCCCTGGAACTGGTGGGCGAAGAAACCGACCTCGACAAAAACCTGGTCGAGGCCCTGGCCGACCCGCTGGTCCACTTGGTGCGCAACGCGGTTGACCACGGTGTGGAAACCCCGGAAGAGCGCGAAGCCAGCGGCAAGCCGCGCCTGGGCAAAGTGATTCTGGCGGCCGAACAGGAAGGCGACCATATCCTGCTGTCGATCACCGATGACGGCAAAGGCATGGACTCCAATATCCTGCGCGGCATCGCGGTCAAGCGCGGCGTCATGGACAAGGACGCGGCCGACCGCCTGACCGATACCGAGTGCTACAACCTGATTTTTGCCCCGGGCTTCTCGACCAAGACCGAGATTTCCGACGTGTCCGGCCGTGGCGTGGGCATGGACGTGGTGAAGACCAAGATCAGCCAGCTCAACGGCTCGATCAATATTTACTCGACCAAGGGCCAGGGCTCGAAGATCGTCATCAAGGTGCCGTTGACCCTGGCGATCATGCCGACCCTGATGGTGATGCTGGGCAACCAGGCGTTCGCCTTCCCGCTGGTCAACGTCAACGAGATCTTCCACCTCGACCTGTCGCGCACCAATGTGGTCGACGGCCAGGAAGTGGTGATCGTGCGGGACAAGGCCCTGCCTTTGTTCTACCTCAAGCGTTGGCTGGTGGCATCCGCCGCTCATGAAGAGCAGCGCGAAGGCCACGTGGTGATCCTGTCCGTGGGCACCCAGCGTATCGGCTTTGTCGTCGATCAACTGGTTGGCCAGGAAGAAGTGGTCATCAAGCCATTGGGCAAGATGCTGCAAGGAACGCCAGGCATGTCGGGTGCGACCATTACCGGTGACGGTCGGATCGCGCTGATTCTCGATGTTCCGAGCATGCTCAAGCGTTACGCCGCACGGCGTATTTGATTCGGCCCGGGCAGGGCGATTGTCCCTCGCCCGGCCTAACGGAGTGGTTATGGTAGTCAAGGTTCTGGTGGTGGATGATTCGGGTTTCTTCCGCCGCCGCGTCTCGGAAATTCTTTCAGCGGATTCCAACATCCAGGTGGTCGGTACGGCCACCAACGGCAAAGAGGCGATTGATCAGGCCCTGGCGTTGAAGCCGGACGTGATCACCATGGACTACGAGATGCCGATGATGGATGGCATCACCGCCGTGCGCCACATCATGCAGCGTTGCCCGACCCCGGTGTTGATGTTCTCGTCGCTGACCCACGAAGGCGCCCGGGTGACCCTCGATGCGCTGGACGCTGGCGCCGTGGACTTTCTGCCGAAGAATTTCGAAGACATCTCGCGCAACCCCGAGAAGGTCAAGCAGATGCTCTGCGAGAAGGTGCACAGCATCTCGCGCAGCAACCGCAGCAGCTTCCGTGCCCCGGTGGCTCCCGCCCCGGTAGCGGCGCCTGCACCGACCAGCAGCAGTTTCGGGCGTCCGGCTCCCGCTCCAGTGGCACGGCCTGCCGTGGCGCCGACGCGCACGGCGGCGCCAACTCCTGCGTCGCCTGCGCCCAAGCGCAAGGCCTACAAACTGGTGGCGATCGGTACGTCCACCGGCGGCCCGGTGGCCTTGCAGCGCGTCCTGACCCAATTGCCCGCCAACTTCCCCGCGCCCATCGTGCTGATCCAGCACATGCCCGCCGCATTTACCAAGGCCTTTGCCGAGCGCCTGGACAAGCTGTGCCGCATCAGCGTCAAGGAAGCCGAAGACGGCGATATCCTGCGCCCGGGCCTGGCCTTGCTGGCCCCCGGTGGCAAGCAAATGATGGTCGACGGTCGCGGCGCGGTGAAAATCCTGCCGGGTGATGAGCGTCTGAACTACAAGCCGTGTGTGGATATCACCTTCGGTTCGGCCGCCAAGTCCTACGGTGACAAAGTTCTGGCGGTGGTCCTCACGGGCATGGGCGCGGACGGTCGCGAAGGCGCGCGCCTGCTCAAGCAGGGCGGTAGCTCGATCTGGGCCCAGGACGAAGCCAGTTGCGTGATCTATGGCATGCCCATGGCCATCGTCAAGGCCGACCTAGCCGACGCGGTCTACAGCCTGGATGACATCGGCAAGCACCTGGTGGAGGCCTGTCACTGATGGATGTGTTGAGCCTGGTTGGGATACTCCTGGCGTTTGTCGCCATTATTGGCGGCAATTACCTGGAAGGCGGCCACCTTGGCGCCCTGGCCAACGGCCCGGCAGCACTGATCGTGATCGGCGGCACCGTCGGCGCGGCGCTGTTGCAGTCACCCCTGAGCTCATTCAAGCGGGCCATGCAGATCCTGGTGTGGATCATTTTCCCGCCGCGCGTGGACCTGGCCGGCGGTATCGATCGCGTGGTCAACTGGAGCCTCACCGCTCGCAAGGAAGGCCTGCTCGGCCTTGAAGGCGTGGCCGATGCCGAGCCCGACAGCTACGCGCGCAAAGGCCTGCAACTGCTGGTCGACGGCGCCGAGCCGGAAGCGATCCGCAGCATCCTCGAAGTGGACTTCTACACCCAGGAAAGCCGCGATATCAACGCGGCCAAAGTTTTCGAAAGCATGGGCGGCTATGCGCCGACCATCGGCATCATCGGTGCGGTCATGGGCCTGATCCACGTGATGGGCAACCTGGCCGACCCCTCGCAACTGGGCAGCGGCATTGCCGTGGCATTTGTCGCCACCATCTACGGCGTGGCCAGTGCCAACCTGTTGCTGCTGCCGATTGCCAGCAAGCTCAAATCCATTGCCATGCGCCAATCCCGCTACCGGGAAATGCTCCTGGAGGGCATCCTGTCGATTGCCGAGGGCGAGAACCCGCGCTCCATCGAATTGAAGCTCCAGGGCTTCATGGATTGATGACCATGAGCATCGGCGCCGAGCAGGCTGGTTGTGGTGGTGGCTGTGGCTGTAGCTGTGGCTGTGGCGAGCGGGCTTGCCCCGCGCTGGGCTGCGTAGCAGCCCCAAAACCTGGATCGGCGAACTGTCTGACACTGCGCGGTGGTTATTTTAGGGCCGCTTCGCAGCCCAGCGCGGGGCAAGCCCGCTCGCCACAGCAAGCCCGGCTGCCACAGCAAGCCCGAGAGGGGTACTGCCTGTGAGCCGTCGCCGCCGCGAGCCTGAAGAGCACGTCAACCATGAGCGCTGGCTGGTGTCCTACGCCGACTTCATCACCTTGCTGTTCGCCTTCTTCGTGGTGATGTACTCCATCTCTTCGATCAACGAAGGCAAGTACAAAGTCATCTCCGAAGCCCTGGTGGGCGTCTTTACCGATTCCGACCGGGCCCTCAAGCCGATTCCCATTGGCGACGAGCGGCCCAAGACCATGACCCCGGCCAAGCCCCTGGTCAAGGACAGCGACGAGACCGACGCCGGTATCAGTGGCGGCAGCGATCCGCTCAAGAGCATCGCCGACGATATCAGTGCGGCATTTGGCGACCTGATCAGCTCCAACCAGATGACCATTCGCGGCAACGAGCTGTGGGTGGAGATCGAGCTCAATTCCAGCCTGCTGTTCGCCAGTGCCGATGCGCTGCCCAGTGATATTGCGTTCAGCATCATCGATAAGGTGGCGGCCATCCTCAAGCCCTTCGACAACCCGATCCACGTCGAAGGTTTTACCGATGACCAGCCGATCCACACTGCGCAATTTCCCACTAACTGGGAGCTGTCGTCGGCGCGTTCGGCGAGCATCGTGCGCATGCTGGCGATGCAGGGCGTGAACCCTGGGCGCCTGGCGTCGGTGGGGTATGGTGAATTCCAGCCCGTGGCCAATAATGCGACGGCCGAAGGCCGCGCGCGCAACCGTCGGGTGGTGTTGGTGGTGTCGCGCAACCTGGATGTGCGCCGCAGCCTGACCGCCACCGGCGCGGCCAATGCACAACCTGATGCTGCAATGAAGCGGGCTGGCACACAAACTGCACCGACGCCCGTAAAGCCGCCGGTTCGGGAGAGTGCCGTCAATTCTCCGTCACCGGCTCTATAACCTCGTGCTATTTCTCGGTCGAGCCAGTGCCTGCCGGGAGGAACAATCCGAATGAGAGTCTGGGCAGTTGCCAATCAAAAAGGTGGAGTCGGCAAGACCACCACCTCCATCGCCTTAGCCGGTCTGCTGGCCGAGGCGGGCAAGCGTGTGGTCATTGTCGACCTGGATCCCCACGGCTCGATGACCAGCTATTTCGGCTACGACCCCGATGCCCTGGAGCACAGTTGCTTCGACCTGTTCCTGCACAAGGGCAGTGTGCCCACCGGCTTGCCCGGGCAACTGCTGTTGCCCACCAGCAACGAGAAGATTTCCCTGCTGCCCTCCAGCACCGCCCTGGCCACCCTTGAGCGCCAGTCGCCGGGGCAGAGCGGCCTGGGCCTGGTGATCGCCAAGAGTCTGGCGCAACTGTGGCAGGACTTCGACTACGCAATCATCGACAGCCCGCCATTGCTCGGCGTGCTGATGGTCAATGCCCTGGCGGCCAGCCAGCAACTGGTGATCCCGGTGCAGACCGAACACCTGGCGGTCAAGGGCCTGGAGCGCATGGTCAGCACCCTGACCATGATCAACCGCTCACGCAAGCAGGCGTTGCCGTTCAGCATCGTGCCGACCCTGTTCGACCGTCGTACCCAGGCTTCCCTGGGCACCTTGCGCGTACTGCGCGATGCTTACCCGGACACCATCTGGCAAGGCTATATCCCGGTGGATACGCGCCTGCGTGACGCCAGCCGCGCGGGCCTGGCGCCGTCGCAATTCGATGGCAAGAGCCGTGGCGTACTGGCGTACCGCGCCTTGCTCAAGCACCTGCTGGCCCAGCAACTTGTGGCGCAGGTGGCGTGAAATGAACCTGAATTCAAGTCCACGGGGCATCGCGCCGATAACCTTTGAATACACGGTTAACGGGGCTTGCGCGTGGGCATACAGATGAGTCGTCCTGTCGATATCAAGACCCGGCCGCAACTGGCGCTGCAGTCCTACCTGGACGCGCTGCTGCAAGAGGCGACCGAGGAAGTACTGCCCGAGCCGATCCTGGTGCTGGATGAAGCGCTGGCGCTGCCTGTGGTCGAGGCTGAGGCCGGCCTGGATGAGTTTCAACTGGCGGTCCTGGAAGAGCAGGCCCGTGATGCGGTGGTGGTGCCGGTTGCCGTCGTGGTCGTGCCTGAGCCTGTACCGCTGGTGCTGGTGCCGCCGGTGGCCGAGGTGCATCGGCCGCCGAGCATTACCCCGCCACCGGTGGAAACCGATGGTCGACCGGCCTGGGCTGCCGAGTCGTTCGAGTGCCTGCTGTTCGATGTCGCCGGGCTGACACTGGCGGTGCCACTGGTGTGCCTGGGGTCGATCTATTCCCTGGAAGGCCAGGAACTGACGCCGTTGTTCGGCCAGCCGGAGTGGTTTCTCGGGATCCTGCCGAGCCAGGCCGGCAACCTCAAGGTGCTGGACACTGCGCGCTGGGTGATGCCCGACCGCTATCGCGATGATTTTCGCCAGGGCCTGCAATACGTGATTTCGGTGCAGGGCTACGAATGGGGGCTGGCGGTGCATCAGGTCAGCCGTTCGCTGCGCCTGGACCCCAACGAAATCAAATGGCGCAGCCACCGTGGCCAGCGGCCATGGCTGGCGGGCACGGTGATTGAACATATGTGCGCGCTGCTGGATGTCGCCGAATTGGCGGAGCTGATTGCCAGCGGCGCGGTAAAGGATCTGCCAGGTAACAAACGTACTTGATAAGAGGCGCAGCGCCACGGTGCTGCCAAAGAAGAACACACGCCGTTATCAACGGTATTTGAAGGGGTCAGGGGTATGAACAAGTCGTCAGCGTCCGCACAGGGTTTGGATGATCCGATTCTGCAATGGGTGACCTTCAAGCTGGACAACGAGTCCTACGGCATCAACGTGATGCGCGTGCAGGAAGTGCTGCGCTACACCGAAATCGCGCCAGTGCCGGGTGCGCCGAGCTACGTGCTGGGCATCATCAACCTGCGCGGCAACGTCGTGACCGTGATCGACACCCGCCAGCGCTTTGGCCTGATGCCGACTGAAGTCAACGACAACACCCGTATCGTCATCATCGAAGCCGACAAGCAAGTGGTCGGGATCATGGTCGACAGCGTGGCCGAAGTGGTTTACCTGCGTCAGTCGGAAGTCGAGACTGCGCCGAATGTCGGCAACGAAGAGTCGGCCAAGTTTATCCAGGGCGTATGCAACAAGAACGGCGAGCTGCTGATTCTGGTTGAGCTGGACAAGATGATGAGCGAAGAAGAGTGGTCGGACCTGGAGAACATCTGATTGATGCTTGAGGTAGCGGTAATCGTCCTGGCCCTGCTGTGGGTCGGGACCCTGGTGGTGTTGCTGCGCCATATGCGCCAACAACGCGAATTGGTGCTGCAGCAGGCCGAGCGCGACGCCGTGCGCGACCAACGCCTGCGCGAGATCGCCAAGCGCGTGGACAACTACCAGCAAAGCGCCGTGCGGGTGGGGGAGGACGTGCATGAACTGCGTTCAATCCTCGCCCCGTTGCCCGACAAACTGTCGGCACTGGAACAGCGCGACCCGGCCAACCTGTCCTTCGCCCAAGCGGCGAAGCTGGTGGGCATGGGCGCCACGGTGGACGAACTGACCCAATCCTGCGGCCTGACCCAGGCCGAGGCGCAGTTGATGAGCAAATTGCACAAAAGCTGAACTGGCCGCAGTTCCCATGTGGAAGCGGGCTGTTGTGGCGAGCGGGCTTGCCCCGCGTTGGGCTGCGCAGCAGCCCCAAAACCAGCCGCTACGGTGTATCTGACACTGCGCATTCGGCCTACTGGGGCTGCTGCGCAGCCCAGCTCGGGCGATGCGGCGTTCCGACAAGCCCGCTCGCCACAACAGCCAGGTCCACATTTTTTGATCTGTGCATCCTCGAAACGTCAGTAATCATCCCCGCGCGCCGTCACATCCCGCTCCTCTGGCTCGGCATTCGGGTCATAGCCCACCGGGAATTTGCCCTTCAACGTCCAGGCAAACGCAATGATCTCGGCGATGGTCCGGTACAGCTCTTCGGGAATGCTGTCCCCCAGTTCCATGCGCGCCAGCAATTTCACCAGCTCGGCATTTTCATAAATCGGTACTTCGTGCTCCCGCGCCAACTTCAGAATGGCTTCGGCCAGGGCGTCGTCGCCTTTGGCGGTCAGGGCGGGAGCCGCTTTGCCGTCGTATTTGAGGGCGATGGCCTGGCGCGGTGGGTTGGGGTTTTTCATGCGGTTTCATCCACCCAGCGTTGTTCCAGCCCGGTCTTTGGCCCGCGGGGCGGGGTGCCGAGGTGGCAGTCGAGGTCGCCGACGTTGAGGCCCGACGACACCAGGCGTTCGCGCAGGCTACCTAGGTGGCTTTCGATCAGGCTGGCGGTGAACGGGCGGGTGGCCCACAACTGGCTGGAGAGTTTGCCTTCGCTCAGTTGCGCCTGGACCTGCAACGGGCCCAGGGGCTCCATGTCGAACGCCAACTCCACGCGCCAGAGCATTTTTTTGGCGTCGCGTTCGATCCTGCGTTCAGGCTCGTCCTTGTCCGGCGCCGGTTCTTCACGCTGGAATTTGACCTGCAGTGGCACGATGTCCTGCAGGGTACGCATGGGGATTTCCATCTGCCAGGTGGTTTGCAGGCGGCCGTCGGCGGTGGTGCCGGTCTGTTCCAGGCTCGACAATTGGTGGCTCTGCAAACGGGAGATGGCGCCGGCGGCCAGGCGCAGCAGGTTTTCCAGGCTGTTTTCACCCTCCAGGCGCTGCAACAGCCGCTCCGGCAAAGGGAAGCCGCCCGGTGCGGTGCGGGCGCCCATCTGGCCGAGGGTGCCCAAGGGGCTACGCACAAAACTGGGCAGCATCTGCGCCAGGGTGTTGGCGGCCAGGATGGCATTGAGATTGGTGCTGGCGGGGAGGGCGGGCATCAGTTCGGCCACCAAGCGCAGCAGGCTGCCCTTCATGTCCAGAGGCGGGACCAACGGATTTTGCCCGGCCAGCAGCTTGGCTTCCAGCAGCGCGCCGCTGTTGTGCAGCAATTGCGCCAGCACCTTGGGGTTACTGACTTGGGCCAGGTCGGGCATGCCGGCCAGCACCCGCTCTACCGCTGCGCGCAGATCCGCCGGCAGGTCGGCAGTGCGCGGCAGGTTTTGCAGGGCGCTGAGCAGGCCTTCCAGTGAGCCCTGGCGGCTTTGCTGAGTCGCCAATTGCTGACTGACTGCCAGTTGATCGCGCAGCCCGCTCAAGGGCACGAAATCCAGAGTCTGCGCGCCCTGTACCACGGCACTGAGCAAGCTGCCGACGCGCAGCGGTTGCGGGCTTTCCAGGGTCAGGGTGGTGCCGCTCAAGGCGCTGTTGAGCACCGACACCAGCGAGCGGTATAGCGCCGGTTGCCCGGCGCCCTGGGGCAGCATCTGCGAGGTCAGGACCTTGGCTTGCAGCAAGGTGCCCAACGGCAATTGATTGGTGTCGATACGGGTCAGGGCCGCGACATTGGCGCTGAGGGCCTGTTGCAGGCTGATCGCCAGGTCGCCGGACGCCGTCTGGCTCACCGCGACATTGCTGCCCAGGGGCAGCGGCTGGCTACTGGCGGCCTGTACCAGGGTTTGGCGGCCACCTTCGAGGGTCAGCTTGAGCAATAGCTGAAAGGCTTCACCGCCTTGCTTGAGCGCCAGCACCTCGGCGTTCACGGTTTTTCCGGCGTCGATCAAGCCTGTCTGGGGCTCCAGCAGTTTTAGCAGTTCGCCCACTGCAGGCGCAGGCCTGGGCCCGGTGGCCGGGGCTGGGGGGAGGGTCGGAAGGTTGATGTCACCGGTCATCGTGGCCGCCGTCTCAAGGAAATTGCCCTCTTTAGAGTAGGGCATCGCATGTATAATGCCGCCCGTCTTCAAAGAGCGGGTCAAAAACATCACAACTGATTGATCCAGCTCTCTAAAACAGGCCGCCAATGCAGTTATTGTGCATCTCTTTAACGGCCGTTCCACCGCCGACTTGAACCGTAAAGGCCCGCGATCTTGTGACCAGTCCACTACTTGAAGCCGTTGCGCTTGCCTGTGAGCGAGACCTGCGGATGCTGTTCGAACACCTCGAACTGCGTCTGGCGGGCGGCGATATGGTGCAGATCAGTGGGCCCAACGGCAGCGGCAAGACCAGCCTGCTGCGCCTGCTGGCCGGTTTGATGCAGCCTACGGCAGGGCAGGTGCGCCTTAACGGCAAACCGCTGCACGAACAACGCACGGAGCTGGCGCGCAACCTGCTGTGGATCGGCCACGCCGCCGGAATCAAGGATGTGCTGACGGCTGAAGAAAACCTCAGTTGGCTCAGCGCCCTGCATCACCCGGCTACGCGCGAGTCCATCTGGCAGGCCCTGGCCGCCGTGGGCCTGAAGGGTTTCGAAGATGTTCCCTGCCATACCCTGTCGGCCGGCCAGCAACGCCGCGTGGCCCTGGCCCGGCTGTACCTGGATGGTCCGCCGCTGTGGATCCTCGACGAACCGTTCACTGCCCTCGACAAACAGGGCGTGGCCCAGCTTGAAGAACACCTGGCCCGGCATTGCGAGCAGGGTGGCATGGTGGTCCTCACCACCCATCACACCTTGACCCGCATGCCAGCCGGCTACCGTGACCTGGACCTGGGGCGGTGGTCGGTATGAGTGTCTTTGCCCTGCTGGTCGCCCGCGAAGCTCGCTTGCTGTGTCGTCGCCCGGCCGAGTTGGCCAACCCGCTGGTGTTCTTTGCGATTGTCATCGCCTTGTTCCCTTTGGCGGTCGGCCCCGAGACTAAACTGTTGCAAACCTTGTCTCCGGGACTGGTGTGGGTAGCGGCACTTTTGTCCGTCCTGCTCTCGCTGGACGGGCTGTTTCGCAGTGATTTCGAAGATGGATCCCTCGAACAGTGGGTCCTTTCGTCGCACCCCCTGCCTCTTCTGGTACTGGCCAAGGTGCTGGCACACTGGGCCTTCTCCGGCCTGGCGCTGGTCCTGCTCGCGCCGCTGCTGGCGATGATGTTGGGGCTGCCTTCCGAATGCCTGCCGGTGTTGCTGGCCTCGTTGTTGCTAGGCACCCCGGTGCTGAGCCTGCTGGGGGCCGTCGGTGCGGCACTGACCGTCGGCTTGAAGCGCGGTGGGCTGTTGCTGGCCTTGCTGATTTTGCCTTTGTATATCCCGGTGTTGATCCTGGGCAGCGGTGCCTTGCAGGCCGCGCTCATGGGGATGCCGGCGACCGGTTACCTCTTGTGGCTTGGCAGCCTGACCGCCCTGGCGGTAACCCTGACACCCTTTGCTATAGCGGCCGGCCTGAAGATCAGCGTCGGCGAATAATGAGGTCTGACCCAGTGTTTTCACTGAGTCAGTAAAGACCCTAAGCTTCTTGCAACGACAAGAAGCAACCGTGATGGAAACAGCAATGAACTGGACCTGGTTTCACAAGCTCGGCTCGCCCAAGTGGTTCTATGGCATCAGCGGCAAAATGCTGCCCTGGCTCGCCGTCGCCGCCTTCCTGCTGATCGGTATCGGCCTGGTCTGGGGCCTGGCCTTCGCGCCGCCGGACTACCAGCAGGGCAATAGCTTTCGCATCATCTATATCCACGTTCCCGCCGCGCTGCTGGCCCAGTCCTGCTACGTGATGCTGGCGGTGTGCGGCATCGTCGGCCTGGTATGGAAGATGAAGCTGGCCGACGTCGCCCTGCAATGCGCCGCGCCCATCGGTGCGTGGATGACCGCGGTGGCGCTGCTGACTGGGGCGATCTGGGGCAAGCCGACCTGGGGTTCGTGGTGGGTCTGGGATGCGCGACTAACGTCCATGTTGATCCTGCTGTTTCTGTACTTCGGTCTGATTGCCCTGGGCAACGCGATCAGCAATCGTGAGAGTGCCGCAAAGGCCTGCGCGGTGCTGGCGATTGTCGGCGTGATCAATATCCCGATCATCAAGTACTCCGTGGAGTGGTGGAACACCCTGCACCAGGGCGCCACCTTCACCCTCACCGAAAAACCGGCTATGCCCGTGGAAATGTGGGCGCCGCTGCTGCTGATGGTCCTGGGCTTCTACTGCTTTTTCGGCGCGGTGCTGCTGATGCGCATGCGCCTCGAAGTGCTCAAGCGTGAAGCCCGCGCCAGCTGGGTCAAGGTCGAAGTGCAAAACAGCCTGGGAGCCCGTGGATGAGTTTCGCCTCTTTCAGTGATTTTCTCGCCATGGGCCACCACGGCCTGTACGTCTGGACCGCTTATGGCATCAGCCTGGCAGTCCTGGCCCTCAACGTCGTTGCGCCGATCCTGGCCCGCAAGCGTTACCTGCAACAAGAGGCGCGTCGTCTGCGCCGGGAGACCGATAAGTGAATCCGCTGCGTAGAAAGCGTCTGTTGATCATCCTTGCCATCCTGGTGGGCGTCGGCGTTGCCGTGGGCCTGGCCTTGAGCGCCTTGCAGCAGAACATCAACCTGTTCTATACCCCGACCCAGATCGCCAATGGCGAAGCGCCGCAAGACACGCGCATCCGTGCCGGAGGCATGGTCGAGGCCGGCTCCCTGAAGCGTTCCGGCGACTCCCTGGACGTGACCTTCGTGGTCACCGACTTCAACAAGTCCGTGACCATCACCTACCGTGGCATCCTCCCGGACCTGTTCCGCGAAGGGCAGGGCATCGTGGCCCTCGGCAAGATCAACGCCGACGGCGTGGTGGTGGCCGATGAAGTGCTGGCCAAGCACGATGAAAAATACATGCCGCCGGAAGTGACCAAGGCCCTGAAAGAAAGCGGCCAATCCGCGCCAACCCCAGCCAAGGAGGGTTAAGCAATGACCTCTACATTGTTTATTCCCGAGTTGGGCCAGTTGGCGATGATCCTCGCCCTGTGCTTTGCCATCGTCCAGGCCATCGTGCCGCTGCTGGGCGCCTGGCGCGGTGATCGGCTGTGGATGAGCCTGGCGCAACCCGCCGCCTGGGGTCAGTTCGCGTTCCTGGCGTTCGCCTTTGGTTGCCTGACCTACGCCTTTATGACCGACGACTTTTCCGTCGCCTATGTCGCCAGCAACTCCAATAGCGCTTTGCCCTGGTACTACAAGTTCAGCGCCGTCTGGGGTGCCCACGAAGGCTCCCTGCTGCTGTGGGCCTTCATCCTTGGCGGCTGGACCTTTGCGGTGTCGGTGTTCTCCCGGCAGTTGCCGCAAGTGATGCTGGCGCGCGTGCTGGCGGTGATGGGCATGATCAGCATCGGCTTCCTGCTGTTCTTGATCATGACCTCCAACCCGTTCGAGCGGATTCTGCCGCAGATTCCCGTGGACGGTCGCGACCTCAACCCGCTGCTGCAGGATATCGGCCTGATCGTCCACCCGCCGATGCTGTACATGGGCTATGTGGGCTTCTCCGTGGCTTTCGCCTTTGCCATCGCCGCCTTGCTCGGCGGGCGTCTCGACGCCGCCTGGGCGCGCTGGTCGCGGCCGTGGACCATCGTCGCCTGGGCCTTCCTGGGTATCGGCATCACCCTGGGCTCCTGGTGGGCCTACTATGAACTCGGCTGGGGCGGCTGGTGGTTCTGGGACCCGGTGGAAAACGCCTCCTTCATGCCCTGGCTGGTGGGCACGGCGCTGATTCACTCCCTGGCAGTCACCGAAAAACGCGGCGTGTTCAAGAGCTGGACGGTGTTGCTGGCCATTGCCGCCTTCTCCCTGAGCCTGCTGGGCACCTTCCTCGTGCGTTCCGGCGTGCTGACGTCGGTGCATGCGTTCGCTGCCGACCCTGAGCGCGGCGTGTTCATCCTGATCTTCCTGCTGTGCGTGGTGGGCGGCTCGCTGACCCTGTTCGCCCTGCGTGCGCCGGTGGTCAAGAGCCACGTGGGCTTCAACCTGTGGTCGCGGGAAACCCTGCTGCTGGGGAACAACCTGGTCCTGGTGGTCGCCGCTTCGATGATCCTGCTGGGCACCCTGTACCCGCTGGTGCTCGATGCCCTGACCGGCGCCAAGCTGTCGGTCGGCCCGCCGTACTTCAACGCCTTGTTCATCCCGTTGATGGGCCTGCTGATGGTGGTGATGGCGATTGGCGTGCTGGTGCGCTGGAAAGACACCCCGGTCAAATGGCTGCTGGGCATGCTCACTCCGGTGCTGCTGGGCAGTGCCGCCTTGTCGGTGATTGCCGGGATTGCCTACGGCGACTTCAACTGGGCCGTGCTCGCGACCTTCATGCTGGCGGCCTGGGTGTTGCTGGCCGGCGTGCGCGATATCTTCGACAAGACCCGCCACAAGGGCCTGATCAAAGGCCTGCCGACCCTGACCCGCAGCTACTGGGGCATGCAGATCGCCCACATCGGCATCGCCGTGTGTGCCCTGGGCGTGGTGTTGTCCAGCCAGAACAGCGCCGAGCGCGACTTGCGCCTGGCCCCTGGCGAGTCCATGGACCTGGCGGGCTACCAGTTCGTGTTTGAAGGCGCCAAGCACTTCGAAGGGCCGAACTTCACTTCCGACAAAGGCACCGTGCGCGTGGTGCGCAACGGCAAGCAAATCGCCGTGCTGCACCCGGAGAAACGCCTGTACACCGTGCAAAGCTCGATGATGACCGAAGCCGGGATCGACGCCGGGTTCACCCGTGATCTCTACGTGGCACTGGGCGAGCCGTTGGGCGATGGCGCCTGGGCCGTGCGCGTGCACGTCAAACCGTTTGTGCGCTGGATTTGGTTCGGTGGCCTGCTGACCGGCTTCGGCGGGTTGCTGGCCGCGATGGACCGGCGTTACCGGGTCAAGGTCAAGAGCCGGGTGCGTGAAGCCCTTGGCATGCAAGGAGCCGCTGTATGAAGCGTTGGTTGATGGTATTGCCGCTGGCGCTGTTTCTGCTGGTCGCGGTGTTTTTGTATCGCGGCCTGTACCTGGACCCGGCCGAACTGCCGTCGGCGATGATCGGCAAGCCGTTCCCGGCGTTTTCGCTGCCGACGGTGCAGGGCGACAAAACCCTGACCCAGGCCGATCTGATCGGCAAACCGGCCCTGGTCAACGTGTGGGCCACCTGGTGCATCTCGTGCCGCGTGGAGCACCCGGTGCTGAACAAACTGGCCGAGAAGGGCGTGGTGATCTACGGCATCAACTACAAGGACGACAATGCGGCGGCCTTGAAGTGGCTGGCGGAATTCCACAACCCGTACCAGTTGGACGTGCGCGATGAAGACGGCAACCTGGGCCTGAACCTCGGCGTCTACGGTGCCCCGGAAACCTTCTTTATCGACGCCAAGGGCGTGATCCGCGACAAGTTCGTGGGGGTGATCGACGAAGTGGTCTGGCGCGAACAACTGGCGGCCAAGTACCAGGCCCTGGTGGATGAGGCCAAGCCATGAAGCGTTGGCTGACCGCTGCTGTATTGGCGTTGGGGCTGGTGGGCGTGGCCCATGCCGCCATCGACACCTATGAATTCGCCCGGGATGGCGACCGCGAGCGTTTCCGCGAGCTGACCAAGGAACTGCGCTGCCCCAAGTGCCAGAACCAGGACATCGCCGACTCCAACGCGCCGATTGCCGCCGACCTGCGCAAAGAGATTTTCCGCATGTTGGGCGAGGGCAAGGACAACCAGCAGATCATCGACTTCATGGTTGATCGCTACGGTGAGTTCGTCCGCTACAAGCCGGCGTTGACCGGCAAGACCGCCTTGCTCTGGTTTGGCCCCGCTGCCCTGTTGCTGGGCGGCCTGGTGGTCATGGCCGTGATCGTCCGCCGTCGCCGTGCGGCTCCCACCGATGGCAGCGACGCGCTATCTGCCCAAGAGCGCCAACGCCTCGACCAACTGCTGGACAAAAAAACTGATGATTGATTTCTGGCTCGCAGCTGGCCTGCTGCTCCTGGTTGCCTTGAGTTTCCTGTTGATCCCGGTGTTGCGCGTACGCCGCGCCCAGCGTGAAGAAGACCGTACCGCGCTGAACGTCGCGCTGTATCAGGAACGTGTTGCCGAACTGCAAACCCAACAAAGCGAAGGCGTGCTCAACGCGGCGCAACTCGACACCGGTCGTGCCGAAGCCGCCCGTGAATTGCTGGCCGATACCGAAGGTGTGGAGAAGCCCCGGGAATCGCGCCTGGGCAAACCGCTGCCACTGCTGGCCGCGGTGCTGGTGCCGGTATTGGGCCTGGCGCTGTACCTGCATTACGGCGCCATCGACAAAGTTGAACTGACCCGCGAGTTCGCCGAGCCGCCGGTGTCCCTCGCCGACATGACCCAGCGCCTGGAACGGGCAGCGGCGGCGCAACCGGATTCGGCCGAAGGCCTGTACTTCCTGGGGCGCGCCTACATGGCCCAGGACCGCTCGGCGGATGCGGCCAAGGTCTTCGAGCGCGCCGTGGCCCTGGCCGGTCGCCAGCCGGAACTGCTCGGGCAGTGGGCCCAGGCGCAGTACTTTGCCAACAACAAGCAATGGTCGCCGCAGCTTCAGGCCTTGACCGACGAAGCGCTGAAGCTCGATCCGAAGGAAGTCACCAGCCTCGGCCTGCTGGGCATCGCCGCCTTTGAGGGCCAGCGGTACCAGGACGCCATCGACTACTGGAATCGCCTGCTGGCCCAGTTGCCGGAGCACGACAACTCCCGCGCAGCGCTGCAAGGCGGCATCGACCGCGCCGCCGAGAAGTTGAAAGAAGGTGGCGGTGTTGTCGCCCCGACCGTCAAGAGCGCCGTGATGAAAGTGCGTGTGGACCTCGCGGCTGACGTCAAAGCCCGTGCGCTGCCGACTGACAGCGTCTTCATCTTCGCCCGTGCCGTTTCCGGCCCGCCGGCGCCACTGGCGGCCAAGCGCGTGACCGTGGCCGACCTGCCGGTGACCGTCGAACTGGGCGATGCCGACGCGATGATGCCGCAGTTGAAACTGTCCAACTTCGCCGAAGTCCAACTGGTTGCGCGCATCTCACGGGCCGGTCAACCGACTGCCGGCGAGTGGATCGGCCGCAGTCAACCCCTGGCCAGCAGCACCACCGCGACCCAGCAGTTGACCATCGACAGTCCGGATCAATAATTTCGAGGAAACGCCCATGACCGCCATCGCTCGTATCACCCTGCTCAGCCTGGTATTGGGCTTGAGTGCTTGCGCGGTTCATCGGCCACCACCAGCTCCTACGGGCCCGACCATTCCTCCGTCGGGCCCATCGACCCAGCCGAGCAGCAAACCCAGCGGCCCGGTCATCGCCCCGCCCAAACCCTTGCCGAGCAAGTCCCCGACCTTCGCCCCGCCTCCCGGCGCTGCCAGCCATTGGGACGGCAAGATGCAGGTCTACGTGCTGGACGAGCAACCGGACACCTTCTACCGCCAGCGCACCTACTACCGCTGGAGCAACGGCTGGAGCCGCTCCATCAGCCCGAACGGGCCATGGGAAGAGACGAATGTGCAGGGTGTACCGCCGGGGTTGAGCAAGCAGTACGCGAAATGACAAAAGGCGACCTTCGGGTCGCCTTTTTCTTGCCCGCCTGGCACACCGGCGGCCCATCAACGCCGATCAAACATCGCTGCCATCGCCCCTCTCCTGTAGGCGCTGGCTTGCCAGCGAAAACCCCCCAGGCGCCGCGGTCATCCTGATGACCCGCGTCATCGTTGAGGGCCTTCGCTGGCAAGCCAGCTCCTACAGTGCATTGCACACGCTAAAATCTTCATAGCCGCTGGTGCGTGGTGGGGCCCACTGGGTTAATGTGGCCAGCGCCGGGCGGGCTGCCGGTAGTCCAACAAGTCTGGCGACAAGCCAAGAGGGTGTTTTGATGGCGGGCAGGTTGATCTATCTCATCGGGCCATCGGGTTCGGGCAAGGACAGCCTGTTGGATGCCGCGCGTGCGCCATTGGCCGAACGCGGCTGCCGTATTGTGCGGCGGGTCATCACCCGTTCGGCGGAAGCGGTGGGCGAGGCCGCCCAGGGCGTAAGCCCCGCGCAATTCGCGACACTGCAAGCCGAGGGTGGCTTTGCCCTCAGTTGGCAGGCCAATGGTTTGTCTTATGGTATTCCACGGCAGATCGACGACTGGCTGGCGGCCGGCGACGATGTGCTGGTCAATGGCTCCCGTGGGCACCTGGCGCAAACCCGCGCCCGTTATCCGACGCTGTTGGTGGTGCTGCTGACGGTGGACCAGGCGGTGTTGCGCCAACGCTTGCTGGCGCGGGGCCGTGAGTCGGTGGCAGAAATCGACGCACGCCTGGCCCGCAACGCACAGTTCAGCGACAGCCTGAAGGCCGCGCCCGGGGTGTTCCTGCTGGATAACTCCGGGCCGTTGGCGCACACCGTCGCCCGATTGCTCGATTGTCTGGAGCCGGGGCATTCGGCATGCGCCTGACCCTGCTGGGCACCGGCGATGCCCGTCAAGTCCCGGTGTATGGCTGCGAATGCGCCGCCTGTGCCCTGGCGCGCAGCCATGAACACTTGCGCCGCCGCGCGTGCAGCGCGCTGATCGAGTGCGGCGACCAGCGCTGGTTGATCGACAGCGGGCTGACAGACCTGACCGAGCGCTTCCCGCCACGCAGCCTCAACGGCATTCTGCAGACCCACTACCATGCGGATCATGCCCAGGGCCTGCTGCATCTGCGCTGGGGCCAGGGCCTGATCATTGCGGTGCATGGCCCGGCCGATCCCGAAGGCCTGTCGGACCTCTACAAACACCCCGGTATCCTTGATTTCAGCCAGCCCTTTGCCGAGCTCGAGACCCGGCAGTTTGGCGAACTGGCAGTCACCGCGTTGCCCCTCCAGCATTCCAAGCCGACGTTCGGGTACCTGCTGCAAGGGCAGGGGCGGCGCCTGGCCTATCTGACCGATACCACGGGCCTGCCGCCGACAACCATTGCCTGGTTGCGCCGCGAGCCCCTGGATGTGATGGTCATCGACTGCTCCATGCCACCGCAACCCCAGGCGCCGCGCAATCACAATGACCTGACATTGGCCCTGCACTGCATCGACGCGTGCGGCGCCGAGCTTGGGGTGTTGACCCACGTCGGGCACACGCTGGATGCCTGGCTGCTGCAGCATCGCGCTGAGCTGCCGGGGCATGTGACGGTGGGCTGGGATGGGCGGGTGCTTTAACCCAAGGCCTTCGGCTTTTCAATATCCGGCAAAACAACCGCCAGTCTGCCTCGATAAATCTGTGCTTGAGTAAAGATAACTCTGGGGTTATTTTTATTCGGGCCAGAGCAAGGAGGCTGTGGTGCAAAGCAGGCTATTGATCAAGGAACTGCAAGCGGCGGGCTGGGTGCTGGATCGGGTCACGGGCAGCCATCATATTTTCACGCATCGCTATAACCCGTACACGATACCGGTGCCACATCCCAAGAAGGACCTGCCCTTGGGCACCGTGCGAAGTATCAGGCAGCGTGCCGGGCTGTTTTCGTTCTAGAGCGGTTTTTAAGGAGAATATTCATGCAATACCCAATCTGTATCGAATGGGGCGATGACTTTACCGCCACCGGTATCCAGATCCCCGATATTCCAGGTGCGGTGACCGCCGGGGACAGTTTTGAAGAGGCTTACAACGGGGCAGTGGAAGTGGCGCACATCATGCTGCAAGAGATGGCCAGTGAAGGCCGGGCGATTCCCATGCCGACCTCGGTCGCGGCGCACCACGGCAACGAGGAATACGCCGGGATGGGCTGGGGCATGCTGGAGCTCGATATCTCGCCTTACCTGGGCAAGACCGAGAAGGTCAATGTGACCTTGCCAGGGTATGTGATCCAGCGCATTGACCGGTATGTACGCGAGCACAAGGTGAAGAGCCGCTCATCATTCCTGGCGGATGCGGCGTTGGAGAAGTTGGTGCGTTCTTGATTGTGCTGGGCTGAATGTAGATCGGATGTTTCTTGAGCAACTGACGATTTGTCTTGAAAAATACTGTTCCTTTTTGCTTTTTTTTATGGCGGCCAACCACTTGGACATGAGATTTCGAGACTGAGTAATCCGCAGGGTTTGTAAGAATCCATGTGTTTTGTCAGCAAACCAGACAGCAGGCCAAAGCGTTTCAACAAGACTCAAAATGCGGGTGGTGGGGTGATTTCCTGCATGAAAGATTAGGCACGGATGACGGTGACCGATGCGGCTTTCTGCGATGAAGTTGACGCGGTGGGAACCTGTTATCCCAGCCATCAATCGAGTCGGAGATCGCCATGAGTCAAATCAACACTATGCGTATTCAGCCTGGTAGCCATCAGCCCGTGCCAGCGCACCAGCCTCCCATGAAGTCGCTTTCGGCTTATGGGAAACGCTCCCTCAATACCGATCAGGTCATCCAGCATCTGACGCGCAGCGGTACGCGTTTTAAAGACCGGGACGGAGACGGCAAAACGCAGGTTTCTGTCAAACTTGATGCTTTTACCGAGCAGCAGAAAACCTGCGCTCGTCGGGCTCTGCAGTCGTGGCAGGACGTGGCCGATATCAGTTTTCATGAAAATGCCCGCGCGCCTGACGGATCTATTCAGATATCCGGCTCCGATCGGATGGGTGGTGGTGTCGCATGGGGGCCGAGTGGGCGTAATTCAGCCGCAAGAGCCTTGGTCGGTACACAACAGGCATCACCTGCGCCAAAGGAGGGGAGTTACTTTCATACCACCATGGTCCATGAGATCGGCCATTGTCTGGGGCTGGCGCATCCCGGTGCGTACAACGGCGGGGGATCGTACGAGCGGGATGCAAAGTTTGCCCAGGACACACGGGCCGGCACGGTCATGAGTTACTGGTCGGAGCGTAAGAACGCCGACCACAACTTCAAGGGTGTATTGCCGTCGGCGCCGATGATGTATGACATCGCGGCGATTCAGAGCATTTATGGGGCTAATCGCAAGACGCGCAACACTGACACGACCTATGGCTTCAATTCCAACACCGGCCGCGAAGTGCTGAGCCTCAAGAGCGCTGCTGATTCAGCGGTGTTCTGTGTGTGGGATGGCGGTGGGAATGACACCCTGGATTTTTCCGGGTATGCGCAGAACCAGAAGATCAACCTTAATGCGCAGTCGTTCTCGGACGTGGGCGGCATGCGAGGTAACGTTTCCATCGCCAAGGGCGTAACCCTGGAAAACGCCGTCGGCGGACCGGGCGATGATGTGCTCACGGGCAATGACGCAGACAACCGTCTCAAGGGTGGTGCGGGGGCAGACAGGTTGCGAGGGGGCGTGGGTGCAGACACCTTCGTCTACGACAAGGCCAGTGATTCCACGCCACACAATCCCGACCTGATCGAAGATTTCACCAGCGGCACCGACAAGATTGATGTGTCGGGTGCGTTGAGGGAGGCCGGTGTCAAGGGGCTCACCTTTTCCAGCCAATTCAACGGACGACCCGGTAATGCGGTACTGAGCCATGATGCGAGTACAGGGCGTGGCAGCCTGGCGATTGATATGAGCGGCAATGGCAAGCCGGACTTGCTGGTGAACACCGTGGGCAAGATTCAACCTGGCGACATCGTGACCGGCGGAGCGGCGCCTGCACCGGCGCCGACCCCGACCCCGACCCCGACCCCTGTGCCTGAACCAGACGCTTTGGGGATGTTAACGAGTCTTCTGCAGGGGACGCTCATGATGCTCCAGGGGCTCTTGCGGTTGCTTGGGACTGGTAAACCCTAGGCAGGATCCTGGGCGTGGCGGCGTGGTCTTGAACGTCAGGCGCTCACTGTCGAAGCGCCTCTGGAAACACTCATGAACCGCAACAGGGCCACCAGGGGGAACGCGCTGCCCACCAGAATCACCCCAAACCAGCCGCCGTGTTCATACACACTGCTGGCAATCGCCGAGCCCAGGGCACCGCCGATGAAGATACTGGTCATGTACAGCGCATTCAGACGGCTGCGGCTATGGGCATCGAGGGCGTAGATGGTGCGCTGGCCGAGGACCATGTTCATTTGCACGCAGAAATCCAGGACCACGCCGGTGACCATCAAGCCGATGACACTGTAGGCCGGGTGTACCAACGCAGGCAGAAAACTCAAGGTTGCCAACAACATTGCCAGCAGCGAAGCACGATGGGTATGGCCGGCATCTGCCAGGCGTCCGCTGATCGGCGCGGCAATGGCGCCGAGGGCACCCACCAAGGCAAACAGGGCGATTTCACTTTGGCTCAGGCCGTGGTTACGCGAGAGCTCCAGGGGGGCGGCAGTCCAGAACAGGCTGAAGGCGGCGAACATACAGCCCTGGTAGAACGCCCGTTGGCGCAGCAAAGGTTGCTGACGCAGCAGTGAGCCCAACGACCCCAGCAACTGGCCGTAGCTGGCGCTGTGGTCGGGCTGGCGCTTGGGCACGGTCCGCCACAGCACCAGGCTGATAGCGGCCATCATCGCTGCCGCCGCCATGAACATCGCCCGCCAGCCGAAGTGGTCGGCGACCAGGCTGGAAACCGGACGTGCCAGCAGGATGCCCAGCAACAGGCCGCCCATGATGCTGCCCACCACCCGACCACGGGATTCGGCCGGCGCCAGGTGCGCGGCCAGGGGAATCAGGATCTGTACCGACACCGAGCTGAAGCCGATCAGCAACGACACCAGCAAAAACAGGTTGGGTTGTTCGGTAAACGCCGCGCCCAGCAGGCTGGCAATGGCAACCACGGTGGTGATGATCATCAGCCGGCGGTTTTCCAACAGGTCGCCCAGCGGCACGAGGAAGAACAGACCCAGGGCATAACCGATCTGGGTCAGGGACACAATCAGGCTGGCCATGGCGGGTGTCAGGCCGATATCCGGGGCGATCAGTTCAATGATCGGTTGTGCGTAATAGATGTTGGCGACGATGGCGCCGCAGCAGAACGCAAACAGCAGCACCATGCCACGGGTCAGGGGGGCGGTCGCGGACGGGGTAGCGATCATGGTGTTCTCGTGAAAGCGGGGAAGGAGGGCGTGAAGGGTAAAGGGTAGGCGAAGGAAGGGAGTAAGTGTTACTGATGATTTCAGTCATGCCCGGCATTGATGCCTTACGCGCAAGCCAATGTGTGGGAGCGGGCTTTTGTGGGAGCGGGCTTGCTCGCGAATGCGGTGGGTCAGACAAATAGTTTTTGACTGATACACCCCATTCGCGAGCAAGCCCGCTCCCACACAAGCCCGCTCTCACATTCAGTTACTGGCCGCTGTAGATCTGGTCGAATACCCCGCCATCATTGAAGTGGGTCTTTTGCACGGTGCGCCAGTCACCAAAGGTCTTCTCCACCGACAAGAAGTCGACTTTCGGGAAGCGATCGGTGTATTTGGCCAGCACTGCCGGGTCCCGTGGACGCAGGTAGTTGTTGGCGGCAATTTCCTGGCCTTCGGCCGACCACAGGTATTTCAGGTAGTCATTGGCAACGTCACGGGTGCCTTTTTTGTCGACCACTTTATCGACCACCGACACCGGTGGCTCGGCTTCGGCAGAGACGCTTGGGTAGACCACTTCGAATTGATCGCGGCCGAATTCGCGGGCAATCATTTCCGCTTCGTTTTCAAAGGTCACCAGCACGTCGCCGATCTGGTTGGTCATGAAGGTCGTGGTGGCGGCACGGCCACCGGTATCGAGCACCGGTGCTTGCTTGAACAGCTTGCCAACAAAATCCTTGGCCTTGTTTTCATCACCGCCGTTCTTCAGCACATAGCCCCAGGCCGACAGGTAGGTATAGCGACCGTTACCCGAGGTCTTGGGGTTGGGCACGATCACCTGCACACCATCCTTGAGCAGATCCGGCCAGTCTTTCAGGGCCTTGGGGTTGCCCTTGCGCACGATAAACACGGTGGCGGACGTGAACGGCGCACTGTTGTTCGGCAGGCGGGTGACCCAGTTGTCTGGCACCAGTTTGCCGTTGTCGGCCAGGGCATTGATATCGGTGGCCATGTTCATGGTGATCACGTCAGCCGGCAGGCCGTCGATGACCGAGCGCGCCTGTTTGCTGGAACCGCCGAAGGACATCTGCAAGGTCAACTTGTCGTCCGGGTGCTCGGCTTGCCAGTGCTTCTGGAACGCGGCGTTGTAATCCTTGTAGAAGTCGCGCATCACGTCATAGGAGACGTTGAGCAGGGTGGTCGAGGCAGCCTGGGCACCGATAGACAGTGCAAGGCCTGCGGCCAGGAGAGAAGCGCTAACGAGTTTTTTCACTGCTCATTCCTTGTTGTTCGAGAAGGTAGTGGCTTATAGCCCACGACTATAGCCGGGGC
Organism: Pseudomonas sp. 06C 126; assembly: GCF_001855215.1. Lineage (NCBI taxonomy): Bacteria > Pseudomonadati > Pseudomonadota > Gammaproteobacteria > Pseudomonadales > Pseudomonadaceae > Pseudomonas > Pseudomonas sp. 06C 126. The sequence goes on along the minus strand of NZ_MIFU01000086.1, from coordinate 150,460 downwards.
AGCATAGACGCTTAAAGATTAAAAAGAACTTTGCTTATTCCACTTTCTGATAGAGCCCGTTGCCACAGCGCGAACAGAAGGCCGCGTTGGGTTCATGGGTATTTTTCTTGCACACCGGGCAATCATGTTGCAGTTGCTCGCCGCGCATGGCGTTGGCCAGTTCGGCGGTAAAAATCCCGGTAGGCACGGCGATGATCGAGTAACCGGTGATCATCACCAGCGACGAGATCACCTGGCCCAGCGGGGTCTTGGGCACGATGTCGCCAAAGCCCACGGTGGTCAGGGTCACGATAGCCCAGTAAATACCCTTGGGGATGCTGGTAAAACCATGCTCCGGGCCTTCAATCACGTACATCAGGGTGCCGAACACCGTTACCAGGGTGCAGACGCTGACCAGGAACACCACGATCTTCTGCTTGCTGCCGCGCAGCGCCGACATCAGGTAGTTGGCTTGCTTGAGGTACGGGCTGAGCTTGAGCACACGGAAGATCCGCAGCATGCGGATGATGCGGATAATCAGCAGGTACTGGGCGTCGCTGTAGTACAGGGCAAGGATGCCGGGGACGATGGCCAGCAAGTCCACCAACCCGTAGAAGCTGAAGGCATAGCGCAACGGCTTGGGCGAGCAATACAGGCGCAGGCCGTACTCGATAGCGAAGATCAGCGTGAAGCCCCACTCGATATAGGCCAGCACATCAGCGTAGTTCTGGTGCACTTCGTCGATGCTGTCGAGCATCACGATCACCAGGCTTGCGAGGATGATCAGCAACAGGATGCCGTCAAAACGCCGCCCGGCTGCCGTGTCGCTCTGGAATACCATGACGTAGAGCCGCTGGCGCCAGTCGTTGTTGCTGTCCATGTAGTCCGCCTGAATCGAAGGTCTGCGAAGCCTAGGGGGATTCGAACGGGCTGTCCATGTTGGCCCTGTGCCGCAGGCGCAACGTCGCGCGCACCAGCCAGCAGGCCAGGATAAACGGTGCCGTCAGCGGCGCCAGGTGCAGGCCGGCAAAACCGGGGGCAAGCAGGCTTGCCAGGAGGATGCCGAGCAAAGGCAGCCAGGGTTGGCGCCGGTACTGGCTCAGAGCCAGGGCGGCAAGCGCGGGGTTGTAGCTGTGCAGGCCGAGCAGGGCCCCGGTGGGGTCGTCGAGCAACAGGCCGAGTACCACGCCGCTGCTGGCGCCGAGCATCGCCCAAAGTGCCGCGCGAGGGCTGGCCAGCAGCAGGCCAAGGGCGATCAGCAAGCCGGCCAGTGGTTGATCCAACAGTATGATCTGGCCCAGGCCGACCAGTGGGGCGCCGAGCCAGGCGAGGGAGGCCGCTGGGGTTGCCGGCAGCGCGGCGGGTGAGACCGTGCCGAGCAACAACCAGCCGATGGCCACGAAGGGCACGGTATAGGCCGGCAGGTCATCGCCATGGACCATGCGCTTGACCCATTGCCGGGTCAGGATCGCACTCAGGCCACCGCACGCCAGGATCAGCGGCGGTACCAGCGCCGACCAGGCGAAGTGCTGACTGATCAGCAAACCCAGCAACACACCGTTATAGCTATAGAGCCCGGCCTGGCGCTCGGCCTTGGGGTAGTCGCGGCGCTGGGCGGTGAGCAAACCGGCGACCCCGCCCAGCAGCGCACCGCCAAGCAGGGCCGGGGCGCAGGAGAGGATTGCCAACAGGCACAGCAGGCCACACAGCGGGTGGCGCTGCAGGAAGATCTGGCTGAAGCCGTTGAGCAGGGCTTCGGCCCAGTCGGGGCAGGTTGGGTTGGGCATAGTGAGGGAGTCAGGGAGACCGAGTTGCCCTTATCGCGGGCAAGCCCACTCCCACATTTTGATTGGCGAACCCAATCAAGTGTGGGAGCGGGCTTGCCCGCGATAAGGCTCGAACAGACGCTAGATCAACGTCTCAATGCGCAGCGAGTTGGTCGACCCCGGCTGCCCAAAGGGCACCCCCGCGGTGATCAACAACGTATCCCCACGCTGCGCCATGCCCTGGGCCTGGGCGATTTCCAGCGCCGTGGAACACACCTCGTCCACTTGCCGCAACCGATCATTGACCACCGAATGCACGCCCCAGGCCACGCTCAGGCGCCGGGCGGTGGACAGGTTCGGCGTGAGATTGAGGATCGGCACCGCCGGCCGTTCCCGCGCCGCGCGCAAGCTGGAGCTACCCGACTCGCTGTAGTTCACCAGCACCGCCACCGGCAGGATGCTGCTGATCCGGCGGATTGCGCAGCTGATGGCGTCGGACACCGTGGCCTCGGCCTTGGGTCGGCTTACATCCAGCTGGGTCTGGTAATCCGGGCCGTTCTCCACCTGGCGAATGATCTTGCTCATCATCTGCACCGCTTCCAATGGGTACTCGCCGGAGGCGGTTTCGGCCGACAACATCACCGCATCGGTGCCCTCGGCGACGGCATTGGCCACGTCGGTGACTTCGGCGCGGGTGGGGGCCGGCGAGAAACGCATGGATTCGAGCATCTGCGTGGCCACCACCACCGGCTTGCCCAACTGGCGGCAGGTGCTGATGATGTCTTTCTGGATTTGCGGCACGCTTTCGGCCGGCACTTCCACACCCAGATCCCCTCTGGCGACCATGATCGCATCGCTCAGCTCGGCGATTTCCTGCAGGTAGCGCACCGCCGAGGGCTTCTCGATCTTCGCCATCAAGAACGCCTTGTCGCCGATCAGCTCGCGGGCTTCGCGGATGTCTTCGGGACGCTGCACAAACGACAGCGCCACCCAGTCCACGCCCAGTTCCAGGCCGAAGCTCAGGTCGCGGCGATCCTTGGCGGTCAGTGGGCTGAGTTCCAACAAGGCTTGTGGGACATTCACCCCTTTACGGTCGGACAGTTCACCGCCATTCAATACCGTGGTGTCGATTGCATCGGCATGTTTGGTAATCACCCGCAGGCGCAGCTTGCCGTCGTCCAGCAGCAGGTCCATCCCCGGCTCCAGGGCCTTGATGATTTCCGGATGGGGCAGGTTGACCCGGCGCTGGTCGCCCGGCGTGGGGTCAAGGTCCAGGCGCAAGGCCTGGCCACGCACCAGCTGCACCTTGCCCTCGGCAAAACGCCCGACGCGCAGTTTCGGCCCCTGCAGGTCCATCAGGATCCCCAGCGGGTAGTTGAGCTGGCGCTCGACCTGGCGGATCCACTGGTAGCGCTGGGCATGGTCGGCGTGATCGCCATGGCTGAAGTTCAGGCGGAAGATATTCACCCCGGCTTGCACCAGCTCGCGGATGTCATCGATGCCGTCGGTGGCCGGCCCCAGGGTGGCGAGGATTTTGACCTTCTTGTCAGGCGTCATGTTCAGGACTCTCAAGTATCAGAATGGCGCGGAAGTCGTTGACGTTGGTACGGGTCGGCTCGGTGACGATCAACGCGTCGAGTGCCGCGAAATAGCCGTAGCCATTGTTGTTGTCCAGCTCATCGCTGGCCGACAGGCCCAGGGCCTCGGCGCGAGCGTAACTGGTGGGGGTCATGATCGCCCCGGCGTTGTCTTCGGAACCGTCGATGCCGTCGGTGTCGCCGGCCAGGGCGTACACGCCGGGCAGGCCCTTGAGGCTGTCGGTCAGGCTTAGCAGGAACTCGGCGTTGCGTCCGCCACGGCCATTGCCGCGCACGGTCACGGTGGTCTCGCCGCCGGACAGGATCACGCAGGGCGCTGCCAGTGGCTGGCCGTGCTGGATGATCTGCCGGGTGATGCCGGCGTGAACCTTGGCCACGTCCCGGGCTTCGCCTTCCAGGTCGCCGAGGATCAGCGGGCTGAAACCGGCCTGGCGCACTTTTACCGCCACTGCTTCCAAAGACTGCTGCGGCCGTGCGATCAGTTGGAAATGGCTGCGCGCAAGGCACGGATCGCCGGGTTTGACGGTCTCCGACTCAGGGCTTTGCAACCAACTGCGCACCGAGGCCGGGATGTCGATCTGGTAACGCTTGAGGATCGCCAGCGCTTGTTGCGAGGTGCTCGGGTCGCCCACGGTCGGGCCCGAGGCAATCACTGTGGCTTGATCGCCCGGTACATCGGAAATCGCGTAGGTGTAGACGGTGGCGGGCCAGGATGCCTTGGCCAATCGCCCGCCCTTGATCGCCGAGAGGTGCTTGCGCACGCAATTCATCTCGCCGATGGTGGCGCCGGATTTAAGCAGGGCCTTGTTGATCGCTTGCTTGTCGGCCAGGGTAATCCCCGCGGCCGGCAAGGCCAGCAGGGCGGAGCCGCCGCCGGACAAGAGGAAGATCACGCGGTCGTCTTCGGTCAGGTTGCTGATCAGCTCCAGCACGCGCTTGGCCACGGCCTGGCCAGCAGCATCGGGCACTGGGTGCGCGGCTTCGACCACTTCGATTTTCTGGCAGGGCGCGCCGTGGCCGTAGCGGGTGACCACCAGGCCTGAGACTTGGCCTTGCCAGCTGTTTTCCACCACCAGGGCCATGGCGGCCGCAGCTTTGCCCGCGCCGATCACGATCACGCGGCCGCTGCGGTCAGCGGGTAGGTAAGGTTCGAGGACTTGCCGGGGGTGGGCAGCGTCGATGGCTGTGGCAAACAGCTCGCGAAGCAGGTGTTGCGGATCGACCGACATAAGCGGGCTCCCGGATTTTTGTTATTGGATTTGAAGCTTGGAACCGGATCAAAATGTGGGAGCGGGCTTGCTCGCGATGGTCTTACATTCAACATCCATGCTGACTGGAACACCGCGATCGCGACGATGCGGCGACCCGACAAGCCCGCTCCCACATTTTGATCCCGTTCCAAAGGTGGATCGCAGGCGGGGTTACTTATCGCGAATCGAGAAGTTCGCCATATGCTCCAGGCCCTTGATCAGCGCCGAATGGTCCCAGTTGCCGCCGCCAATCGCGGTGCAGGTACTGAACACTTGTTGGGTGCCGGCGGTATTGGGCAGGTTGATCCCCAGCTCCTTTGCACCGGCCAGGGCCAGGTTCAAGTCCTTCTGGTGCAGGTTGATACGGAAGCCCGGGTCGAAGGTGCCTTTGATCATGCGCTCGCCATGCACTTCGAGGATCTTCGACGAGGCGAAGCCACCCATCAGCGCTTCGCGTACCTTGGCCGGATCTGCGCCGTTCTTCGAAGCAAACAGCAGCGCTTCAGCCACGGCCTGGATGTTCAGGGCGACGATGATCTGGTTCGCCACCTTGGCGGTCTGGCCATCGCCATTGCCACCCACCAGGGTGATGTTCTTGCCCATGCTCTGGAACAGCGACAGGGCGCGCTCGAAGGTCTGCGGCTCGCCGCCGACCATGATGCTCAGGGTCCCGGCCTTGGCGCCGACTTCACCGCCCGATACCGGGGCGTCGAGGTACTGCGCGCCAGTGGCGTTGATCTTCGCGGCAAAAGCCTTGGTGGCGGTGGGCGAGATCGAACTCATGTCGATCACCACTTTGTTCGGCGACAGGCCGGCCGCTACACCATCGGCGCGGAACAACACGTCATCGACCTGAGGGGTGTCGGGCACCATGACGATGATGAACTCTGCTTCCTGGGCCACTTGCTGCGGGTTTGCCAGGGCCACGGCACCGGCGGCGATCAGCTCGGCGGGTGCTTTGCCATGGTGCTCGGACAGGAACAATTGATGACCTGCTTTCTGCAGGTTCGCGGCCATGGGTTGGCCCATGATGCCGGTGCCGATAAAGCCGATTTTAGCCATGATCAAATCCTCTTTTTATTCGTTATGCAGGTTTTGCACTGCCCCCTGTGGGAGCTGGCTTGCCTGCGATGGCTTCACCTGGGTATGCCTGATACACCGAGGTGTCTGCATCGCAGGCAAGCCAGTTCCCACAGGTTTTATGGGGTCGGTCAGATCGCGTTATGGGTCTTGAGCCAGCCAAGGCCGGCTTCGGTCGTGGTCAACGGCTTGTACTCGCAGCCCACCCAGCCCTGATACCCAATCCGCTCCAGATGCTCGAACAGGAAGCGGTAGTTGATCTCACCCGTGCCCGGCTCGTTGCGCCCTGGGTTGTCGGCCAACTGGATATGGTTGATCTGATCCAGGTGAGTGGCCATGGTGCGAGCCAGGTCGCCTTCCATGATTTGCATGTGATAGATGTCGTATTGCAGGAACAGGTTGGCGCTGCCCACTTGTTCGCGGATCGCCAGGGCCTGGGCCGTGTTGTTCAGGTAGAAACCGGGAATGTCGCGGGTGTTGATCGCTTCCATCACCAGCTTGATGCCCACCGCTTGCAGCTTGTCGGCGGCGTACTTGAGGTTGGCGACAAAGGTTTTTTCCAGGGTGGCGTCATCCACGCCGGCAGGGCGAATCCCCGCCAGGCAGTTGATCTGGGTATTGCCCAGCACCTGGGCATAGGCGATGGCCAGGTTGACCCCCGCGCGGAATTCCTCGACCCGCTCAGGGTGGCAGGCCAGGCCGCGCTCGCCGCTGGCCCAGTCGCCGGCCGGCAGGTTGAACAGCACTTGGGTCAGGCCGTGGGCGTCGAGTTGCGCCTTGATTTCGGCAGAGCTGAACTCGTAGGGGAACAGGTATTCCACCCCACTGAAACCGGCGTCGGCGGCGGCTTTGAAGCGTGCGAGAAAGTCCTGTTCGGTAAACAGCATGGACAGGTTGGCGGCAAAACGCGGCATGGTGTTCTCCTTAATCGAGCATTGAAATGGCAGTCGGTGCGTCGTTGCCCACCAGTGCCAGATCTTCGAATTCGTTGACGGCGTTGATCTCGGTGCCCATGGAAATATTGGTCACGCGCTCCAGAATGATCTCGACAATCACCGGCACCTTGAACTCTTCGATCATTGCCTGGGCCTTGCGCAGCGCTGGCTGGATCTGGCCCGGCTCGAATACACGCAGGGCCTTGCAACCCAGGCCTTCAGCGACTGCGACGTGGTCGACGCCATAACCGTTGAGTTCCGGGGCGTTGAGGTTGTCGAAAGACAACTGCACGCAGTAGTCCATTTCAAAACCGCGCTGGGCCTGGCGGATCAGCCCCAGGTACGAGTTGTTCACCACCACGTGGATATACGGCAGCTTGAACTGCGCGCCCACGGCCAGCTCTTCGATCATGAACTGGAAGTCATAGTCGCCCGACAGTGCCACCACCTTGCGACTCGGGTCGGCCTTGACCACGCCCAGCGCAGCAGGAATGGTCCAGCCCAGCGGGCCGGCCTGGCCGCAGTTGATCCAGTGGCGTGGCTTGTAGACGTGCAGGAACTGCGCGCCGGCAATCTGCGACAGGCCGATGGTGCTGACGTAGCAGGTATCTTTACCGAACACCTGGTTCATCTCTTCGTACACCCGTTGCGGCTTGACCGGTACGTTGTCGAAGTGCGTTTTGCGGTGCAGGGTGGCTTTGCGCTGCTGGCAATCATGCAGCCAGGCGCTGCGGTCCTTGAGCTTGCCGGCGGCTTTCCATTCGCGGGCCACTTCAATAAACAGGGTCAGCGCGGCACCGGCGTCGGACACGATGCCCAGGTCCGGGGTGAACACGCGGCCGATTTGTGTCGGCTCTATGTCAACGTGAATGAACTTGCGCCCCTCGGTGTACACCTCCACCGAACCGGTGTGGCGGTTGGCCCAGCGGTTGCCGACGCCCAGCACCATGTCCGACTTGAGCATCGTCGCGTTGCCGTAGCGGTGCGAGGTTTGCAGGCCGACCATGCCCACCATCAGCGGGTGGTCGTCGGGAATAGTGCCCCAGCCCATCAGGGTCGGGATCACCGGGATACCCGTCAGTTCGGCGAATTCCACCAGCAGTTCGCTGGCGTCGGCATTGATCACGCCGCCACCGCTGACCAGCAGCGGGCGCTCGGCCTGATCGAGCATGGCCAGGGCTTTTTCGACCTGGATGCGCGTGGCCAGTGGCTTGGCCAATGGCAGTGGCTGGTAGGCGTCGATATCAAACTCGATCTCAGCCATCTGTACGTCGAATGGCAAGTCGATCAGCACCGGGCCGGGGCGGCCGGAGCGCATTTCATAGAAAGCTTTCTGGAACGCATACGGCACCTGGCCAGGCTCTAGCACGGTGGTTGCCCACTTGGTCACGGGCTTGACGATGCTGGTGATATCCACGGCCTGGAAATCTTCTTTGTGCATCCGGGCGCGAGGCGCTTGCCCGGTGATGCACAGGATCGGGATGGAATCGGCCGAGGCGCTGTACAGGCCGGTGACCATATCGGTGCCCGCCGGGCCCGACGTGCCGATGCACACGCCGATATTGCCGGCCTTGGTGCGGGTATACCCCTCGGCCATGTGCGAAGCGCCTTCCACGTGGCGAGCAAGGACGTGATCGATGCCGCCGACCTTTTGCAGGGCGGAATACAACGGGTTGATCGCGGCGCCTGGGATACCGAAGGCGGTGTCTACACCCTCACGGCGCATCACCAGGACAGCGGCTTCGATTGCTCTCATTTTGCTCATGGTTTTGGTGCCTCTTGCGTTTTGTAATTGTATACAAGTGGTGTTGCTTCAAAGTGTATTCACGGCGAGCGGCGCAGGTCAATCCATTTTGTCTCAGAGCCTGTGCATTCGTCGGAAGGCTTTTTAGCGGGAGTATTTCGACGTGTGGTGCGTATGTTTCGAAATATTGTATACAAAAAATAAATCTATTGTGTTCTATTTGTTGCATCAGGCTTCTGATCAATCAGAGCCCCAAGGCTTTCTCAATAACAAGATAAGGACGGCACCCATGAGCGCTCTAACCTTGAAAGTCGCAGTCAACCTGGTCAGCCAGGCCATCACCGCAGGCCGCACCATTGCCGCTGCACCGCTGACCATCGCGGTGCTCGACAGCGGCGGACACCTGATCACCCTGCAACGGGAAGACGGCGCCAGCCTGCTGCGCCCGCAAATCGCCATCGGTAAGGCCTGGGGCGCGATAGCCCTGGGCAAGGGCTCGCGCTTGCTGGCGCTGGATGCCCAACAGCGGCCGGCGTTTATTGCCGCCTTGAACAGCCTGGGGCAGGGCGGTGTAGTGCCGGCACCGGGCGGGGTGTTGATACGGGACCCAGCGGGCGTGGTGCTTGGGGCGATCGGGATCAGTGGGGATACGTCGGATATCGATGAGCAGTGCGCGATCACGGCGATTGAGGGGCTGGGGTTGTTGGCGGATGCGGGGGTGTCCGCTTGATGTTGTAGTGACAGGGCAATAGCCATCGCAGGCAAGCCAGCTCCCACACTGGATTGGTGCCCTGCGCACATTGTTTGAGCCATGCAATCAATTGTGGGAGCTGGCTTGCCTGCGATGCTGGCGACTCGGTCTGTGCTCATAACCAGATTGCATCCCACAGCGGATAGTCGCCGCACGTCTTTACAAGGCCGGCCCTCAGGGGGTTGGCAACAATGTATCGAGCAATACTCTCGAGGCTTTCTTCCCGACGCACAGCATGATCATGAAAGCCGGGTTGCCATAGGCGTCCCTGTCGACCAGCTACTGCATTGACCACCCGGGTGCTTTTGGATTTTACCTGGCGCATCAAATCGGCCAGAGAGCCTTGATCCAGTGAAATCAGCCAATGGAAGTGATCAGGCATGACTACCCAGGCCAGCGAGGTCACTAGTCCTTGGCTTTGAGCGATTCTAAATTGCTGAACCACCAATCGACCTAATCTAAAATCCTCGAATATCGGGGTTCGATCCAGTGTATTGGTGGTGAGGTGATAGATTCGATTGGGTTCGTTGTAGCGCCCGATGCGCAGGCGGTTTGATGCAGGTAAGTCAGGCATTCCATTGCCTCTCTCCAGAAAGTGTTCTGAGAGGCTAGATTCGGGAAGCTGGGTTGGGTGAGCAGGCTTTTAGCAGGATGTGTCTGAGTGATTGCTATCGCGGGCAAGCCCGCTCCCACATTGGCTTTGCGGTGTTCATACAAGCTGTGTCTGGTGCAGACCCAAATGTGGGAGCTGGCTTGCCTGCGATAGCCACACCACCGCCCATCAGTCCGGCTCGCACCCCTTCAACACCAGCCGAATAATCGTCTGCGCCGCCGCTTCATAATCGGCTTCGTCGAGCTTGGCCTTGCCGGTCACCGCCGAGATCTGCCAGTCGAAGTCGGCATAGGTCTGGGTCGCCGCCCAGATGCTGAACATCAGGTGATGAGGATCAATCGCGGCGATCAGGCCGCGATCGACCCAGCTCTGGATGCAATCGATATTGTGCTTGGCCTGGGCGTTGAGCTGTTGCACCTGCTCGGGGCTCAGGTGGGGGGCGCCGTGCATGATTTCGCTGGCGAATACTTTCGAGGCAAACGGCAGGTCGCGGGAGATGCTGATTTTTGAACGGATATAGCCGCTCAATACCTGCTTGGGGTCGCCGTCCGGGTTGAAGGGGGTGGAGGCGGCCAGGATCGGCTCGATGATGCTTTCGAGCACCTCGCGGTAGAGGTTGTCCTTGGACTTGAAGTAGTAATAGACGTTGGGCTTGGGCAGCCCGGCCTTGGCGGCGATATCACTGGTTTTGGTCGCGGCGAAGCCCTTGTCGGCAAACTCCTCGCTGGCAGCCCGCAGGATCAGTTCTTTGTTGCGCTCGCGAATGGTGCTCATAGACCAGATCATTCCTTGCCAGGACAGGCGGTTGCGCATGGTAGCACCGGCGATCCGCGCGCCTCAAGAATCTGCCCGCGACGCTTTGTACCACGCTATGCTGCGAAATATCCCACATTAAGGACGTCCGATTCATGGCAGGAAGCAGCTTGTTGGTTTTGATCGATGACATCGCCGCGGTTCTCGACGATGTGGCCCTGATGACAAAAATGGCTGCCAAGAAAACCGCCGGTGTGCTGGGTGACGATCTGGCGCTCAATGCCCAGCAAGTCTCTGGCGTGCGCGCCGAGCGGGAAATTCCGGTGGTGTGGGCCGTTGCCAAGGGCTCGTTTATCAACAAACTGATCCTGGTGCCTACCGCGCTATTGATCAGCGCCTTCGCACCGTGGGCGGTCACGCCACTGCTGATGCTCGGCGGTGCCTATCTGTGTTTCGAAGGTTTTGAAAAGCTCGCCCATAAATTCCTGCACAGCAAGGCGGATGATCAGGCCGAGCACGCGCAGTTAGTCGAAGCGGTGGCCGACCCCGCAACAGACCTGGTGGCCTTCGAGAAGGACAAGATCAAGGGCGCGATCCGCACCGACTTTATCCTCTCCGCCGAAATCATCGCCATCACCCTGGGCACCGTGGCCGACGCGCCGTTGATGCAGCAAGTGATCGTGTTGTCGGGCATCGCCCTGGTCATGACCATCGGCGTGTACGGCCTGGTGGCCGGCATCGTCAAGCTCGATGACCTGGGGCTGTGGATGGCGCAAAAGCCCGGCCAACTGGTACGTGATATCGGCAACGGGCTTCTGCGGGCCGCGCCGTACATGATGAAAAGCCTCTCGGTGATTGGCACTGCGGCGATGTTCATGGTCGGTGGTGGCATCCTGACTCACGGCGTGCCCGTAGTGCATCACTGGATTGAGAGCGTCAGCCAGAGTGTTGGCGGCATCACTTGGTTGATGCCGACTCTGCTCAATGCCATCGTAGGGATCATCGCTGGGGCGGTGGTGCTGGCGGTGGTCAGCGTGGTGGGCAAGGCCTGGCAATCGATCAAGGCCTGACTGCTCGGCAATAAAAAAGGCCATTCAATCGAATGGCCTTTTTTGTGGGGCAGCGATTACTCCGCGATCTGTAACTTGCGCGACTCGCTGTACACGTACCGCACCTTTTCATACTCGAACGGCGAATTCATCTGGCCGTAGCGAAAGCTCGTCTGGTAGCGCTTGTCTACCGCGCGCAACGCCCAGATTTCCGGGTGGTTGGAGCTGACTTCGGCGACGTTGAGGTAGTTGATCTGGGATTCGGCGGTGTAGTCCACCAGCAGTCCGCCGGTGTCGCGCAGGTTGGACGGGCCGAGGATCGGCAGGATCAGGTAGGCGCCGCCGGGTACGCCGTAGAAGCCCAGGGTCTGGCCGAAGTCTTCGCTTTGGCGGGGCAGGCCCATGGCGGTCGCCGGGTCCCAGAGGCCGGCGATGCCGAGGGTGGTGTTGACCAGCAGGCGGCCGGTGGTTTCCAGGGAGCGGTGGCCCTTGAGCTGCAGCAGGCTGTTCATCAGGTTGGGCACGTCGCCCAGGTTGTTGAAGAAGTTGCTGACGCCGGTACGCAGGAAACTTGGGGTGACGTAGCGATAGCCATCGACCACCGGCAAGAATACCCATTGGTCGAAGCGATAGTTGAAGTGGTACACCCGGCGGTTCCACGACTCCAGTGGGTCATAGACGTTGAGGGCGTTGAGGGTCGAACGCTCGAATTCGCGCTGGTCCAGGCCTGGGTTGAACTTGAGTTTGCTCAAGGGCTCTTTGAAGCCATCCTGGTCGACCACGGTCGGTGCGTGAGCCTTGCTGTTGTCCGCGTTGGCAACGCCTGCACAGAGTAAGGCCGCGAGAAGCAGGAGATGTTTAGCCACGGAAGAACTCCAGCATAGCGTCGGCGTTGACGCGGTAATTGAGGTTGCCGCAATGGCCGCCCAGTGGGTAGACGGTCAGGCGATCGCCGAAGGTTTTACGCAAAAAGCCCAGGTCGCCAGGACCGAGGATCACGTCGTCGGCGTTGTGCATCACGGCAATTTTCGGGCTGTCGCGCAGATAGTCCTCAAGGGCATACAGGCTGACCTGGTCGACCAATTGCAGCAGGCTGCCGCCGTCGGAGCGGGCACGCCACATCGGGATCACTTGTTCGGTGAGGTAGCAGTCGAAATCACATTGCAGGGCACGCTTGAGGAACGGCGTGAGGCTGGTGCTTTCGGTGATCGGGTACTTGGGCGGGATAATCAGGCCACGGCGGTTGATCAGGTCCGAGGTGAAGGCGATATCGGCCGCCGAGAAGCGGAACGAGGTGCCGATCAGCATCGCCATCTGCTCGTTGGTCAGGTGCTCCTTGGAGTTCTGGAAGTCGTAGAGCAGGGCGTCGTTGAGATCGATGTAGCCTTTTTGCTGGAAGTAACGGGTCAGCTTGTTCAGCACCAGTTCATAGAAGGTGGTGCTGTTGTTGATGCCCTTGACCTCGGTCTGCACCAGTTTGTCGAGGTTGGTGATGGAGGTATAGAGGTTGACTGGCGGGTTGAGCAGCAACACCTTCTTGAAGTTGAAGCTGCGCCGCGTTTCGTCCAGCTTGCTGACGAACGCCGCGTCCAGCGCGCCCAGGCTGTAGCCGGTGAGGTAGAAGTCGGTGACTGGCAACGTGGCGTTTTGCGCGCGTACGGCCTGCATCACACGGTACATGTCCTCGGCGTCTTCCTGGGTGATGCCGGGGGTGGCAAAGCGCGAGGCGGCGCTGATGAAGTCAAAGCTGGTAGGCGACGACAATTGGACGACGTGGTAGCCGGCCTTGTAGTAGAGCTTTTTCAGGTATTCATTCAGGCTGCTGTCAAAGCGCGCACCGGTGCCGGCGATCAAGAAGATCAGCGGTGCCGCACGGTCTTGCTTGGCAATGCGGTAGGTGAGTTTCTTCACCGCCCAGAAGTTGTCGGGCAGGCTGAATTCACGCTCTGGGCGCATGGTCAGGGTGTAGTCGGACTGGTTGATGTCATCGATGGATGGCAGGTCCGGCCGCAGGTCCGGTGGCGTTGTGGCGATGGTCGCTTCGAACGGGTTGGTCAAAGGGTAGCCATAGCTGGCCGGATCGATATCGACCGCCAGTGCTGACGCACTCAAAAAAAGGCCGCCCAACAGGGCAGCACAGCGCAAGGAACGGAGCATGACTAAATCCCTAAGAGGAAAACGTGCTGAATGAAGTTCGCAGGCTATGACCACCGCGTTGTCACCGAAGTGCCAGCCATCGGCACTAAATATCGGAAAAAAACGTAGGAATCGGGGTAATAGTAGCCAGACGATACACTTTGGCACGCTTTGATGAATAGTTATCTGCGTGCAACCCTTGCCAATGGCCCCTGGGAGATTAAGCTGGGCGCCGTTTTCGCCTATCGGAGTGCCCTTATGTCCCCTCGTTTGCCGCTGATCCTACTGCTGTTGGCCTTGCCGTTATGGTTGGCCGCCAGTTATGGCGCCCGTTACGGGTTTATGGAAGACGGGCAGTGGGTGGGCATCTGCGCTGACGACGCCAGCCGCTGGGAGTGCCAGTTGCGCGCCAATCTTGGGTTGATGATTCACTTTCGGGTGCTGGGTTGGGCCGCGTTGGTCACGTCTATTCTGGCGTTCTTGCTGCCAGGCCGTGCGGGCTGGGGGTTGGCGGTGTTGGGGCTGGCGTTCGGAATCCCGGCATTGGCGTTGTACAACACCAATTTTGCGGTGTTTGCGTTGGTGATTGCCGGGTTGCGGTTGGTCAGGGCGCCTCGGGCTGTCTGATAGGGCCAATCGCAGCATAAGTATCTACACAACTTTCAGAAACTGACGCCCCCCGTGGCGAGCGGGCTTGCCCCGCGCTGGGCGGCGAAGCAGCCCTAAACCCGGTAAACGTGGAGGGCTTTTTGGGCTGCTTCGCAGCCCAGCGCGGGGCAAGCCCGCTCGCCACAACTGCGCAATATGCTTGGATTTAGGTGTTGCGGAAAAGTTGTGTAGATACCGATGCCAATCGCAGGCAAGCCAGCTCCCACATTTGAATGTATTCACAGATCAAAATGTGGGAGCGCGCGATAGCAATCTCAGGGTTTGCGCACCCGCAGGCAACGCCACAGGGCAACCACCACCAAACCACTGACCAATGCCCAACCCAGCGCCTGCTGGTTCATCAAGCCTTCGCGGTACAGCTGCGGCGCAATGCCGGCACCGATGATGAAGGCCAGCAGGGCAATTTCCCGCCGTGGTCCGGTAACCGGGCGCAGCAGGTATACCAGCGCCGGCAGCAGCAGGGCGGCGCTGGGGAAGCTGCGGTAACGGGGGTCGAACACCAGCGCCAGCATCATCACTGCCGTGGCGAACCCGGCAAATGCGATCAGCCAGCCAGCGCGTTGCTCCAGCCAGGCGAAGGCCCGTTCACGCCAACCCTGGCGAGCGCTCAAGGCCAGGGCTGCATGGGCCAGCACCAACAGGTTCAGGGCCAGCAACAGGCCGGCCCAGATCCACTCATCAGTGAAACGCGCTGTCACCCGGGTCAGTTCGGCCCAGCTGCCAATGGAACCGGCCGCCACTGCGCCCAGCAACGGCAGCAACAACGCGGCGCGTGTGCTGCGAACACGCCCCCCGAGCACCAGGGTGCCGAGCAGGATCAGCCCACCAACGCCCAGCCACACCGGCCAGTACGGCACGTTGGTGACCGGGCCGGCCAGAATGCCCTTGTCTTGGCGATCGGCATCAAACAGCCCCCAGTAACCGCCGACCGCACCTTCGCTGGCGCGCTTCCACGGCTGGTCAAAGGCTTCGATCAGGTTGTAGTGCCAGCCATTGGCTTCGGCCATGGCGACAAAACCGCGAATGAACTTGGCTTCGTTGACCCGGCTCGGGACGGCGGTTTCGCGCTGGCGGCCTTCGCTGGGCCAGCCGGTTTCGCCAATCATCACGTCCTTGGGGGCGAAGCGGTTGCCGAATGTCTGGCGAATATCACCGACATGGCGCAGGGCCTGATCGATACCTGCCGGGTCATCTTCCCAGTACGGCAACAGGTGGATGGTCAGGAAATCCACGGCCGGGGCAATTTCCGGGTGCTGCAGCCAGAACTCCCAGACGTCGGCGTAGGTCACTGGCTGCTGGATCTGGCTTTTGACTTGTTCGATCAGCTTTACCAACTGCGTGGCGGTGATTTCCTTGCGCAGCAGGGCTTCGTTGCCAACGATCACCGACGTGACCACGTCGGGGTTGGCATTGGCCGAGGCGATCAGCTTGTCGACTTCCTTGGCATTGTCCACCGGGTTGCTGCTTATCCAGGCACCGCTCATCAACTTCAGGCCATGCTTGCGCGCCAGGTCGGGCAGGGCTTCGAGGCCGGTCATGGAGTAGGTGCGGATGCACTCAAAGCGCGTGGCCAACAGTGCCAGGTCGGCGTCCATGCGCTCGGGGCGCAGCTTGAACGGCTGGTCGAATGGCGATTGGTCCTTGTCGAATGGCGTGTAGGACGCGCATTGCAGCTTGTGACTGGCGCTGGCCACGTCCGGCAGCACCACTGGCTGGCCAAGGCCGTACCAGTAGCCGCCGAGGGCAAACAGGCCGAGCAACAAGGCAAATACATAAGGCAGGAAGGGGAAGCGGGCAGTCGCGGTCATGGTCAGGCCGTGTGGGAGCAAAGGCGCGCATCTTACCTGCATTTGCCGGTTTTCAGGGGCGCCGCATAATTTTGACATGCAAAGTTCGGGCGGAATTTTGACGTTACTTCCTGCGAATTGTCCTACTGGCGTTGTGATGTCGTTTCTTGCTCCGCTGAGGTCGTAGTCAGAGCAGGTCCACAGGGGCAGCAGGTTGATGATCGAACGGCACCACCTGACAACAGGTTGACGTCGCTCGGCATCCGCCGGGCGCAGCACTTTCGGGGAAGCACTATGAAGATGCGACGACTTTTGGGCGCAGCTGCCACGTTGGTAGTTGCGATGAGCTCCACACTGGCCAGCGCCGACAGCAAGACCCTGAGCATCGGCTATGTGGACGGCTGGTCGGACAGTGTCGCCACCACCCACGTGGCCGCTGAAGTGATCAAGCAAAAGCTGGGTTATGACGTGAAACTGCAGGCGGTCGCCACCGGGATCATGTGGCAGGGGCTGGCCACCGGCAAGCTCGACGCCATGCTGTCGGCCTGGCTGCCGGTGACCCATGGTGAGTACTGGACCAAGAACAAGGACAAGGTGGTCGACTACGGCCCCAACTTCAAGGATGCGAAGATCGGCTTGATCGTGCCGGAGTACGTCAAGGCCAAGTCCATCGAGGACTTGAAGACCGACACCACCTTCAAGAACAAGATTGTCGGCATCGATGCCGGTTCAGGGGTGATGCTCAAGACTGATGAAGCCATCAAGCAATACGGGCTGGACTACAAGCTGCAAGCCAGTTCCGGCGCAGCCATGATCGCCGAACTGACCCGCGCCGAAGACAAGCAGGACTCCATCGTGGTGACGGGTTGGGTGCCACACTGGATGTTCGCCAAATGGAAACTGCGTTTCCTTGACGATCCAAAAGGCATTTACGGCGCCGCCGAGACGGTCAATAGCATCGGCAGCAAGGGCCTGGAAAAGAAAGCCCCGGAAGTCGCGGCGTTCCTGAAGAAATTCCAGTGGGCCTCCAAGGATGAAATCGGCGAAGTGATGCTGGCCATCCAGGAAGGCACCAAGCCTGACGTGGCGGCCAAGGATTGGGTCGCCAAGCACCCTGAGCGTGTGGCCGAGTGGACCGCCCAATAATCGGATAAACCTGTAGGAGCGGGCTTGCTCGCGAAGAACGCAAAGACGCCGCAATCATCCAGGGTGTGCGCGTTATCGTTGACGTTTTTCGCGAGCAAGCTCGCTCCTGCAATTGTTTCTGTCGCCCCCCAAACCCTCGCTACACTGGTTCTAAGACTAAGGTCGTCTGGAACCTGTCCTGCAGCCGCATACAGTGGATACGTTCCAATAATAAAAAAGCTGTGCTGCGAGGATAAAAACAATGAACGACAGCATTTACCTCTCGATTCAAAACAGCCCGCGCTTCAAGGAGCTGGTAAGAAAAAGGGAAAAGTTCGCCTGGATTCTCTCGGCGATCATGCTTGGGCTTTACTCCGGATTCATCCTGTTGATCGCCTACGGACCCCAAGTCCTGGGGGGCAAGATCAGTCCTGAATCGTCCATAACCTGGGGAATCCCTATCGGGGTCGGGCTGATTGTCTCGGCCTTTGTTCTCACAGGCATCTACGTGCGACGCGCCAACGGCGAATTCGACGACCTGAACAATGCGATTCTCAAGGAGGCTGCGCAATGATCCGTCGTCTATTGGCTGTATTCGGCGCTTCGCTTTTTGCTCCTGCCGTTTGGGCGGCGGACGCATTGGCCGGTGAAGTGCACAAGCAACCGCTGAACATCGCAGCGATCCTGATGTTTGTCGCCTTCGTCGGCGCAACATTGTGCATTACCTACTGGGCATCCAAACGTAACAACTCGGCGGCCGACTACTATGCGGCCGGCGGCAAGATCACCGGTTTCCAGAACGGCCTGGCGATTGCCGGCGACTATATGTCGGCCGCGTCCTTCCTGGGGATTTCCGCGCTGGTGTTCACCTCTGGCTACGATGGCCTGATCTACTCGATCGGCTTCCTGGTGGGCTGGCCGATCATTCTGTTCCTGATCGCCGAGCGCCTGCGTAACCTGGGCAAGTACACCTTCGCTGACGTGGCGTCCTATCGCCTCGGGCAGACCCAGATCCGCAGCCTGTCGGCCTGTGGTTCGCTGGTGGTGGTGGCGTTCTACCTGATCGCGCAGATGGTCGGCGCGGGCAAGCTGATCCAGCTGCTGTTCGGCCTTGATTACCATGTAGCGGTGATCCTGGTGGGTATCCTGATGTGCCTCTATGTGTTGTTCGGCGGCATGCTGGCGACCACCTGGGTACAGATCATCAAGGCAGTGCTGCTGCTGTCCGGTGCCTCGTTCATGGCGCTGATGGTGATGAAGCACGTCAACTTCGACTTCAACATGCTGTTCTCCGAGGCGATCAAGGTTCACCCTAAAGGTGAGGCGATCATGAGCCCGGGCGGCCTGGTGAAAGACCCGATTTCGGCGTTCTCCCTCGGCCTGGCCCTGATGTTCGGTACCGCTGGCCTGCCACACATCCTGATGCGCTTCTTCACCGTGAGTGACGCTAAAGAAGCCCGTAAGAGCGTGCTGTATGCCACTGGCTTTATCGGCTACTTCTATATCCTGACCTTCATCATTGGCTTCGGCGCGATTCTGCTGGTCAGCACCAACCCGGCGTTCAAGGATGCAGCAGGCGCTCTGTTGGGCGGCAACAACATGGCGGCGGTGCACCTGGCCAACGCGGTGGGCGGCAGTATCTTCCTGGGCTTCATCTCGGCCGTGGCGTTTGCCACCATCCTCGCGGTGGTTGCCGGCTTGACCCTGGCCGGTGCTTCGGCGGTGTCCCATGACCTGTATGCCAGCGTGATCAAGAAAGGCAAGGCCAACGAGAAGGATGAGATTCGCGTGTCGAAGATCACCACCATCGCCCTGGCAGTGCTGGCGATTGGCTTGGGTATCCTGTTCGAAAGCCAGAACATTGCGTTCATGGTCGGCCTGGCGTTCTCCATCGCGGCCAGCTGCAACTTCCCGGTGCTGCTGCTTTCCATGTACTGGAAAAACCTCACCACCCGTGGCGCGATGATTGGCGGTTGGCTGGGCCTGGTCAGCGCGGTGGGCCTGATGATCCTGGGTCCGACCATCTGGGTCTCGATCCTGCATCATGAAAAGGCGATCTTCCCGTACGAATACCCGGCGTTGTTCTCGATGATCATCGCGTTCGTGGGTATCTGGTTCTTCTCCATCACCGACAAGTCGGCGGCGGCGGTGAAAGAACGAGCGCTGTACTTCCCGCAGTTTGTGCGTTCGCAGACTGGCCTGGGGGCGAGCGGGGCGGTTAACCACTAAGCTTGTAGCTCAATAAGAAATGCCCCGGTCGAAAGGCCGGGGTATTTTTTTGCCTGGGGTTCTGTGTTGCCTGGGCTATTGCTTTCGCGAGCAAGCCCGCTCCCACAGTTGACCGCATTTCAAAGGGTGTACACGGTCAACTGTGGGAGCGGGCTTGCTCGCGAAAGCGTTATGTCAGACAGCACAAACAAAAACGGCCTCCACTAAGGGAGGCCGTTCTCAATGCAGCTAAGCAGTTGAATGCTTACTTGCGGTCTTCCAGCTTGGTAATGTCACGCGACTCGTAGCCGGTGTACAGCTGGCGCGGGCGGCCAATCTTGTACGGGCTGGAGAGCATTTCTTTCCAGTGGGAGATCCAGCCCACGGTCCGCGCCAGGGCGAAGATCACGGTGAACATGCTGGTTGGAATGCCGATCGCCTTGAGGATGATCCCCGAGTAGAAGTCGACGTTCGGGTACAGCGAGCGTTCGATGAAGTACGGGTCGGTCAGGGCGATCTCTTCCAGGCGCATGGCCAGTTCGAGTTGCGGATCGTTGTTGATCCCCAGTTCCTTCAATACTTCGTCGCAGGTCTGCTTCATTACGGTGGCGCGCGGGTCGCGGTTCTTGTAGACCCGGTGACCGAAGCCCATCAACTTGAACGGATCGTTCTTGTCCTTGGCCTTGGCAATGAACTTGTCGATGTTGGACACATCGCCGATTTCATCGAGCATGGTCAACACGGCTTCGTTCGCACCGCCGTGGGCAGGGCCCCACAGTGCGGCGATACCCGCGGCGATACAGGCGAACGGATTGGCACCCGAGGAGCCCGCCAGGCGCACGGTGGAAGTCGAGGCGTTCTGTTCGTGGTCGGCATGGAGGATGAAGATCCGGTCCATTGCCTTGGCCAGCACCGGGCTGATCGGTTTGATCTCGCACGGGGTGTTGAACATCATGTGCAGGAAGTTTTCCGCGTACGTCAGGTCGTTGCGCGGGTACATCATGGGTTGGCCCATGGAGTACTTGTAAACCATTGCGGCCAGGGTCGGCATCTTGGCAACCAGGCGGATCGCGGAGATTTCGCGATGCTGCGGGTTATTGATGTCCAGGGAGTCGTGATAGAAGGCCGACAGGGCGCCGACTACGCCGCACATGACGGCCATCGGGTGGGCGTCGCGACGGAAGCCGTTGAAGAAGGTCTTCAACTGCTCGTGAACCATGGTGTGGTTCTTCACGGTGCTGACAAACTGGGCTTTTTGCTCGGCTGTTGGCAATTCGCCATTTAGCAGCAGGTAGCAGGTTTCCAGGTAGTCCGATTTCTCGGCCAGTTGTTCGATCGGGTAGCCACGATGTAGCAGAATGCCATTGTCGCCGTCGATATAGGTAATCTTCGACTCGCAAGAAGCGGTCGACATGAAGCCTGGGTCGAAAGTGAAACGGCCCGTGGCCGTCAGGCCCCGTACGTCGATAACATCGGGACCAACGGTGCCGGTTAAAATGGGCAGCTCGACGGGGGCTGCGCCCTCGATGATCAACTGCGCTTTTTTGTCAGCCATGTGGCCTCCTATTTATGCTTCAAATCATCAGACAGACCCCCCACGCAGGGCCCGCACCACTATATTGATATAAATCCAGATGTCAATTTGCCTAAAGTCTTGCCCCAGAAGGCTTTAACCGTACTTTTTCCTCGAAATTGCCTGCCGTTTACGCCTTTTATCCCGTCAGCGCAATCAGCTATTAGGGTGAGGAGCGCGCGTTGTCATTAGTAGCCTAACTGTCTATACTCGGCCACCGACCGCCAAGGGCTTTTGGGCTTGCTTTCATTGGGGGTCGCACTCCCTGGGTGGTGCTTACCTGACCAGTGCACTCCCCAACAACTTTGCCCTGATTGTTAGGGGCTCTTCAGTGTGAAAAAAAGCCGTGAATAGCCAACGACCTGTAAACCTAGACCTAAGGACCATCAAACTCCCCATCACCGGCGTTACGTCGTTCCTGCACCGTGTTTCCGGCATCATCCTGTTCCTGGGCTTGGGCATCATGCTTTATGCATTGAGCAAATCCCTGGGTTCCGAGGAAGGATACGCCGAGGTGAAGGCATGCTTGACCAGCCCGCTGGCCAAGTTCGTAGCATGGGGCCTCCTGTCCGCTCTGCTGTATCACCTGGTAGCCGGTGTGCGCCACTTGATCATGGATATGGGCATCGGTGAGACGCTGGAAGGCGGCCGCCTGGGCTCGAAAATCATCGTCGCCATTTCCGTGGTGCTGATCGTTCTGGCAGGAGTTTGGATATGGTAACCAGCGTTACGAACCTTTCGCGTTCGGGCCTCTATGACTGGATGGCGCAGCGTGTGTCTGCGGTCGTTCTCGCGGCTTATTTCATTTTCCTGATCGGGTACCTCGTTGCAAACCCTGGCATTGGCTACGCCCAATGGCACGGTCTGTTCTCCCATAACGGGATGCGTATCTTCAGTCTGCTCGCCCTTGTGGCCCTGGGCGCTCACGCCTGGGTCGGCATGTGGACCATCGCGACCGACTACCTGACGCCGATGGCGCTGGGCAAGTCCGCGACTGCAGTACGTTTCCTTTTCCAGGCAGTATGCGGCGTCGCGATGTTCGCTTACTTCGTCTGGGGTGTGCAGATTCTCTGGGGTATCTGATTCATGGCTAACATTCCAACGATTTCTTTTGACGCCATCATTATTGGTGGCGGCGGCGCCGGCATGCGTGCTGCACTGCAGCTGGCCCAGGGCGGTCACAAGACGGCCGTGATCACCAAGGTGTTCCCGACCCGTTCCCATACCGTATCGGCCCAGGGTGGCATCACCTGCGCCATCGCGTCTGCCGATCCGAACGATGACTGGCGCTGGCACATGTACGATACCGTCAAGGGTTCCGACTATATCGGTGACCAGGACGCTATCGAGTACATGTGTCAGGAAGGCCCGGCCGCGGTGTTCGAGCTGGACCACATGGGTCTGCCGTTCTCCCGTACAGAGCAAGGTCGTATCTACCAGCGTCCATTCGGTGGCCAGTCCAAGGATTACGGTAAAGGCGGCCAGGCTGCCCGTACCTGCGCAGCTTCCGACCGTACCGGTCACGCACTGTTGCACACCCTTTATCAGGGCAACCTGAAAGCCGGCACCACGTTCCTGAACGAGTACTACGCAGTTGACCTGGTGAAAAACCAGGACGGCGCATTCGTCGGCGTGATCGCTATCTGCATCGAAACCGGTGAAACCACCTACATCCGCGCCAAGGCTACCGTTCTGGCGACTGGCGGTGCAGGTCGTATCTACGCATCGACCACCAATGCCCTGATCAACACCGGCGACGGCGTTGGCATGGCCCTGCGTGCAGGCGTTCCGGTACAAGACATCGAAATGTGGCAGTTCCACCCAACCGGCATCGCCGGCGCCGGTGTACTGGTTACAGAAGGGTGCCGTGGTGAAGGCGGTTACCTGATCAACAAGCACGGCGAGCGTTTCATGGAGCGTTATGCTCCGAACGCCAAGGACCTTGCCGGTCGTGACGTGGTTGCCCGTTCGATGGTTAAAGAAATCATCGCCGGCAACGGTTGCGGTCCGAACGGCGACCACGTGATGTTGAAGCTCGATCACCTGGGCGAAGAAGTGCTGCACAGCCGCCTGCCAGGTATCTGCGAACTGTCCAAGACTTTCGCGCACGTTGACCCGGTTGTTGCTCCGGTTCCGGTTGTTCCAACTTGCCACTACATGATGGGCGGCGTGCCGACCAACATTCATGGCCAGGCGATCACCCAGAACGCCGAAGGCGTGGACGAGATCATTCATGGTCTGTTCGCTGTGGGCGAAGTGGCTTGCGTATCGGTTCACGGTGCCAACCGCCTGGGCGGTAACTCGCTGCTCGACCTGGTGGTCTTCGGCCGCGCTGCCGGCCTGCACCTGGAAAAGGCGCTGACCGACGGCATCGAATACGATGACGCCACCGACGCCAACATTGAAGCTGCCCTGGCGCGTCTGAACGCTCTGAACGAGCGCACTGATGGCGAAGACGTGGCAACCCTGCGTCGCGAGCTGCAAAGCTGCATGCAGAACTACTTCGGTGTATTCCGTACTGGCGAATACATGCAGAAGGGTATTACCCAGCTGGCCGACCTGCGCAAGCGGATTGCCAACGTCAAGATCAACGATAAGAGCCAGGCGTTCAACACCGCTCGTATCGAAGCCCTTGAGCTGCAAAACCTGCTGGAAGTGGCTGAAGCGACTGCGATCGCCGCCGAGGTTCGTAAAGAATCCCGTGGTGCCCACGCTCGTGAAGACTTTGAAGATCGCGATGACGAAAACTGGTTGTGCCACACCCTGTACTTCCCGGGTGACAAGCGCGTAACCAAGCGTGCCGTGAACTTCTCGCCGAAGACGGTTCCGACGTTTGAACCGAAGATTCGGACTTACTAAGGGTGGCTGCCATGTTGAAAGTCAGTGTTTATCGCTACAACCCTGATCAGGACGCTGCGCCGTTCATGCAGGAATTTGAGGTCGATACCGGTGGTAAAGACCTGATGGTGCTGGATGTGCTGGCCCTGATCAAAGAGCAGGACGAAGGTTTCTCCTATCGTCGCTCTTGCCGTGAAGGCGTCTGCGGTTCCGACGGCATGAACATCAACGGCAAAAACGGCCTGGCGTGTGTTACGCCGCTGTCTGCCGTGGTCAAGAAAGGCAAGCTCGTTGTCCGTCCATTGCCAGGTTTGCCGGTTATCCGTGACCTGGTCGTCGATATGAGCATCTTCTACAAGCAATACGAGAAGGTTAAGCCATTCCTGCAGAACGACACGCCGGCTCCGGCCATCGAGCGTCTGCAGTCCCCGGAAGAGCGCGAGAAGCTCGACGGTCTGTACGAGTGCATCCTGTGCGCTTGCTGCTCGACCTCTTGCCCGTCCTTCTGGTGGAACCCGGACAAGTTCCTGGGTCCAGCTGCACTGCTGCAAGCCTATCGCTTCCTGGCAGACAGCCGTGACACCAAGACGTCCGAGCGTCTGGCTTCACTGGATGACCCGTTCAGCGTATTCCGCTGCCGCGGGATCATGAACTGCGTCAACGTATGTCCCAAAGGCCTGAACCCGACTAAGGCCATTGGTCACATCCGTAATATGCTGCTGCAAAGCGGCGTGTAAGACGTTGTAGCAAAAGCAGGACCGTTGTGCCCGTAAATGCTACGGCGCAGGCTTCAACCGGCGCCGTAGTTTTAACTTGAGCAGCGACTTACAAAGCCGCAGCTCTTATTTTGAAGAAATGAGACAAGCAGGGGCATTCGGGTTGGTACCCGAACTATCAGCGTGATCCTAAGTGGCTTGTTTTGGTCGCTGCACTTGGCCTTTTGCAAGCAAACTCGGTGTTTTCGCCGGTGGTGTCCCCAAATCGAGGGTGACCAAGCATGCAAGAAAGCGTGATGCAGCGCATGTGGAACAGCGGCTATCTTTCAGGTGGTAACGCTGCCTATGTGGAAGAGCTTTATGAGCTCTACCTGCACGACCCTAACGCTGTGCCAGAAGAATGGCGCACCAAATTTCAGACGTTGTCTTCAGACGGCAACGCTGCCACCGATGTATCGCATGCAACAATTCGCGATCAATTTGTGCTGCTGGCAAAGAACCAGCGCCGCGCCCAACCGGTTTCCGCCGGGAGCGTGAGCAGTGAGCACGAGAAGAAGCAAGTTGAAGTACTGCGACTGATCCAGGCCTACCGTATGCGTGGCCACCAGGCAGCCCAGCTTGACCCGCTGGGGCTGTGGCAGCGTCCTGCACCTGCAGACCTGTCGATCAATCACTATGGCTTGACCAATGCCGATCTTGATACGATTTTCCGTGCCGGCGACCTGTTCATCGGCAAAGAGGAAGCGAGCCTACGCGAAATTCACGAAGCGTTGCAGCAGACATATTGCCGCACCATCGGCGCTGAATTTACGCATATCACCGATTCCGAGCAGCGTCACTGGTTCCAGCATCGCCTGGAAGGCGTGCGTGGCCGTCCGGTGCTGTCCGCCGATGTGCGTGGCCACCTGCTTGAGCGCGTAACCGCTGCCGAAGGCCTGGAAAAATACCTGGGCACCAAATACCCGGGCACCAAGCGTTTCGGCCTGGAAGGCGGCGAAAGCCTGATTCCGATGCTCGACGAACTGATCCAGCGTTCCGGTTCCTACGGTACCAAGGAAATCGTTATCGGCATGGCTCACCGTGGTCGCCTGAACGTGTTGGTCAACACCTTCGGCAAGAACCCACGCGAGCTGTTCGACGAGTTCGAAGGCAAGAAGAAGGTCGAGCTGGGTTCCGGTGACGTCAAGTACCACCAGGGCTTCTCGTCCAACGTGATGACCACCGGCGGTGAAGTTCACCTGGCCATGGCGTTCAACCCATCCCACCTGGAAATCGTTTCTCCAGTGGTCGAGGGTTCGGTACGTGCTCGCCAGGATCGTCGCAACGATTCCACCGGTGAGAAGGTCCTGCCGATTTCCATCCACGGTGACGCGGCATTCGCCGGTCAAGGCGTGGTCCTGGAAACGTTCCAGATGTCGCAGACCCGCGGCTTCAAGACCGGCGGTACGGTTCACATCGTCATCAACAACCAGGTTGGCTTCACTATCAGCAACCCGCTGGACGCGCGCTCTACCGAGTACGCGACCGACGTTGCCAAGATGATCCAGGCGCCGATCCTCCATGTGAATGGCGATGATCCGGAAGCCGTATTGTTCGTGACCCAACTGGCCATTGACTACCGCATGCAGTTCAAGCGTGACGTGGTCATCGACCTGGTTTGCTACCGCCGTCGCGGTCACAACGAAGCGGATGAGCCTAGCGGCACCCAACCGTTGATGTACCAGCAGATCACCAAGCAGCGCACCACCCGTGAGCTGTACGCCGAAAGCCTGACCAAGGCCGGCGTGCTGGATGAAGCGCGTGTTCAGGCGAAAATCGATGAATACCGCAACGCGCTGGACAACGGTCTGCATGTAGTAAAAAGCCTGGTCAAAGAGCCGAACAAAGAGCTGTTCGTGGACTGGCGCCCGTACCTGGGCCACGCCTGGACTGCACGTCACGACACTTCGTTCGATCTGAAGACCCTGCAGGAACTGTCCGCCAAGCTGCTGGAAATTCCGGAAGGCTTCGTAGTACAGCGCCAGGTTGCGAAGATCTACGAAGACCGTCAGAAGATGCAAGCCGGCGGCCTGCCGATCAACTGGGGTTATGCCGAAACCATGGCATACGCGACCCTGGCGTTCGAAGGTCACCCGATCCGCATGACCGGCCAGGACATCGGCCGTGGTACGTTCTCGCACCGTCACGCGGTATTGCACAACCAGAAAGACGCGGGCACCTACATCCCGTTGCAGCACCTGTATGAAGGCCAGCCACGTTTCGACCTGTACGATTCGTTCCTGTCCGAAGAAGCCGTGCTGGCGTTCGAATACGGTTACTCGACCACCACGCCAAACGCGCTGGTGATCTGGGAAGCCCAGTTCGGCGACTTCGCCAACGGTGCCCAGGTGGTTATCGACCAGTTCATCACCAGCGGCGAGCACAAGTGGGGCCGTCTGTGCGGTCTGACCATGTTGCTGCCACACGGTTATGAAGGTCAGGGTCCGGAGCACTCCTCGGCCCGTCTGGAGCGTTACCTGCAATTGTGCGCCGAGCACAATATCCAGGTGTGCGTGCCGACTACCCCGGCCCAGATCTACCACTTGCTGCGTCGTCAGGTGATCCGCCCGCTGCGCAAGCCGTTGGTAGTGCTGACTCCGAAATCGCTGTTGCGTCACAAATTGGCCATCTCGACCCTGGAAGATCTGGCCGATGGTTCGTTCCAGACCGTTATTCCGGAAATCGACACCCTGGACGCGGCCAAGGTCACTCGCCTGATCCTGTGCAGCGGCAAGGTTTACTACGACTTGCTGGAAAAACGTCGTGCCGAAGGCCGCGAAGACATCGCCATCGTGCGTATCGAGCAGCTTTACCCGTTCCCGGAAGACGACCTGATGGAGGCCATCGCGCCTTACACCAACCTCACCAATGTGGTGTGGTGTCAGGAAGAACCGATGAACCAGGGCGCGTGGTACAGCAGCCAGCATCACCTGCGTCGCAGCATCGGCAACCACAACAAGGCCCTGGGCCTGGAGTACGCCGGTCGTGATGCTTCTGCTGCACCTGCTTGTGGTTATGCATCGATGCACGCCGAGCAGCAGGAAAAACTGCTGCAAGATGCTTTCACTGTTTAACGCCTTCGCGCTGACTGAAACCGAATTTTAAGGACCCACAGATAATGGCTATCGAAATCAAAGCCCCGTCATTCCCGGAATCGGTTGCCGATGGCACCGTTGCCACCTGGCACAAGAAACCAGGCGAGGCCGTCAAGCGTGACGACCTGATCGTCGACATCGAGACTGACAAGGTCGTCCTGGAAGTGTTGGCCGAAGCCGACGGCGTCCTGGGTGCCATCGTTGCCGAAGAGGGCGCAACCGTCCTGTCCAACCAGGTCCTGGGCTCGATCGAAGCGGGCAGCGCTGCTGCCGCTGCTCCAGCCGCCGCTGCTCCGGCTGCCGCACCTGCTGCTGCCGCTCCGGCCGCTGGTGGTGAAGATCCAATCGCTGCACCGGCTGCGCGTCAGCTGGCTGAAGAAAACGGCATCAACCTGGCTTCCATCAAAGGCACCGGCAAAGACGGCCGTGTGACCAAGGAAGACGTGGTTGCCGCGGTTGAAGCCAAGAAAAACGCTCCAGCTGCCGCACCTGCCAAGGCTGCTGCCCCGGCTGCCGCTGCTCCTGTGTTCGCCGCTGGCGACCGCACCGAGAAGCGCGTACCGATGACCCGCGTTCGTGCCACCGTGGCCAAGCGCCTGGTTGAAGCACAGTCGAACATGGCGATGCTGACCACTTTCAACGAAGTCGACATGACTGAAGTCATGGCCCTGCGTTCGAAGTACAAGGACCTGTTCGAGAAGTCCCACAATGGCGTGCGCCTGGGCTTCATGTCGTTCTTCGTGAAAGCGGCCACCGAAGCACTCAAGCGCTTCCCGGCAGTCAACGCTTCCATCGACGGCAGCGACATCGTTTACCACGGCTATGCGGACGTCGGCGTTGCCGTCTCCAGCGACCGTGGCCTGGTGGTACCGGTCCTGCGTAACGCCGAGCTGATGAGCCTGGCTGAAATCGAAGGCGGCATCGCTGGCTTCGGCAAGAAAGCCCGTGACGGCAAGCTGACCATCGACGAGATGACCGGCGGTACCTTCACGATCACCAACGGTGGTACTTTCGGTTCGATGATGTCGACCCCGATCGTCAACCCGCCGCAAGCCGCGATCCTGGGCATGCACAACATCATCCAGCGTCCTATGGCCATCAATGGCCAAGTCGTGATTCGTCCGATGATGTACCTGGCACTGTCCTACGATCACCGCCTGATCGATGGTAAAGAAGCCGTGACTTTCCTGGTGACCATCAAGAACCTGCTGGAAGATCCAGCTCGTCTGCTGCTGGATATCTGATAAAGCGGCCGTGAGCCGCAAGTTTCAAGCTGCAGACAATTGCAGCCTGGCTTGTGGCTCGGGCTTGAAGCTTTTTTGCTAAAGAGGATTTTTTTTCATGTCGCAGAAATTTGACGTTGTAGTGATTGGTGCGGGCCCTGGCGGCTACGTTGCCGCCATCAAGGCCGCTCAACTGGGCCTCTCGACTGCTTGCATCGAAAAATACACTGACAAGGAAGGCAAACTGGCGCTGGGCGGTACTTGCCTGAACGTAGGTTGCATTCCTTCCAAGGCGCTGCTGGACAGCTCCTGGAAATTCCACGAAGCCCAGGACGGTTTTGCCATCCACGGCATCAACCACGCTGGCGTGACCATGGACGTGCCAGCAATGGTCGGCCGCAAGGCCAACATCGTCAAAGGCCTGACCTCTGGCGTTGCTACCCTGTTCAAGGCCAATGGCGTCACTTCCCTGCAAGGTCACGGCAAACTGCTGGCCGGCAAGAAAGTTGAAATCACCAAGCCAGACGGTTCGACCGAAATCATCGAAGCCGAAAACGTGATCCTGGCTCCAGGTTCGCGTCCGATCGATATTCCACCGGCTCCAGTTGACCAGAACGTGATCGTTGATTCGACCGGCGCCCTGGAATTCCAATCGGTACCAAAACGCCTGGGTGTGATCGGCGCTGGCGTTATCGGCCTGGAACTGGGTTCGGTCTGGTCCCGCCTGGGTTCCGAAGTGACCGTGCTGGAAGCCCTGGACACGTTCCTGCTGGCTGCCGACACCGCAGTGTCCAAAGAAGCGCTGAAAACCCTGACCAAACAGGGTCTGGACATCAAGCTGGGCGCTCGCGTGACCGGTTCGAAAGTCAACGGCGAAGAAGTTGTCGTGACCTACACCGACAAGGATGGCGAACAGACCATCACTTTCGACAAGCTGATCGTTGCCGTTGGTCGCCGTCCAGTGACCACTGATCTGCTGGCTTCCGACAGCGGCGTGACCATCGACGAGCGTGGTTTTGTGCATGTCGACGATCACTGCGCTACCACCGTTCCTGGTGTCTATGCCATTGGTGACGTGGTTCGCGGCATGATGCTGGCACACAAGGCATCCGAAGAAGGCATCATGGTGGTTGAGCGCATCAAGGGTCACAAGACCCAGATGAACTACGACCTGATCCCTTCGGTTATCTACACCCACCCGGAAATTGCATGGGTTGGTAAGAACGAACAGCAGTTGAAAGCTGAAGGCGTTGAAGTTAACGTCGGCACCTTCCCGTTTGCCGCTTCTGGCCGTGCCATGGCAGCGAACGACACTGGCGGTTTTGTCAAAGTCATCGCTGATGCCAAGACTGACCGCGTATTGGGCGTCCACGTGATTGGCCCAAGCGCTGCAGAACTGGTTCAGCAGGGCGCTATCGGTATGGAATTCGGCACCAGTGCCGAAGACCTGGGCATGATGGTCTTCTCCCATCCGACCCTGTCCGAAGCGTTGCACGAAGCAGCGTTGGCTGTGAATGGCGGCGCCATCCACATCGCCAACCGCAAGAAGCGCTAAGCGAGATAATAAGAAACCACGGCGGAGTTGCCCGTCGTGAGCCTTGCGCGCAAGACTCACCGCGGAATATCCGCTGGACGCAGTCTTGTGCAGCTTGACCGGGCTTAAGTTCGGCAAGTTGTGCGAGCAGCAGTCACAGGTGGCGCGGCACTCATAATGAGCGCAGCGCCGAATGCGCAGTACCTAACGAAGACGGTAAAAAGCATGAATCTTCACGAGTATCAGGGTAAGCAGCTGTTCGCTGAATACGGCCTGCCAGTTTCCAAGGGCTACGCAGTAGACACCCCGGAAGCAGCAGCAGAAGCTTGCGACAAAATCGGCGGCACCGAGTGGGTTGTCAAAGCCCAGGTCCACGCTGGTGGTCGCGGTAAAGCGGGCGGCGTTAAGCTGGTTCGCAGCAAAGAAGACGCCAAGGCCTTCGCACAGCAGTGGCTGGGCAAGCGTCTGGTGACTTACCAGACTGACGCCAATGGCCAGCCAGTCACCAAGATCCTGGTTGAATCGTGCACTGATATCGCTAAAGAGCTGTACCTGGGCGCTGTCGTTGACCGTTCTAGCCGTCGCATCGTGTTCATGGCTTCCACCGAAGGTGGCGTGGACATCGAGAAGATCGCTCACGAAACCCCAGAAAAAATTCTCAAGGCCACTATCGATCCACTGGTTGGCGCTCAGCCATTCCAGGGTCGCGAGCTGGCTTTCCAGCTGGGTCTGGAAGGCAAGCAAGTTGCCCAGTTCGCCAAGATCTTCGTAGGTCTGGCCAAACTGTTCCAGGATCACGATCTGGCCCTGCTGGAAGTGAACCCGCTGGTGATCAAGGCTGACGGCGATCTGCATTGCCTCGACGCCAAGATCAACATCGACGC
Source organism: Pseudomonas sp. 06C 126 (assembly GCF_001855215.1). Lineage (NCBI taxonomy): Bacteria > Pseudomonadati > Pseudomonadota > Gammaproteobacteria > Pseudomonadales > Pseudomonadaceae > Pseudomonas > Pseudomonas sp. 06C 126. The sequence continues at coordinate 119,115 of NZ_MIFU01000086.1, read as the reverse complement.
CAACGCCATGTACCGTCAGCCTAAGCTGAAGACTTTCCACGATCCGTCGCAAGACGATCCGCGCGAAGCGCACGCTGCCAAGTTCGAACTGAACTACGTAGCCCTGGAAGGTAACATCGGTTGCATGGTCAACGGTGCTGGCCTGGCCATGGGTACCATGGACATCGTCAACCTGCATGGCGGCAAGCCAGCCAACTTCCTCGACGTGGGCGGTGGTGCTACCAAAGAACGCGTTACCGAAGCGTTCAAGATCATCCTGTCCGACTCCAACGTCGCTGCAGTGCTGGTCAACATCTTCGGCGGCATCGTTCGTTGCGACATGATTGCCGAGGGCATCATTGGTGCAGTGAAAGAAGTCGGCGTGAAAATCCCGGTTGTTGTACGCCTTGAAGGTAACAACGCTGAACTGGGCGCTAAAGTACTGGCAGAAAGCGGTTTGAACATCATCGCTGCTACCAGCCTGACCGACGCTGCTCAACAAGTTGTCAAAGCTGCGGAGGGCAAATAATGAGCGTCCTGATCAATAAAGACACCAAAGTTATCTGCCAGGGTATTACCGGTTCGCAAGGTAGCTTCCACACCGAGCAAGCCATCGAATACGGCACCAAGATGGTTGGCGGCGTAACTCCAGGCAAAGGCGGCACCGAGCACCTGGGTCTGCCAGTGTTCAACACCGTGAAAGAGGCTGTTGCTCAAACTGGCGCTACCGCCAGCGTGATCTACGTTCCAGCTCCTTTCTGCAAGGACTCCATCCTGGAAGCGGCATTCGGCGGCATCAAGCTGATCGTGTGCATCACCGAAGGCATTCCTACCCTGGACATGCTGGACGCTAAAGTTAAGTGCGACGAGCTGGGTGTTACCCTGATCGGCCCTAACTGCCCAGGCGTGATCACCCCAGGCGAATGCAAGATCGGCATCATGCCAGGTCACATTCACTTGCCAGGCAAAGTCGGTATCGTTTCCCGTTCCGGCACCCTGACCTACGAAGCTGTGAAGCAGACCACTGACGCCGGTTTCGGTCAGTCGACTTGCGTCGGCATCGGCGGTGACCCGATCCCAGGCTCGAACTTCATCGACATCCTGAAACTGTTCCAGGAAGACCCGAAGACCGAAGCGATCGTCATGATCGGTGAGATCGGCGGTTCGGCTGAAGAAGAAGCGGCTGCCTACATCAAGGCACACGTGACCAAGCCGGTTGTTTCCTACATCGCTGGTGTGACTGCCCCTGCGGGCAAGCGCATGGGCCATGCTGGCGCAATCATCTCTGGCGGCAAGGGCACTGCAGACGAGAAGTTTGCTGCCCTGGAAGACGCAGGCGTGAAAACCGTGCGTTCGCTGGCAGACATCGGCAAGGCTTTGTCCGAGCTGACAGGTTGGGCGATCAAGTAAGCCTCGCGCTTAGCTGACGCTTCACCACACAAAGGCCACCTTCGGGTGGCCTTTGTGCATTCTGGGGATGACGCGGTCCATTGTGGGAGCTGGCTTGCCTGCGATTGCATCACCTCGGCTTGCCTGTATTACCGCGCCGTCTGCATCGCAGGCGAGCCAGCTCCCACAGTGGACTGCATTGTTAAGTTAAGTATGAAAACGCGACATCAAAGTGTCGCTTATCGGACAGTGCGCCCCGCAACAGTGCGTTTGTCAGGCAAATTCTGTACGCTAGCCGCCTCTTTATGTGCCCGCATCCCAAAAGGAAGCCGCGTGCTAGACCGGCCGGTCCCCATAAGGGCCGGTAGCATTTCCCTCATCCATAGGGAATCCCTCTCTAAATTCCGATTCAGTAGTGTGGTATTTCCTCAAATGAAAGTGTTGAAAAGCCAGGACATCCTGGCGTTGGGCTTTATGACTTTTGCCCTGTTCGTGGGCGCCGGCAACATCATCTTCCCGCCTATCGTCGGTTTGCAGTCCGGGCCTCATGTCTGGATGGCAGCACTGGGCTTCCTGATCACTGCGGTCGGCCTGCCGGTCGTCACGGTCATCGCCCTGGCCAAGGTCGGCGGTGGCATGGACGCATTGAGCAGCCCCATCGGCAAGGTCGCCGGTGGCATCCTGGCTGCAGCGTGCTACCTGGCTGTCGGCCCGCTGTTCGCCACGCCACGTACTGCAACGGTCTCGTTCGAAGTAGGCCTGGCGCCATTGACCGGTGAAAGCCCGCTGGCCCTGTTCCTCTACAGCTCGGTGTACTTCCTGCTGGTGTTCTTCATCTCCCTGTACCCAGGGCGCCTGTTGGATACCGTCGGCCGTTTCCTCGCGCCATTGAAGATCATTGCGCTGGCGGTACTGGGTATCGCGGCCTTTGCCCTGCCGGCAGGTGATATCGGCGTTGCTACGCCTGAGTACGTCGCCGCACCGTTTTCCCAAGGCTTCATCAATGGCTACCTGACCATGGATACCCTGGGCGCGCTGGTGTTTGGCATCGTCATCGTCAATGCCATTCGCTCCCGTGGCGTCGAGTCTCCACAGTTGATCACCCGCTACGCAATCATTGCCGGGCTGATTGCCGGCGTGGGCCTGGCGCTGGTGTACATCAGCCTGTTCCGCCTCGGTTCGGGCAGCCATGAAGTGGCCGCCGGCGCAGCCAACGGCGCGGCGGTATTGCACGCTTATGTGCAACACACCTTCGGCTCCCTGGGCAGCGGTTTCCTCGCCGTGCTGATCTCCCTGGCGTGCCTGGTCACGGCGGTGGGCCTGACCTGTGCCTGCGCCGAGTACTTCAGCCGGGTACTGCCACTGTCCTACAAGACCCTGGTAGTGATCCTGGCGGCGTTCTCGCTGTTGGTCTCCAACCTGGGCCTGACCAAGCTGATCGCGTTCTCGATCCCGGTCCTGACCGCCATCTACCCGCCGTGCATCGTCCTGGTGGCCCTGAGCTTCTGCAAGGACTTCTGGCATGAGCATGGCCGCATCCTTGGCCCGGTGATGCTGGTGTCGTTCATCTTCGGTACCATCGACGCGCTCAAGGGCGCCGGCCTGGCCGGTTGGATGCCTGCGCAAATGGCTAACCTGCCATTGAGCGAACAAGGCCTGGCCTGGCTGGTACCTTGTGTGATTACCCTGGTGGCCGCATTCGGGGTTGACCGTATGCTGGGCAAACGCAGCGAAGCCATCGCCTAAAGCGCCCCGTTACACGCTGACATCGAAATGCCCCGTATCAATCGATCCGGGGCATTTTTTATGGGCGATGGGCAGTGTCTTTTTTTGTGGGCTAACGTCGAACGGGTACGCAATTCTAAAGCTCAAGCGCGGTTGGTGTAGGAGCCGGCTTCCCAGCGATAGCGGTATATCGGTCGGCCTGATACTGACTGAAAGGACGCCATCGCCGGCAAGCCAGCGCCCACATTGACCGAGTTAGCCAGCCCTATTGTTCAGAGGACCCGCATGTCGTTCGTCGAAGCCAACCTGATTCACTTGCTTGCCGCGCTATGGTTTGTCATCTGCTGGGGCGGCTATACCCGCTACGCCAGTTGGAAAGCCCGGGACACTGCTTGTCTTGCCAGTGTGTTGCACCTGTATCGCGAGGACTGGATGCGCCGCATGCTCCTGCGGGACAACCGCATCGCCGACGCCAGTGTGATCGGTAACCTGGAGCGCAACGCCTCGTTCTTCGCCTCCAGTACCCTGATCATCCTCGCCGGTATCCTCACCGTGCTGGGGGCTTCGGAGCGCGCGGTATCGCTGCTGGCGGACATTCCCATGGTGCAACAGGCATCCCAGGGCATGTCGGAGATCAAGCTGCTGTGCCTGGCCCTGGTGTTTGTCTATGCCTTCTTTACTTTCAGTTGGTGCATGCGCCAGTACAACTTCGCGGCGATCCTGATTGGCTCGGCGCCGATGGTCGGTGAGCGTCACGTCTCCGAGCAGGAACGCAAGGCGTTTGCCTCGCGGGCGGCGCGGGTGATCTCGATGGCTGCCAACCAGTTCAACTTCGGTCTGCGTTCCTATTACTTCGGCATGACCATGCTTGCCTGGTTTGTCAGCCCCTGGCTGTTCATGCTGATGAGCAGCGGGGTGGTGCTGGTACTGTACCGGCGCGAATTTCATTCTGACGTTCTGGAGGTGATGGTCTATACCCCTACAGAGGCACCGATGCCTGAAGCGCCCAAGGAGGCAATATCGTGAGTATTCCGTTCTGGTGTGTATTTATCAGCGCACTGCTGATTTTCGTGGCGCGCATGCCGGTGGGCAAGGCCATGAAAGAGCAGGGGGGTTATGACAACCACCTTCCACGCCACCAACAGGCGCAGTTGACCGGCTTCGGCGCGCGGGCAGTGGCTGCGCATCAAAACAGTTTTGAAGCTTTTATCTTGTTTGCGGTGGGAGTCTTGATGGCTCATACCACCCAGACCCAGGGCTACCTGATTGACTGGCTGGCGATCATCTTTGTGATTGCGCGGGTAATCTATCTGGCCTGCTATTGGGCCGACTTGGCCTGGCAACGCAGCCTGGTGTGGTTGGTGGGGTTGCTGTGCTCACTATTGTTGATGGTTAGTCCTACATTTCGCACTTTGCTGATCTGATAAAAGTCCCGCACAAAGTAAAGCCCGCTATGTAAGCGGGCTTTCTTTTGCAACATGGTATTTAAACCGCGGTATCAGGAACCGGTTGCAGGTGTAGCTGGAGCAGCTTCTTTAGCGGCGGCTGCGTCAGATTCAGCTTGGGCTTTGGCGGCTTCGGCGTTTTCTTTTGCAGCGTCGTTCACTTTATCCTGAGCTTCGCTCATTTTTTCTTGAGCTTGTTCAGCATGCTGGTTGGCATCCTGAGCTTTGTCCTCGGATTTTTTATCGCAGGCAGCGAGGCCAAGGGCGGCAGCCAACATCAAGGAAACAGCGAAAGTCTTGCGCATGGGGTGTTTCTCCTTATTGAAGATATCTACTGGCCTTTCGAGCATGGGGTGCCTGCATTAGTTCCTTTAATCCCACAGATATATAAGACGTTTCGCCAAGGAACTTTCTTCCGGGGTATTTCTTTCGCCGGATCACTACTAATAAGAGTCTTTATCCAATGACCGATAGCCCCCTTTTAGAGCGTGCCGCACGGTTTGTCTCGGCCCTGCGTCACTGTCAGGTGCTGGGCATCGAGGTGCATGATGCAAACGCCGAGGGCATGACCCTGCGCTTGCCCTACAGCCCGCAGATCGTCGGCGATCCACAAACCGGGATCATCCATGGCGGCGCCTTGACCTCGCTGATGGACACCGCTTGTGGCATGGCAACCCTGTGCGTGTTGCCGGAGTTCGAGGTCTGCCCGACTCTGGATCTGCGCATTGACTACATGCACCCGGCCGAACCCCACAAGACGGTGTTCGGCTTTGCCCAATGTTATCGAGTGACCAGTGACGTGATTTTTACCCGTGGTTTTGCCTACCAGGACGACCCCCAGCAGCCGATTGCCCATGTGGTGGGTACGTTCATGCGTATGGGCAAACGGTTGAAGGGTACCAAGGGATTGGGCAGCAGCATCAAGGGAGAACAGGCATGACCCATCAATTCAAGACCCGGATGCAGCAGGCCCACCAACGCGGCGACTATAAGGCGTTGCTTGAGCTGATTCCCTACGCCCGACTGATCGGCGTCGAGTGCACGCGCCTGGGGGATGAGTTGTTGTTCCGCATGCCGGCCAACAAGGACAATATTGGTAACCCGATATTGCCAGCTATCCATGGTGGCGTGATCGCAGGCTTTATGGAGTTGTCGGCGGCCTTTCATCTCTGGGTGGCCACGGAGGCCCCGGGGGTTGAAAAAGGCCTGCCCAAGATCGTCGATTTTTCCCTGGATTACCTGCGGGCCGGGCAGTTTCGCGACACTTACGCCACCTGCCAGGTATGGCGTCAGGGACGGCGTGTGGCCAATGTGGCAATCACCGCCTGGCAAAGCACCCCGGCCGAGCCTATCGCCACCGCTCGTGCGCATTTCAAGATTCAGGAGCAGGGCCACCCTTGAAATCCTGGTCTTAGCCCCCAACTTTGATGACAACCCGCCGCCAACCCTCTCGGGCGCGGCCACTGCCATCCAATTGGAGTTTGATGACCATGAGTGTGGAAACTCAAAAGGAAACCCTGGGCTTCCAGACCGAGGTGAAGCAGCTGCTGCACCTCATGATCCATTCGCTGTATTCCAACAAGGAAATCTTCCTTCGCGAATTGATCTCGAACGCCTCTGACGCTGTCGACAAATTACGTTTCGAAGCCCTGTCCAAGCCTGAGTTGCTGGAAGGTGGCGCGGAACTGAAAATCCGTGTGAGCTTCGACAAGGACGCCAAGACCGTCACCCTCGAAGACAACGGTATCGGCATGAGCCGTGAAGACGCGATTACCCACTTGGGTACCATCGCCAAATCCGGCACCGCCGATTTCATGAAGAACCTCTCGGGCGACCAGAAGAAAGATTCGCACCTGATCGGCCAGTTCGGCGTGGGCTTCTATTCGGCCTTTATCGTCGCCGACAAAGTTGAAGTATTCAGCCGTCGCGCCGGTCTTGATGCCAGCGAAGGCGTGCACTGGTCCTCCAAAGGCGAGGGCGAATTCGAAATCGCCACCGTTGATAAGGCTGACCGCGGTACCCGCATCGTGCTGCACCTCAAGGCCGGTGAAGACGAATTCGCCGATGGCTGGCGCCTGCGCAACATCATCAAGAAGTACTCCGACCATATCGCGCTGCCCATCGAATTGCCGAAAGAACAAGCGGCTGTCGAAGGCGAGGAGACCCCAGCCCAGGAATGGGAAGTGGTCAACCGCGCCAGCGCCCTGTGGACCCGTCCGCGCACTGAAGTGAAGGACGAGGAATACCAGGAGTTCTACAAGCACATCGCCCATGACTACGAAAACCCGCTGAGCTGGAGCCACAACAAGGTTGAAGGCAAGCTGGAATACAGCTCGCTGCTGTACGTCCCGGCCCGTGCTCCGTTCGACCTGTACCAGCGCGAAGCGCCCAAGGGCCTGAAGCTGTACGTACAGCGCGTATTCGTGATGGATCAGGCGGAGTCCTTCCTGCCGCTGTACCTGCGCTTTATCAAGGGCGTGGTGGACTCCAACGATCTGTCGCTGAACGTGTCGCGGGAAATCCTGCAGAAAGACCCGATCATCGACTCCATGAAGTCGGCGTTGACCAAGCGTGTGCTGGACATGCTGGAAAAGCTGGCGAAGAACGAGCCTGAGCAATACAAAGGCTTCTGGAAAAACTTCGGCCAGGTCATGAAAGAAGGCCCCGCGGAAGATTTTGCCAACAAGGAAAAAATCGCCGGCCTGCTGCGTTTTGCCTCGACTCAAGGTGAAGACGGCGAGCAGGTTGTGTCCCTGGCCGAGTACCTGGCGCGCGCCAAGGAAGGTCAGGACAAGATCTACTACCTGACTGGCGAAACCTACGCCCAGGTCAAGAACAGCCCGCACCTGGAAGTCTTCCGCAAGAAAGGCATCGAAGTGCTGCTGCTGACCGACCGCATCGACGAGTGGCTGATGAGCTATCTCAGCGAGTTCGACGGCAAATCCTTTGTCGACGTGGCCCGTGGTGACCTGGACCTGGGTAACCTGGATTCGGAAGAGGACAAAAAAGCCGCTGAAGAAGTGGCCAAGTCCAAAGAAGGCCTGGTTGAACGCATCAAGACCGCCCTGGGCGATGCTGTCAGCGAAGTGCGGGTTTCCCACCGTCTGACCGACTCCCCGGCGATCCTGGCCATCGGCGAGCAGGACCTGGGCATGCAGATGCGCCAGATCCTCGAAGCCAGCGGGCAGAAAGTGCCGGATTCCAAGCCGATCTTCGAATTCAACCCGGCTCACCCGCTGATCGAGAAACTCGACGGCGAGCAGAGTGAAGAGCGCTTTGGCGACCTGTCGCACATCCTCTTCGACCAGGCGGCCCTGGCTGCAGGGGACAGCTTGAAAGACCCGGCCGCTTATGTGCGCCGACTGAACAAGCTGTTGGTTGAACTGTCGGTTTAACAACGCTGCAAGAAAACCCCGCTTCGGCGGGGTTTTTCGTTATGGCTCTGCTGTAGGTGCGAGCTTGTCTCCTACAGGGAACCGCGTTAATCCATTCTCACTGGAGTAAATGATGAGCCAAGTCACCGTGCGTTCCGTGGTCTATCAGATTGATGGCCAGCCTTATGAAAGCCGCCTGGCCTTCGACGCCAGCCACAAGGGCCCGCTGCCGGGTCTGTTGATGGCGCCGAACTGGATGGGCGTCAGCGCCGGCGCCGAAGAGATCGCCAAGGCCGTAGCCGCCAAGGGCTATGTGGTGTTGATCGCCGATCTGTATGGGCAGCAGGTGCGCCCGTCCAATGGCGAGGAGGCCGGGGCGGCGATGATGCCGTTGAAAAATGACCGTGGGCTGCTGAACACGCGCATGCAGGCGGCCTTTAAGCAACTGCAAGGCCAGGTCGAAGCCGCTGTCGATACCTCGAAGCTGGCGACCTTTGGCTTCTGCTTTGGCGGTTGCTGCGCTTTGGAGTTGGCGCGTACCGGTGCGGCGTTGAAGGCTGCGGTGTCGTTCCATGGCACCCTGGATACGCCAAACCCGGCGGACGCGAAGAATATCAAGGGGGCAGTGCTGGTGTTGCATGGTGCTAGCGATCCGTTGGTGCCCAGGGAGCAACTGCCTGCATTTGAAGATGAGATGAACGCGGCCGGTGTCGATTGGCAATTGCTCAGCTACGGCGGCGCGGTGCATTCGTTCACCGATCCCCATGCCAATGTGCCGGGCAAGATGATGTACGACGCCAAGACGGCTGGTCGGGCGTTCCAGGCGATGCATAATTTGTTGGATGAAGTGTTCGGGGGCTGAGTCTTCAGCGCCTGTCAGGGCCTTATCGCGGGCAAGCCCGCTCCCACATGTTGATTTGTGAACACCATAAGTGTGGGAGCGGGCTTGCCCGCGATAGCTACCTCAATGGCAACTCAATTCTCCCGCTTTCCCCCGGCACCGTCGGCCAATCCCCGGCCGCCCAGCGCTGACGCGCCTGTTCGATCAACGCCGGATCACTGGCGACAAAATTCCAATTGATCCGCCGTGGCCCGTCCAGCGGCGCGCCACCGAAGATCACCAGGTGGCATTCGGTCTCGGCAAACAGCGCCATGCTCTGGCCTGCCGGCAGCACCACCAGGCTATGGGCCTGCACCGGTTCGCCGTCCAATTGCGCATCACCGTCGAGCACGTACACCGCCCGTTCCTCATGTTCATCAGGAATCAGCAGGGTGGTGGCGGTTTGCATATGAACCTCGGCATACAGCGTCGGCGACAGCACGGGCACCGGTGACTCCAGGCAGAAGCCACTGCCGGCGATCAAGCGGATCGTCACGCCTAGGTTGTCGCTGACCGGCAGGCTGGTGGCGGGGTGATGGCTGTAATGCCCCGGGCCCTGCTCATGGGCCTTGGGCGATGCCAGCCACACCTGCAGGCCGTGCAGGTTGAAACCCTCGGCCTTGAGCGCGTCGGGCGTGCGTTCGACGTGGGCGATGGCGCTGCCCGCAGTCATCCAGCTGACATCGCCGGCCTGCACCACTTGGTCGGAGCCGAGGCTGTCCCTGTGCAGCAGTTCGCCTTCAAACAGGTAGGTGAGGGTCGACAGGCCGATATGCGGATGCTGGCGGATATTCATGCCGCTGCCGGGCGCGTAGCGGGTCTGGAGCATATGGTCGAAAAACACGAAGGGCCCCACGCTGCGGCACTCTCGCGAGGGCAGCGGGCGCAGGATAGGTTGGCCTTCGACATCTTCTGGGCGCGGGCGGATCACGGTCACGGTGGTCATGGAGCATCCCTGTCTGAGCGGGTTCGTAGGGCTTGAGCATAACCCGCCAGACAGGGAACCGGTGTTATTGGCTGAATGCACCTTCGGCGAGCTGGGTTTCGATGTTGATCTCGGCGGTGGTCATCAGTTTGTGCACCGGGCACTTGTCGGCCACGCGGTGCAGTTCAGCGCGCTGCTCGTCGGTGAGCACGCCCTTGAGGGTCAGCTTGACGTTGAGCTTGTATTTGCCCTTTTGCTCCTCGCTGCTGTCATGGGTCACTTCCACGGTCACGCCAGTCAGGGGGATGTCTTTTTTCTGTGCATACAGTTTGACGGTCAGGGCTTTGCACGAGGCCAGCGCGGCGTCGAAGTAATCGTGGGGCGAGGGCGCCGAGTCGTCGCCACCCAGGCTCTTGGGCAGGTCGGTAAACAGCTCGTGGTTATTGATGTTGACGCTATGGCGAAAGTTCTCGGTGTTCAGCGTGTTGACGATAACGGGCATGGTAAACCTCACAAGGTGGCAGGATGAACGTCATGCAGTTATAGAGCATGCTGGCATCGGAGTGTTCCGCGTTTTTTGCCGGATGAACCCTGGCAAGTCACCGGCGGTCTACCTCACTTAACCTGGATTGAGATTTTATCGTGCCCTGGACCCACCTGACCCTTGCCCTCTTGCTTAGCGCCAGCAGCCTGGCCGTGCACGCCCGCGACTATGCCTACAGCGACGCGCACCTGCATTACGTCGACTTCTTCCAGGAGACGGCAGGCATGGACAAGCTGCTCAAGGCCATGGCGGCCAATCGCATCGAGCATGTGATGATTTCCGGCGTGCCCGTGGCAAAGAAATGGCATGAAGACGAGCCCAAGCGCCCGCGCTATTACGCCGGTGATGACGCGGATGCCTATTGGTACAGCGCCACCGATGTGATCGTGGCCGCTGCGGTCAACAAGCTGACCGCCGAACAGCGCCAGCATTTCCATCCGTTCCTCAGCGGCTTCAACCCTAACGACAAGAACTCCGAGGCCCATATCCAGCGCATGCTCGACCTCAATCCAGGGCTGTGGCAGGGCATCGGTGAAGTCTTCACCCGCCACGATGATCTAACGGCACTGACCTCCGGCGACACGCCACGGGCCAATAACGAGGCCATGACGCGGATTTATCACCTGGCCGCCGAGAATGACCTGCCGGTGCTGGTGCATTCCAACATCACCTCCAAGCGCGAGCGCAATCCTCTGTATCTGGCAGAGATCGAAGAGCCGCTGCGCAATCATCCGCACACCCGGTTTATCTGGGCCCATGCCGGCACCAGCATGGAGATCCACCGGCACCAGACGCAGCTGGACTTCCTGCTGCCGACCCTGAGCCGGATGCTGGAGGCCTATCCCAACCTGTACGTCGACCTGTCCTGGAGCGTGCTCAACCCCTATTTGCTGGATGAGGCGGGAAAGCCCCGGCCGGAGTGGCTGGAGCTGGTAGAGCGGTTCCCGGAGCGCTTTATGCTGGGGTCTGATGTTGTAGGGCGGTTCAACAAGCTGGGTAAGGAAATGCGTAGCTTCACTCCTTTCCTTGATGCCTTGCCTGAAGACGTTGCGCGAAAAGTTGCGCGGGACAATTTCCTCGCGATTTTGCCCAAGGCGCGCTGATCGGGTTTGTCATCGTCCCGTCATACCGGTGTCATAAGCTCCCGCCATCTCACTCAAGGAGCCCACTATGCACCTCACCCGTTTAAGCGCCCTGGCGGCATTGATGATGATCAGCGGCCTGGCCAGCGCCGAAGTCCGTATCGAAGGCCCGGTGGAATTCGGCGTGTTTGAAGGACCCAAAGCCGAGCTGCAGTCGGGCGAGCGCGTATTGCGGCGCAGCAACGAACAGATCCAGGCCACCACCGAGGTGCCCGCCAAGCTGGGCACCAAGTTTGGCCTGCGCTACCAGTTGCTGGGCAAGGTCGCCGAAGATACCCCGCTGACCTTGCTCTACTTCACCCCCGGCATCCGTACGGCCGACGGCCAGCGCCATGACAAATTCGAAGTGACCCAGAAACTGGTGCCCGGTGCGCCTCAGGACGTGATGGCCTATGAGTTCACCGAAAGCCACGAAGTGGTGCCGGGCGAATGGCGATTCATGGTGTTCCAGGGTGACCGCTTGCTGACACAGAAGAGCTTTACCGTGCGCTGAATCGCTACAGTCATGGAGTCGTTGGATAAAGGCGTTTTGATATCGCGTTTTCGTCTTACGCAAAAAGTCGAAGACGCCGATACCTTTCATGAGCAACCCGCTGCAGGTGGATGCAGCGCTCTTGAAAGGAATCAGCGCAATGAGTATCAGAAGTCTCAATATCGCTCCGCGTGCAGGCCTGGGTTTTGGATTGTTGGCGTTGATGGTGTTTGTGCTGGGCGGGTTCGCCTTGATGCAAATGGCCAATATGCGCGAGCAATCGGATCAGGTGGAAACCAACTGGCTGCCCAGCGTGATGGCCGTCGGCGAAATGAATCAGGACCTGCTGCGGGTGCGGGCCTTGACCTTGCGTCTACTGGTCAACCGCGACCCGCAGGCGGTGGCGCAGAATGAACAGAAAATCAGCGATATCAAAAAGCAGCTGCACAACGCGCAGTCGCTGTATGACGCGCTGATCGTCCTGCCCCAGGAGCGAGTGCTGTTCGACCGCTTCAAGGTCGAGGAGCAGCAATACCTGCAACGCCAGGAGCAGGTCATGGCGTTCTCCCGGCAAAATCAGGTGGAGGAGGCGATCAAGGTGGTCAACGGCGAGATGAATCATCTGGCCGATGCCTTGGCCGGCACCCTCGGCGAACTGGTCACACTGAACAAGGACAGCGCCAACCAGGCGGCAGACTTGGCCCAGCGGGTATTCAGTCAGTCGCGAATCTGGGTGGTCGGCATGATCGCCGTGACCGCGCTGATTACCATCGCCCTGGCCGTTTTGTTGACCCGCAGTATCGTGTTGCCACTGGCGCAGTCGGTGAGGGTCGCCCAGGGGGTCGCCAGCGGCGACTTGACCGGCGAGATCACCGTCAGCGGCAAGGACGAGCCAGCGCGCCTGCAACAGGCGCTCAAGAGCATGCAGGAAAACCTGCGCGAGACGATCCGACGCATTTCCGACTCTTCCAACCAACTGGCTTCTGCTTCCGAGGAACTCAGTAGTGTCACCGAAGACGCCACCCGTGGCCTGCACCAGCAAAGCCAGGAAATCGAACAGGCCGCCACGGCGGTCAACCAGATGACCGCAGCGGTGGAGGAGGTGGCCAGTAACGCAGTAGCCACCTCACAGGCCTCGCGGGAGTCCGATCGCATTGCCCAGCACGGGCGCGAGCAGGTGCACCAGACGGTGTTGTCGATCGAGTCCCTGGCCGACGACGTGACCGCCAATGCCACCCAGGTCGAGGACTTGGCGCAGAAGGTGTACGGCATCAGCAAGGTATTGGATGTGATTCGCTCCATTGCCGAACAGACCAATCTGCTGGCGCTGAATGCGGCGATTGAGGCGGCGCGGGCGGGCGAGGCCGGACGGGGTTTTGCGGTGGTCGCCGATGAAGTGCGGGCCCTGGCCCATCGCACCCAGCAATCGACTCGGGAAATCGAACAGATGATCGGTGGGATTCAGCAAGGCACCGATCAGGCCGTCAGTTCCATGCAACAGAGTAATGGCCGGGCACGTGCGACCCTGGACATCGCCAAGTCAGCAGGCACAGCGTTGGAGGAGATTGCCTCGGCGTTCACCCTGATCAACGAGCGCAACCTGGTGATCGCCAGCGCGTCGGAGCAGCAGGCGGCGGTGGCGCGGGAAGTGGACCGCAACCTGATGAATATCCGCGACCTGGCGATGCAGACATCGGCGGGGGCCAATCAGACCAGTGCGGCGAGCCATGAGTTGTCGCGGTTGGCGGTGGACCTGAACAGCATGGTGGCGCGGTTTTCGGTGTAGGGCTGAAGATCGCCATCGCAGGCAAGCCAGCTCCCACATTTGACCGCGTTGGAATGCGATCAATGTGGGAGCTGGCTTGCCTGCGATGAAGGCGACACGGTCCAGCATTAACCCCGCCCAATAAAAAACGCCCCGAACCAGTCGGGGCGTTTTCACATGCACAACCTGCGGGGTATTACTTACCCTGCCAGCGTTTCAGTACCAAGGTGGCATTGGTGCCACCAAAGCCGAAGCTGTTGCTCATGACCGTGTTGATGGTGGCATCTTCACGGGTCTTGGTCAGGATCGGCATATCAGCAACGGCTGGGTCCAGCTCTTCGATGTTGGCCGAGCCCGCCATGAAGTTGCCTTCCATCATCAGCAGGCAGTAGATCGCTTCGTGAACGCCTGCAGCGCCCAGGGAGTGACCCGACAGGCTCTTGGTGGAGCTGATGGCTGGAGCCTTGTCGCCGAATACCGCACGTATGCCTTCCATTTCCTTGGAGTCGCCCACCGGAGTGGAGGTGCCATGGGTGTTCAGGTAGTCGATGGGTGTATCGACGGTGGCCATGGCCATCTGCATGCAACGAATGGCACCTTCGCCGCTTGGCGCAACCATGTCGTAGCCGTCGGAAGTGGCGCCGTAGCCGACGATTTCCGCGTAGATCTTCGCGCCACGGGCCAGGGCGTGTTCCAGCTCCTCGACCACGACCATGCCGCCGCCGCCGGCGATGACGAAACCGTCACGCTTGGCATCGTAGGCCCGGGAGGCTTTTTCCGGGGTTTCGTTGTACTGGGTGGACAGTGCGCCCATGGCGTCGAACAGGAACGACTGGCTCCAATGTTCTTCTTCACCGCCACCGGCGAATACGATGTCTTGCTTGCCCAACTGGATCTGCTCGACAGCGGTACCAATGCAGTGGGCACTGGTGGCGCAGGCGGAGGAGATCGAGTAGTTCACGCCCTTGATCTGGAATGGAGTGGCCAGGCACGCGGAAACGGTGCTGCCCATGGTCCGCGTGACGCGGTACGGGCCAACGCGCTTGACGCCTTTCTCGCGCAGGATGTCCAGCGCTTCCATCTGGTTCAAGGTCGACGCGCCGCCGGAGCCAGCGATCAGGCCGGTGCGCACGTTGGATACCTGGTCGTCGCTCAGGCCGGAGTCGGCGATTGCGTCTTTCATGGCCAGGTAGGCATAAGCTGCGGCGTGGCCAACGAAGCGATAGATCTTGCGATCGATCAGTTCTTCGAGGGGGAGGTCGATGGAGCCGGAAACCTGGCTACGCAGACCCATTTCGGCATATTCCGGGTTGAAGCGGATGCCAGGGCGACTTGCACGCAGGTTAGCGGAGACGGTCTCTTTGTCATTGCCCAGGCACGAAACGATGCCCAGACCAGTGATAACGACGCGGCGCATGCGGATAACCCTTAAAAGTTGTCAGTGGAAGTAAACACGCCGACGCGAAGGCCTTCGGCGGTGTAGATCTCGCGACCGTCGACGCTCACCGAACCATCGGCGATGGCCAGGTTCAGCTTGCCCTTGAGGACGCGCTTGATCTGAATGTTGTAGGTGACTTTCTTGGCGGTCGGCAGGACCTGGCCAAAGAACTTCACTTCGCCCGAACCCAGGGCGCGACCGCGGCCCGGCAGGCCTTGCCAGCCAAGGAAGAAGCCGACCAGTTGCCACATGGCATCAAGGCCCAGGCAGCCCGGCATGACCGGATCGCCTTCGAAATGGCAGGCGAAGAACCACAGGTCCGGGGTGATATCCAGCTCGGCGACCAATTCACCTTTGCCGTACTTGCCACCCTCTTCGCTGATATGGGTGATGCGATCCACCATCAGCATATTCGGGGCGGGCAGTTGCGCGTTACCTGGGCCGAACAGCTCACCGCGACTGCAGCGCAGCAGGTCTTCCCGGGTAAAGGCGTTTTGTTTGGTCATGCGAGCTCCTCAATAATCCCATGCGGCAGGGCCGGGTAAATCTTCCCGACCGACTGAAGCGTGCTTGCCTCACGTCGGCAGCCTACAGGTAGACTATTGCGTTGTAGTGAAAGTCACAGCATCAAGGACATGAATGTACACTTGTGCACTGAAATTTTAAACCGGACTTATTTATAGGCCCGCTTGGGTGCCTAAGACTGCCGCACTTTCGTCTTTCACGCCAGTCGCAGTTGGCTGATGGTGCCCATCTAATGCACCCAGCGTTGCAGGATTTGCTGCAAATCCGTGCGTTTGAACGGCTTGGCCAGGTAATCGTTCATTCCTGCGGCCAGGCATGCCTCGCGATCGCCCTGTAGCGCGTTGGCGGTCAGGGCAATGATCGGCAGGTCGGCGCAGCCGGGCAACTGGCGGATCTGGCGTGTCGCTTCATAGCCGTCGATCACCGGCAGCCGGCAGTCCATCAGGATCGCCGTGAAAATCAGGCTTTCGGCGCTGCGAATCGCTTCGGCACCATCGGTGGCGATGCTCACCTCGAACCCCAGGCTGCGCAGCATGGCTTCGACCACGGTGCGGTTGACCGGATTATCCTCCACCAGCAACACATGGCGGCCTTCACCGGCGCTGGCTTTGTGCTGGGTGTCCGGGGCGATCTGTGGCAGGCTCTGCTGGTAGATCGCCAAGGGGATTTCCAGGGTGAACACCGACCCCAGGCCTTCCTCGCTCTGGGCACGCAAGGTGCCGCCCATGCGCTCGGCCAGGGTGCGGGCAATCGGCAGGCCCAGCCCGGTGCCACCGTAACGCCTGGAGATAGAGCTGTCCGCCTGCTGAAAGGCGTCGAACATCAGTTCCAGGCGCTCGGCCGAGATGCCAATCCCGGTGTCGCGTACCGTGCAGGTAAACCACAGCAGCTCATGGTCCAGGGTCTGCCAGTTGGGCTCGACGCTGACCGTGCCTTGCTCGGTGAACTTCAGCGCATTGCCGATCAGGTTCACCAGGATCTGGCGGATCCGCGTCGGGTCGCCCTGTACGCGCAAAGCGTCCATGCCCGGCGGGATCGACAATTCCAGGGCCAGCCCGCGTTGTATGGCGCTGTGCTGGAAGGACTGGGCGCAACTGTTGATCAGGTCCACCAGGTTGAACGGAATATGCTCAAGCTCCAGGGCTGAGCGTTCGATACGCGAGAAGTCGAGGATATCGTTGATGACTTTGAGCAGGTGTTCGGTGGACTCCGAAGCCAGTGCGGCGTACTCGGTCTGCTCGTCGGTCATGGACGTGGTTTCGAGCAATTGCAGCATGCCCAGCACACCGTTCATCGGTGTGCGCAGTTCGTGGCTCATCATCGCCAGGAAGTCGGACTTGGCACTGTTGGCGCGCTCGGCCTCTTCCCGCGTCTGGATCAATTGGGCCATGGCCTGCTGCTGTTCACGGCTGGCGTGGTGCAGGCCTTCGGCAAGGTTGTTGATATGCCGTGACAGGTCGCCCAGCTCGGAGTCGTCGACAATCGGCAGTGGGGTCTTGTAGTCCCCCTGCTGGATCGCCTTGACCGCATTGCCCATGGCGCTGATCGGTTGCGACAGGCTGGCGGCCAGGCGCCGTGCCAGCAGGAAGGTAAAGAGCAGGGCAAACAGTGCGAGGATTGCGGCCTTGAAGAGGATTTCCTGTTGGCGCTGGCTGAAGGCGTCATTGGACATGCCGACGATCACCCGGCCCAGATAGTCGGCCCGTGGCGCCTTGGGTTGCGCGGTGCTGTCCTGGAAAAAGTCGTTGCCCAGCTGGATATGCTGCAGGCGGATCGGCGCCTGGAAGATCTTTACCGACAGCGAGCGGTCGTGCTTTTCCGAGGGCTGCTCGACGTACACCAGGATGTTTTCTGCGCTGTCCTGGATTTCCAGGAAGCGCACATGGGGCGTGGCCAGGGTGGCCCGCAGCAGGCTGTCGAGCACGTCGTTGTTGCCCGAAATCACGCCGTACTCGGTGGCCGGGGCCAGTTGGTTGGCGATCAGTTGGCCGGTGTGGTCCAGTTCCTGGCGCAGATCCTGGATCCGCACGAAGGTAAAAAAGCTGATTAAAAGCAACGTCAGCAACAGGGCCGGGCCCAGGGTGATGATCTGAGTACGGGTGTTGATATCCCAACGGCGACGCAAGGTCATGGGTGTTTCTCCCCTTCGGCCAATCGGGTCGCGACGGCGGTTTCGTCCACCTGTTCGATTCCCAGCGAGCGCGCCACTTGCGGGTTGCCCACGACTTTGAAGTGATCCGGGTACAGCGAGCGCGGCCAACCGGCCTGCGGGCGATCGAGCAGGCGGTCAAGCACATTCAGCCAGTCGGCCTGGTCGCTGTAGGTGCTGGCCAGGCTGCCGGCCCGCACGAAGCCGGCGTTGGGCCCGATCAGTGGCAATTGCCTGGCGTAGCTGCTCAACAGCAGGTTTTTCACGGTTTTGGGGTTGTACAGCTGCGGATCATCCAGCCCTAGCAATACATCGCTGTTTTTGAACAGGCTGAGCAGCGGGCGGCTGTCGTTGATGTTGTCCCAGTGCTGGGCGACGATTTCCAGGCCCAGGGCCGCCGCATGCTGGCGCAGCTCCGGCAGCAGGAATTCGCTATCGCTGCCGTACAGCACGCCAATGCGCCGGGCCTGGGGCAGGATATTGGCGATCAGGCGCAGCTGCCGGTCCACCGGCGGGTCGCTCCACAACAGGCTGATCTTGGCGGGCACATGATTGCCCAGGCGCTCGCGGGCTTGCAGGCGGCTGATGCGCAGCACCAGCGTCGCCGGGCCCTGGGTGTCCTGCAGGCGCCAGTCGAGGCTGGGCAGGTCCAGCAGGATCAGGCGGGTGTTGCCCGGCAGTTGGCCGGGGGCGGGCATGTCTGGCAGGGCCTTGAACGTGACGCTGTCGGCAGGACGTTGCTCGCGCAGAGCCTGGGCGAAGGCCTGTACACCGGGGCCATCCTCGGCGGCGGTCAGCAGGATTTCGGCGCTCCACGCGGGCATGGCCAATGCCAGGCTGGCAAGCAGCAGGCAGCGGCGCCAGAACCTGGCGCCAAAGAAGGCGCTCATCCTTGACTGGGCAGGGTTCATGTCAGAACTCTAACTCGGCACTGAAGTAGAGGACATGGCGCTGGTCGTAGTTATTGTCGAGCTGGGTGGTGGGCTGGTGGTCGAGGCGTTGTTGCAGCATGCCGGCCAGCTCCAGGTTGGCCTTGCCCAGGGCGATGCGTTTGGCGACCCGCATGTCGACCCGTTCAAAGCGATATTGGTTGAGTGCATCGTTGCCATAATAGAACAGCGCACTGGACCAGCCACGGCCCCATTCGCGCATCCAGCCCGCCGAACCGCTGTTGCGCGCGGTCTGTTGCCGGTCCAGCGGGTTGCTGGCGTCGGCATCCACATAAGCATAGGTCAGGCGCAGGCGGTCGGCGGTACTCAGGTGCCAGTCCAATTGGGTCTCGGTGCCGGTAAAGCGCGAGCTGTTACTGTTGCTGGCGATGTATTGGTTATTGCGCAAGGGCTCGCTGATCATGCCGGTGATTTCGTCATAGAACAGTTTGACGTCGACGTTCAGCCCGATATCGGCAAAAAAACCGTTGTAGCCCAACTCCCGGGAGCGCATCAGCTCTTTGTCGAGATCGCCCGGGCCCCGGGTCTTGACGAAATACTGGCCGACGTTCTGCCCGTAGGTGGGGGAGCTGAGGTTCGTGACCTTATAACTCCAGTTGACGTTGTTCTCGAACATGTCCGGCGAGCGGATGGCTTCGGAGTACACCGCGCGCAACCCGTGGCGCGGGTTGATCAAGTAGTTGACCGCGACCCTTGGCGTCAGCGAGTTGCCGCTCAGGTCGGTGTTTTCGTACATCGCCCCACCCTGCAACAGCCAGTGCTCGCTGGCGCGCCATTCCAGGTGGCCGAACAGGCGCCAGGTGGTGTCGTCCAGCCGGCCATTGAAGTAGGTGTCGGAGTCGGCGCGGTCGTAGCGGTAATTCATGCCGCTGACCAGGCGCAGGCTGTCGGACAGGCTCAGGGTGTCCTGGACTTCCAGGTCGTAGCGGCTTTCCTTGGTGCTTTGGTCGATGTTGCCGCAGACACTTTCCTTGCCGCCGTTATTCCATTGTTTCAGGACTTCTTCGGCCAGCGCCTGCTCTGCTGCGGAGCCTTGCGGGGGCCTACCGTTTTCATAGTCCTTCATATGCCGCGCCAACTTTTCAGCGTAGTTGGGGTTCATTTGCCACAGTTGCGTCAACTCCGGGCTGAACGAGACCTTGGCATCACAGGCCGTCCAGACCTGGCGGCGATCCCATTGCTGTGCCGAACCCTGGACATACAGGCTATGGTCGGGGTTGAAATCGAAGTTCCAGCGCAGGGATGCGGCGTAGTCCTTGGCGCTGACGTCGGAATCATTGCCACCATCGGTAATCCCGGCAAACACCGGCTTGTAGGTATAGGGCCGCTGGTTGGTCCCTTCCTTGGCGTTGATTTGCCAGTCGATGCTCTGCTGCTGGTCGAGGGTCTGGCTGACCTTCAGGCTGAAGCGGTTGAGGCGCCGGCTATCGCGGTAATCGGCGCCCACGCGGTCGCTGTCAAAGCCGTCGTCCTGTTGCCCGGACAGCGATAGCCGCAGGTTGCCGGTGTCCCAGCCCAGGCCCTGGCTGGCATACCAGTCGTTGATCCCGCGCTCGCCCCGGGTCATTTTCATCCGCGTGCCCAGGCTGTTGGCCGGCGAGCGGGTGAGGATATTGACCACAGCCATCAGCGAATTGGCCCCGTAGCTGACGGTATTGGGCCCACGGAACACCTCGATTCGCTCGATATCCTCCATGGCTACCGGAATATCGCTCCAGTCCACAGTGGCGAGGCCGGCGCGGTACACCGAGCGGCCATCGATCAGCACCTGCATGCGCCGGGCTTCGCTGGCGTTGGTGCCGTGATAATTGACGGCAGCCTGGTTGCCCGAGGTGTAGCCCACCATCATCCCGGGCACCAGGCGCAGCAACTCGGCGATATCTCGTGCGCCGCTGGCCTTGATCAGCTCGCTGTCGATCACCGTCATGCTGCCAGGCACCGCGGCGGCCGACTGCTTGAGTCGGGTCGCCGTGAGGACTTGGGGCAGCGGCTGGTTGTCGAGGAACAGATCGTCGGCCAGCAACGGCGTGCTGACCAACAGCGCCAGCAACAGAGATGAACGAGGAGGAGGGCCCAAATACACGGAACGGCCTTGATAATTGCGGATAGCCGCCCATGTTAACTGAGGCGGGCGCTTTTGCCAGTCGGCGCTATCGCAATTACTGTGGTCTATTCGGCCATTTTCCGACAATCGCGGGAAATTACGGAAGGGCTGGCCGCCATCGGGCCGGCCCGTATAATGCCGCCATCGCCACTGCTATGGATTAACGGATTGCATATGACTGAACAGCGCCCAATTGCGGTCCTGGGAGGCGGAAGTTTTGGTACCGCCGTGGCTAATCTGCTGGCCGAAAACGGCCATCAGGTGCGTCAGTGGATGCGCGATCCTGAACAGGCCGAGGCCATCCGGGTCAACCGCGAAAACCCCCGTTACCTCAAGGGCATCAAGATTCATCCGGCCGTTACGCCGGTCACGGACCTACAGGCCACCCTGGATGATTGCGACCTGTGCTTCGTCGCGTTGCCCTCCAGCGCTTTGCGCTCGGTGCTGGCGCCCCATGCCGAACGGCTGGCGGGCAAGATGCTGGTCAGCCTGACCAAAGGCATCGAGGCCCAGACCTTCAAGCTGATGAGCGAAATCCTCGCGGACATCGCGCCCCAGGCCCGCATCGGTGTGCTCTCCGGGCCGAACCTGGCGCGGGAAGTGGCCGAGCATGCCCTGACCGCGACCGTGGTCGCCAGTGAAGACGAGGCGCTGTGCGAACAGGTACAGGCCGTGCTGCATGGCCGGACCTTCCGCGTCTACGCCAGTGCCGACCGCTTTGGCGTGGAACTGGGCGGCGCGTTGAAAAACGTCTACGCCATTATTGCCGGCATGGCGGTGGCCCTGGGCATGGGGGAAAACACCAAGAGCATGCTGATCACCCGCGCGCTGGCGGAAATGACCCGCTTTGCGGTCAACCAGGGTGCCAACCCCATGACCTTCCTTGGCCTGGCCGGGGTGGGCGACCTGATCGTCACCTGTTCGTCGCCGAAAAGCCGCAACTACCAGGTGGGCTTTGCCCTGGGCCAGGGTTTGAGCCTGGAAGATGCCGTCACCCGCCTGGGTGAAGTGGCCGAAGGGGTCAATACCCTGAAAGTGCTGAAGGCCAAGGCTCAGGAAACCGGGGTCTATATGCCGTTGGTCGCCGGCCTGCACGCGATCCTGTTCGAAGGGCGCACTTTGAACCAGATCATCGAGTTGCTGATGCGTGCCGAACCCAAGACTGATGTCGACTTTATTTCCACCAGTGGTTTCAACTGAGGAACGCGCGATGAACGATCCCAAAGCAGCACCCAAGTATGAATCTATCGTCCTGCGCATCCTGTGGATGCTGGTGTTTGCCCTGGTCTGGCAAGTGGCGCAGTTTATCCTCGGCGCGTTGGTGGTGGTGCAGTTGATCTACCGCCTGATCTACGGCGCACCGAACCTGGGCCTGATGAACTTTGGCGACAGCCTCAGCCAGTTCCTTGCGCAGATTGGCCGTTTTGGCAGCTTCCACAGCGAGCAGAAACCCTGGCCCTTCGCCGATTGGCCAACCCCGCGCGCCCCGGAGGGAGAGGCCGCCCACAGCGTGCCGCCGGCCCCGCACCCGGTGCGCGATGAAGAGCCCAAGCTATGAAGTTGTGGGTGCTGCGCCACGGTGAAGCCGAGTCCCATGCTTCCAGCGATGCCCAACGCAACCTGACCGAGCATGGTCGCCAGGAGGTGCTGCACAGTGCCGCACACCTGATCGGCCAGCCCATCAGCGCGATCATCGCCAGCCCTTATGTGCGGGCACAACAGACCGCGCAACTGGTGCGCGAAGCGTTGGGCTTTACGCCAGAGATCCGCACGGTGCCGTGGCTGACGCCAGACGGCAACCCCCTGCAAGTGCTGGAAAAACTCGATACCGATGACAATGTGCTGCTGGTCAGCCATCAACCGTTGGTGGGCAACCTGATCAGTTTTCTGCAGCACGGGCACCAGCGCCAGCCCCAACCGATGCACACCGCCAGCCTGGCAGAGCTGGAAGGGGATTTTCCGCTGGCGGGGCTGATGAGCCTCAATAGCGTCAAAAACCCCTGATTGTTCAGGCACAACACAATCAACGGTGGGAGCGGGCTTGCTCGCGAATACGGTGTATCAGTCAATGAATATATTGGCTGACACTGCGCATTCGCGAGCAAGCCCGCTCCCACACTTATTTGTGTTGTGTCAGCAAGGAACTTGCAGTGCTCCTTTGTGCATGGAATAGTCCACCAAGCAAGTGCTTGGTTGGCTACCATCGGAACACACAGGAGCGCGTCCCATGTCTGTCGCTTTTCGTTTGCCGCTGCAGGTTTTCTTTGAACGTGAGGCGCGCCATCCGCGCCAGCGCTTCCTGGTCCAGCCCATTGGCGGTGGCGAGGTGCAGACCCTCACCTGGGGCGAAGCCGGTCACCAGGCCCGTTGTGCCGCCCATTGGCTGCGCGCGCGGGAACTGCCCCAGGGTTCGCACATTGCCCTGATCTCGAAGAACTGCGCGCACTGGATCATCGCCGACCTGGCGATCTGGATGGCCGGGCATGTCTCCGTGCCGCTGTATCCCAACCTTACCGCCGACTCCGTAGCCCATGTGCTGGAACATTCCGAGGCGGCGCTGGTGTTTATCGGCAAGCTTGACGACTGGCCTGCCATGGCGCCGGGCATCAAGCCTGGGCTGGCGACCATCAGCCTGCCTTTGTGCCCCAAGGGCGAATTCGACTTCACCTGGGCCGACCTGCAAGCCAGTTCGCCGATTCAGGATGACCCCGCACCTGCGGCGACAGACCTGGCCACCATCATCTACACCTCCGGTACCACGGGTCTGCCCAAAGGCGTGATGCACACCTTCGGCGGCCTGGCGTTTGCCGCGACCCGGGGCACCGAGTTGTTCGGCCTGGGGGAGGGTGATCGCCTGCTGTCCTACTTGCCACTGTGCCATGTGGCCGAGCGCATGTTTGTCGAGATGGCCGCGATCTATACCGGGCAAACGGTGTTTTTCGCCGAAAGCCTCGACACCTTCCTTACCGACCTGCAACGCGCCCGGCCCACGGCGTTGTTTGGTGTGCCGCGGATCTGGACCAAATTCCAGATGGGCGTGTACGGCAAAATCCCGGAAAAACGCCTGGACCTGCTGCTGCGCCTGCCGTTTGTCGGCAAGCGTGTCGGCCGCAAAGTCCTTGCCGGCCTTGGGCTGGACGCGGTGCGGGTAGCCCTGTCTGGGGCCGCACCGGTACCCGAGGCGCTCCTGCGCTGGTACCAGCGCCTGGGCCTGGATGTGCTGGAGGTGTATGGCATGACCGAAAGCTGTGGCTATTCCCATGTCTGTCGTCCCGGCCAGCAGAAGATCGGTTGGATCGGCTTGCCGTGCCCGGACGTAGAGGTGCGCATCGACCCGGTCGGAGAGGTCCAGGTGCGTAGCGGCGCGACCATGCTCGGTTACTTCAAGGACCCACAGAAGACCGCCGAGACCCTCACCGAGGACGGTTTTCTGCGTACCGGCGACAAGGGCGAGCAGGATACCGAAGGCCGTTTGCGCCTGACCGGGCGCCTCAAGGAAATCTTCAAGACCAGCAAGGGCAAGTACGTCGCGCCGGCACCCATCGAAAACCGCCTGGCAGAGCACGGGCGTATCGAACAGGTGTGCGTGGTTGGCGATGGCCTGAGCGCGCCGATGGGCTTGTGCGTGCTGTCTGCGGTGGGCCAGCAGGAGGCCGCCGGCGAGGCCCGGCAATCCTTGCACGCCAGCCTGGAACGCTTGCTGGAAGAGGTTAACCAGGTGCTGGATAAACACGAGCGCTTGCGTCAACTGGTGGTGGTGAAGGACAGTTGGGCGGTGGAAAACGGCTTTCTGACGCCGACCCTGAAGATCAAACGCAACATTATCGAGTCAACCTACGGCCCACAGTTCCAGGCCTGGAGCGCGCGCTCCGAGGCGGTGCTGTGGCAGGATTGAGCATTCAATAAAATCAAGAAGGACACTGCAATGAGCCTGTGGCGCACCGTTCCCGATATCGAGCAAATCAATGCCAGACAGAAAAACACCATTGGTGAAGTGCTGGATATTCGCTTCGAGAGCTTCGACGACCAGTCCCTGACCGCGAGCATGGTGGTCGACCATCGCACCCATCAACCCTATGGGCTGCTGCACGGCGGGGCCTCGGTGGTGTTGGCCGAAACGGTGGGCTCCGTGGCCAGCTACTTGTGCATAGACCCCGCCAAGTTCTATTGCGTGGGCCTGGAAATCAACGCCAACCACCTGCGCGGCCTGCGTTCCGGGCGGGTGACGGCGGTGGCCCGGGCGATCCATATCGGGCGCACTACCCATGTCTGGGACATTCGCCTGACCAGTGACGAGGGCAAGGCCAGTTGCGTGTCGCGCCTGACCATGGCCGTGGTGCCGCTGGGCGAGACCCCGCCGGTACGATAGGCGTGGCGTGAGTGACATCATTCCTGGCAGTTACAGTCATTGCTGTAGCGGCCAGGCGTGGGGACAATCGATTTCTGTTTTTGAAGATGGGCAGGCTATGTCGCAACATGTGTTTTTCACTCATGCCAATGGCTTTCCTTCGGCGACCTACGGCAAGTTGTTCGATGCCCTGGCGCCGGAGTACGCGGTGGCGCACCTGTCGCAGCACGGCCACGACCCGCGGTTTCCGGTGGATGACAACTGGCAGAACCTGGTGGACGAACTGATCCATCACCTGGAGCAGCAACCGGAGCCGGTGTGGGGCGTCGGCCATTCACTGGGCGGCGTGTTGCATTTGCACGCCGCCCTGCGCTGCCCGCAGCTGTATCGCGGGGTGGTGATGCTCGACTCGCCGGTGCTGACCCTGGCTGACCGCTGGGTGATTCGCGCGGCCAAGCGCTTTGGCCTGATTGACCGCTTGACCCCCGCCGGTCGCACCCTGGGCCGGCGCGAAGAGTTCAGCGACCTGGATGCCGCCCGCCAGTACTTTTCCGGCAAGACGCTGTTCCGCGGCTTTGACCCGGAATGCCTGGAGGCCTATTTGCAGCACGGTTTGCACCAGGTGGGCGATCGCCTGCGCCTGCGCTTCGACCCGGCAACGGAAATCAGCATCTACCGGGGCGTGCCGCACACCAGCCCCGGCCAGACCCGCCAATTGAAAGTGCCACTGGCCGTGGTACGCGGCCGGCAGAGCCGGGTGGTGATGCGCCATCACGCCAGCGGCGTCGCGCGCCTGCCCATGGGTGAGATGCTGACCATGCCTGGCGGGCACATGTTTCCCCTTGAACGCCCGCAGGACACCGCGACCTTGATCAAGAACCTGTTTACCCGCTGGGAAGCCCGCGCGCGTGAGCGCAGTTGCGCATGACCGCACCCGTCGAAGAAGTCCGCCTGAGCCTGCCGCATATCGAGCTGGCGGCCCATCTGTTCGGCCCCGAAGATGGTCTGCCGGTGATCGCCCTGCATGGCTGGCTGGATAACGCCAACAGCTTCGCGCGCCTGGCGCCCAAACTGCAGGGTTTGCGCATTGTCGCCCTGGACATGGCCGGTCACGGCCACTCGGCCCACCGCCCGGCCGGGGCAGGTTATGCCGTGTGGGATTACGTGTTTGATGTGTTGCAGGTGGCCGAGCAACTGGGCTGGAAACGTTTTGCATTACTTGGTCACTCCCTCGGGGCGATTGTCTCCACGGTGTTGGCCGGGGCCTTGCCAGAGCGTGTGACGCACTTGGGGTTGATCGACGGTGTGATCCCGCCGACCGCAACCGGCGAGAATGCCGCCGAACGCATGGGCATGGCGTTGCAGGCGCAAATCAACCTGCAAGACAAACGTAAACCGGTGTACGGCACCCTTGACCGCGCGGTGGAGGCGCGGATGAAGGGCGTGGTCGCAGTCAGCCGTGAAGCCGCGGAACTCCTGGCCCAGCGCGGCTTGATGCCGGTGCCGGGCGGCTACACCTGGCGCAGCGACAGTCGCTTGACCCTGGCATCGCCGATGCGCCTGACGGAAGAACAGGCCATGGCCTTCGTGCGCCGGGTGGCCTGTCCCGCACAGTTGGTGGTGGCGCAAGAGGGCATGCTGGCCAAACATCCCGAGCTGCTTTCCCAGCTTCCTTTCGCGGTAACCACCCTTGCAGGTGGCCATCATTTGCACCTGAACGACGAGTCGGGGGCGGCTCTTGTTGCAGACTGTTTCAATCGCTTCTTCACCGCGCCTTGACTTGGCGGGGGCAACTGTCGAGGCTGGGCGGATTGAAAGGGAGTCAACCATGAACAATCCGAATATCGCGAAGGCATCCACCGGCCAAGGCGCACCGATCCGATGAGTAGTGCCAAGGGAATTATCCGTGTGCTTGGGCTGTGCTGCATCAGCCCGTTGGTTTTCGCTGCTGATCTGCCGGGAAGCCAGGATCTGCCCAGCGTGGCTCGACAGGTGGATTCGCAGATTGTCGACTACCGTCCCGCCGAAGAAAAAGAACGCATCTACCCCATGGGCGCGATCCGCAAGATCAGCGGCCAGTTGCGCTACGAAGGCCAGGCCACGGCGCGGGGCCAAGTGACAGCCATCACCTATGAACTGCCCGCCGAGCACAGCTCCAGCGCGGCCTTCAAATCCACGCGCGAGGCGTTGCAAGAGCAAGGCGCGCAGTTGCTGTTCTGGTGCCAGGCCCGCGATTGTGGCGAAAGCAGCTTGTGGGCCAACGAGGTGCTGGGCAACTCCAAACTGGTTGGCGCCGATGGCCAGCAGGAGTTCCTGTTGCTGCGCCTGGCAGCCCCCCAGGACAACTCCCTGGTAGCGCTCTACGGCATTACCCGCGGCAACCGTCGCGCTTACCTGCATGTGGAACAAATGGACGCCAGCGCGCCCCTGGGGCAATTACTACCCACCTCGGCCACCCTGCTGCGCGAATTGAAAAGCACCGGCGACCTGGATTTCCCCTTGCTGGGGGCAGAACCCGACGCAACGTGGTTGACCCTGATTTCCCGTGGATTGAACCTCGATACCACCTTGCGGGTCAGTGTGAGCGGGCCTGACGCCGAAGCCTGGCGCCAGGGCCTGATCGACAAGGGCGTGCGTGCGGCGCGATTGGAAACCGGCACGGGTGAGGCCAAGGGCCTGCACCTGCAAGTTATCCGCTGATCGTTCCAGGGCGAACGGACCCGCGCCGTTCGCCTAAGCTCTCCCTCAACAGACTTCTTTTCGAGAAACCACATGCTCAACAATGATCGCCTGCTGGTGCAGATCCTGCTCCTGGTGCTGTTTGGTGCCAGTTTCTGGGTGATGGCGCCGTTCTGGTCGGCGCTGTTCTGGGGCGCGGTGCTGGCGTTTGCCAGTTGGCCGCTGATGCGCCTGTTGACCCGTGCCCTGGGTGGGCGCGAGTCACTGGCAGCGGGGATCCTGACCCTGGGCTGGATGTTGCTGGTGGCAGTGCCGCTGGTGTGGCTGGGCTTCAACCTGGCCGACCATGTGCGCGACGCCGTGGCGCTGATCAAGGATGTGCAGGTCGATGGCTTGCCCGAAGCACCCACCTGGCTGGGGTCGATCCCCTTTGTCGGGGAGCGGCTGGTGGGCATGTGGGACAGCATCGACCAACAGGGCGCGGCCTTGATGGTCACGATCAAGCCGTACCTGGGGCAGGTCGGCAACTGGTTGCTGGCCCGTAGTGCGCAGATCGGCGGCGGCATCCTGGAACTGACCCTGAGCCTGGTGTTCGTGTTCTTTTTCTACCGCGACGGGCCGCGCCTGGCGATGTTCGTCCACCGCCTGCTGGAACGCTTGATTGGTGAGCGTGCCGGTTACTACATCGACCTGGTGGCCGGCACGGTCCAGCGGGTGGTTAACGGCGTGATCGGCACCGCCGCCGCCCAGGCATTGCTGGCACTGATCGGCTTCCTGATCGCCGGGGTGCCCGGGGCGCTGGTACTGGGTATCGTCACCTTCCTGCTGAGCCTGATCCCCATGGGCCCGCCGCTCGTCTGGATCCCGGCCACCGCCTGGCTGGTGTGGAAGGGCGACTACACCTACGCGGTGTTCCTCGGCGTCTGGGGCACGTTCATCATCAGCGGCGTGGACAACGTGCTCAAACCGTACCTGATCAGCCGCGGTGGTAACCTGCCACTGGTGATCGTGTTGCTGGGGGTATTTGGCGGGTTAATTGCGTTTGGCTTTATCGGCTTGTTTATCGGGCCGACATTGCTGGCGGTGGCGTACAGCCTGTTGACGGATTGGAGTGCGAGCCAGGCGCAGGTTCGCCGGGAAGACAAGGTGGGCTAGCCCTGATACGCGCCCATCTGTAGTGACGCGCCTACTAGTTGTGGCGAGGGGACAAACCTCCTTGTCCCAACAGCCGGCTCACTGCAGGTTGGGTTTGGCAGTTACGACGAGGTCATGGATAGCGACATTTCCGCTGTTAACCCACCGCTCAAGCGTTTCACGACAAAAGGCTTTACGTGTCTGGAGCAATATTATCGGGAACTGATCAATGGTTCGATTTGAAAGCTAGCCAGTAAATGAAATTATCCTCGTCTCGCGCTTCACCGCCCCCCCAGAAACTGCCATTTCCTACGAAAACTCTGCCGTTTTAGCATGCTTCCTACGCTGCACAACTTAATGTAATGACTGTTTTCTAGCATCTAGTGCTGTTAGTGAAACGGCGCTTGGTGATACCGCTTGTCGGTTTCTATTTGTGGGCTTTACGAGATCTCTTATTACTTCCTAAAAATATTAAGGTTCGTGGGGTGGAATCTGTAAGGCTGAAGGGTTAGACAAATTATTAATTATTAAAAGTATTTTTTTAGCTTTCGGTAATTGGGTTTTATGGGGGGCGGAAGATTCTGATTTTTATGTGGGAATTTATTTATATTTAAATAAGTAAATTCCCACAGTCTGGTTTTTCAATATTTGAGTTCCGCTCAAAAAGAACTAGCTTGGTTTTATCACCCTATACCGGGTGATAGTGATCGGCATTCCAAAAGTTTGGAGAATCAAAATGAAAAGTGAAAGCTTGGGCGAAACTGTTTTTAGCTTCAGTGATGATTTTGGATTTGATTCACTCTCTTGTGCTGCTGGAGCCTCTGGCAGTGCGGGTGGATGCGGTGGCAGTGGAGGGGACGCAACCGAACCCGAACTGCACTCCAAGATGCGACCTACCTAGAAATTACAGATGTGCTTGTTTCTCCGCTAAGCAATAGTGTTTCTGAGCATGAGTTTAGTTTTTTAGGCCTGCGCTCAGCGCTAAATAGCGAAAAAATTACAGGATATTTGTATTCTAGTGTCTCTGCCGTAGAGGGTGTTCGATGCGTTTTTAGTAAGTATATTTCACCAGATCTGTTTATGCATATGAATAATGCACAGGGAATAAATATCGTTAACAAATACAGTGAAACATTCAAGGGTTCTATCGTGCGGGATAGGTTGAGGGTAATGGTGCCATTTCCTTGAGGTAAATAACTATGTGCGATAACTTAATGTCAAAGTCCTTGTCGTTGGCAGTGCTCTTAATAAAAGAGCAAGTCAAGGAGCCCCTTGCGTTGTTCTGGATTGTTGTGTCTCCCGGAGTGGTTTTTTATTTGTTGAGCTATTCGAGAGGTCTCACTTATTCAGCATCAAACGACTATTTATCCAGCACGTCTTGGTTTTATGCTTATGTGGCTTCCAGTGTCGCATTGTTTGGCTTTGCATTTTATATTGTCGGGCGCAGGGAGAGCGGGTTTGTTAGGTCGTTTATTTATACCTTTCGTACAAAAGTGATTTTCATGGTGGGGCAATTTATCGCTTATTCATTTATGTCTGTGATGTATTGTGCTGTTTTTTATTTGATCACCCATATTGTTTTTGGTCCGGTGAGCCTCATGGAGTTTTATATTGTGCTTGTCAGGTTTTATATATGCTTTGTTCTATTTTCTATACTCTCTCTGTTATTGACGTTGATCCCGATTAATTTCCAGAATACAAATACATTATTTTCTGTTGTGTCATTTGCCATGCTGGTAGTCGGTGTGGCGGGTATGAACTCGTCTCTGCCGTTGATGACGGTTGTCAGTTTTTTTAATCCGCTGTGGTGGGCGAATAGAATAATGGTGGAGGGGGTTGCTCAGTTGGGTTTGTTAGTCGCTGTTATAGTTATATTGTATATAGTGGTTTTTTTGATTTCTGTCCGATTTTTGCTTGTGACACCCGTTTGGAGTCGCTACTGATGAGAAGGTTTTCTGCGCAAGCTATCGGCTTTAAGTATGCGAACCATACCGTATTTAAAGATGCATCGCTGAAAGTCGAGTCCGGCTCGATTTCAGGGCTTCTAGGGCCGAATGGTTCGGGTAAAACTACTTTTTTTGATATTGTTTGTAATTTAAGGAAGGTTGATAGTGGTGCGATTGCGGATGAGTTTTCGAGCCGGGTTTATTTGTCGTAGGTGATTTCGACGCCTGCTGTATTTCGTATGTCTGATATTTTTAAAATGATTGCTCTGTTTTGCTCCGAGAAAAAAATGACTAAAAAAGATTCTCTCGAGAAGCTGGAGTTGTGGAGCCCGGCTTTAGTCGAGCGTTACTTAAGTATATGGGATAAAAAATCATCTCTTTGCAGTTATGGTGAAAAGCGCTGGTTTTTTACTTTGTCTTTGCTGTCTGTTGCGGCGGATTTTGTGATTCTTGATGAGCCTACGGCGGGTGTTGATCCGGAGTTTCGATATCACATATGGAAGTGTTTACGAGGTGCTGCAAACGAAGGGGCGGCAATTTTGGTCTCTTCGCACAACGTTGAGGAGGTGGCCAGTGGTTGTGACGATTTTTACATGATTGCTCAGCAACGGTTTAACCATTTTACTAACGCTGTGAACTTTATGAGCCATTACGGTGCAACTACGTTAGATGAAGCCTTTATCAAAGCGGTAAACATACGCAATCCCTTATAGAGACTGGCTTCTGGGTAGCCAAAGCACCGCCGTCAGTCCGCCCCCCGGTGTTTCCTCCAGATGTAGCCGGCCGCCCAACCGCTCCACCGCCTCCTTGGCAATGGTCATGCCCAGCCCCACGCCCCCGGAATTGCGATTGCGTGAGCCTTCCAGGCGGAAAAACGGTTCGAATACCGCCTCGCGTTGTTCGGCAGCAATCCCCGGGCCATGGTCGATTACCCGGATCACCAACGCCTGGGGGCTGTCCTGCAGTTCGATGCGTGCCGTACCGGCATAGCGCAGGGCGTTGTCGATCAGGTTGTTCAGGCACGAACGCAAGGCCATGGGCTGTACTTGCAGCGGCGTGCTGTGGCCCTGGCACTGCACGTCCGCACCCTGGTCCTGGGCGTTTTCGCTCAGGGACTGCACAAGTGCCTGCACGTCCAGCCACTGCCGGCTTTCGCCAGTGCGTTGTTCGTGCAGGTAGCTCAAGGTGGCGTCGAGCATGCCGATCATGTCGTCCAGGTCCTGGCGCATCTGGCCCTGCAGGCGCAGATCGTCGATCTGCTCCAGGCGCAGCTTGAGCCGTGAAAGTGGGGTGCGCAGGTCGTGGGAAACCGCGCCAAGCATGCGGGCGCGCTGGCTGACCTGTTCGCGGATGCGGCGCTGCATCAGGTTGAAGGTCGAGGCGGCCTGGCGCGCTTCAAGTGGGCCGGATTCGTCCAGGGGCGGGCTGTGCAGGTCCACACTCAAACGCTCGGCGGCCGCGCTCAAGCGCTGGATCGGGCGGCTGAGCAACTTGGCGCCGAACCATGCGGCGATGATCAGCGAGATAAACTGGAACGTCAGCGGCACCACCGGGCCGCCGAACCAGGGCCGCCGATGGGCCTGGGGCGCAGCCTGCAAAGAGCCGTCCGCCTGCTCGATCATGACGTCTACGGGCGGTGGCGGCGGTGGGCCGTAATGGTGAAACCAAAAGAACGCCAGCACATGGGCCAGCACAATGGCTATCAGCAGCACCCCGAACAAGCGGCCAAACAAGGTGTTGAAGGCGTTGCGCATCAGCCGATGTCCCGCGCGTCGAACAGGTAGCCTTCGCCGCGTACGGTCTTGATCAGTTGCGGGGCCTTGGGGTCGTCTCCCAGTTTCTGGCGCAGGCGCGAGACCAGCAGGTCGATGCTGCGATCAAAGGCTTCGATCGAGCGTCCACGGGCCGCATCCAGCAGTTGTTCACGGCTGAGCACTCGGCGCGGGCGTTCGATGAACACCCACAGTAGACGGAATTCGGCGTTGGACAGCGGTACTACCAGGCCATCATCCGCTACCAGTTGGCGCAGCACGCTGTTGAGGCGCCAGTGATCGAAGCGGATATTGGTGCGTTGCTCAGTGCGGTCATCACGCACCCGACGCAGGATGGTCTGGATCCGCGCCACTAGCTCCCGCGGTTCGAACGGCTTGGACATGTAGTCGTCAGCCCCCAGTTCCAGGCCGATAATGCGGTCGGTGGGTTCGCAGCGAGCCGTCAGCATCAGGATCGGGATATCCGATTCGGCCCGCAGCCACCGGCAAATCGACAACCCATCTTCGCCGGGCAGCATCAGGTCGAGCACCACCACATCAAAAGTCTCGGCTTGCATGGCCAGGCGCATGGCGGCGCCGTCGGTCACACCGCTGGCGAGGATGTTGAAGCGGGCCAGGTAATCAATCAGCAGTTCGCGGATCGGCACATCGTCGTCGACGATCAACGCGCGGGTGTTCCAGCGTTTGTCCTCGCTGGCAAGTTCATGGGGCAGGGCGGAAGGGGTATGCATGGTGCGATCATCTGCCAGGTTGGCCGTCAGGCCCAAGGGCCGCAGCGGGGTAATTGCGTGAGCATAGGCGCCGTGTCGGGCCGTGCGGGCAAGGCTACTGCCGGGGCATGTTGTAGGCGTGTCGTGAATGTATCGACTTTGAAATATTAGCCGGTTATTCCAGGAAAATAGGCGCTTGCCGAGGATTTACCGATCATCGGATCCCGCAAAGCCGCTGCTTGCGCTACAATCCGCGCCGATTTCGACTTGCCTGAGAGCCCATTCCAATGTCCGTCTGCCAGACTCCTATCATCGTCGCCCTGGATTACCCCACCCGTGACGCCGCACTGAAGCTGGCTGACCAGTTGGATCCCAAGCTCTGCCGCGTCAAGGTCGGCAAGGAACTGTTCACCAGCTGCGCAGCAGAAATCGTCGGCACCCTGCGTGACAAGGGCTTCGAGGTGTTCCTCGACCTGAAATTCCACGATATCCCCAACACCACCGCGATGGCGGTCAAGGCCGCCGCCGAGATGGGCGTGTGGATGGTCAACGTCCACTGCTCCGGCGGCCTGCGCATGATGGCTGCGTGCCGTGAGGTGCTGGAGCAGCGCAGCGGTCCCAAGCCGTTGCTGATCGGTGTGACCGTGCTGACCAGCATGGAGCGTGAAGACCTGGCCGGCATCGGCCTGGATATCGAGCCCCAGGAACAAGTGCTGCGCTTGGCTGCCCTGGCGCAGAAGGCCGGCCTCGATGGCCTGGTCTGCTCGGCGCTGGAAGCTCAGGCGTTGAAGGCCGCCCATCCGGCGCTGCAGTTGGTGACGCCGGGGATTCGTCCGGCAGGCAGCGCCCAGGACGACCAGCGCCGTATCCTCACGCCACGCCAGGCGCTGGATGCGGGTTCTGATTACCTGGTGATTGGTCGCCCGATCAGCCAGGCGGCTGACCCGGCCAAGGCCTTGGCCGCTGTGGTCGCCGAAATCGCCTGATGCCCTTGGGCTAAACACGTAGGAGCTGGCTTGCCTGCGATAGCATCACCTCGTGGTTACTGAAAAACCGAGGTGTCTGCATCGCAGGCAAGCCAGCTCCTACATTGGTTTGGGGTGTCAGTTGACCTTCAGCACCAACTTGCCGAAGTTCTCGCCGTTGAACAGCTTCATCAACGTCTCCGGGAACGTCTCCAGGCCCTCGACAATAT
Source organism: Pseudomonas sp. 06C 126 (assembly GCF_001855215.1). NCBI lineage: Bacteria > Pseudomonadati > Pseudomonadota > Gammaproteobacteria > Pseudomonadales > Pseudomonadaceae > Pseudomonas > Pseudomonas sp. 06C 126. The sequence continues at coordinate 84,525 of NZ_MIFU01000086.1, read as the reverse complement.
CCTCCTTGCTCTTGAGCTTGCCTTGGGCCATCCAGCCGGCCATTTCCTGCCCGGCGGCGGCAAAGTTCGCCGCATGATCCATCACCACAAACCCTTCCATGCGCGCCCGATTGACCAGCAGTGACAGGTAGTTGGCGGGGCCCTTCACGGCTTCCTTATTGTTGTACTGGCTGATGGCTCCGCAAATCACCACCCGCGCCTTCAACGCCAGGCGGCTGAGCACGGCGTCGAGGATGTCGCCGCCAACGTTATCGAAATAGACGTCCACGCCTTTTGGGCATTCGCGCTTGAGGGCGGCCGGCACGTCTTCGTGCTTGTAGTCGATGGCCGCGTCGAACCCCAGTTCATCCAGCAAAAACTTGCACTTGTCGGCGCCGCCGGCAATCCCCACCACGTGGCAACCCTTGATCTTGGCGATCTGCCCGGCAATGCTGCCCACGGCACCGGCGGCCCCGGAAATCACTACGGTATCGCCGGCCTTGGGCGCGCCGGTGTCGAGCAGCGCGAAGTAGGCGGTCATGCCGGTCATGCCCAGCGCAGACAGATAGCGCGGCAGGGGCGCCAGTTTCGGGTCGACCTTGTAGAACCCACGCGGCTCGCCGAGGAAGTAATCCTGCACGCCCAAGGCACCGTTGACGTAATCGCCGACGGCGAATTTCGGATTGTTCGAGGCAATGACCTGGCCTACGCCCAATGCGCGCATGACTTCACCAATGCCCACCGGCGGGATGTAGGACTTGCCTTCATTCATCCAGCCACGCATGGCCGGGTCGAGGGACAGGTATTCGTTGCGCACCAGCACCTGGCCATCCGCCAGGTTGCCCACCGGTACTTCCTGATAGGTAAAGGTGTCCCGCGTGGCCGCGCCGACCGGGCGTTTGGCAAGCAGGAATTGGCGGTTGGTCTGGGCAGTCATGGCAAGGACTCTGGGTAAATGAGCCTCAAGTGATAGACCTTCCAGGCGCCGGGAGCAAGTTCGGCTGATCGCTGCGAATGCCCGTCGATAGGCTGGCTTGATAGTGGGCACGGCAGGCTTATCACTGCTACGCATGGGGGCTCAACTGGCCTTCTGATAGTGCTGACGCGCGGTGCCGGGCCCTGGCTATGCTGGGCCCACGGGCATTCATCCAAGGATATAAGCAATGAGCATGACGTTTTCCGGCCAGGTTGCCCTGGTCACCGGTGCCGCCAACGGTATTGGCCGCGCCACGGCCGTGGCATTCGCCGCAGAAGGCTTGAAAGTTGTGGTCGCCGACCTCGATGTAGCGGGCGGCGAGGGCACGGTCGCGTTGATCCGCGAGGCAGGCGGCGAGGCGCTGTTCGTGCGCTGTAATGTGACCCTGGAGGCTGATGTGCAACAACTAATGCAGCAGGTACTGCACAGCTATGGCCGCCTGGACTACGCGTTCAACAATGCCGGCATCGAGATTGAACAGGGCAAGCTGGCTGATGGCACCCTGGATGAGTTCGACGCCATCATGGGCGTCAACGTCAAGGGCGTGTGGTTGTGCATGAAGTATCAGTTGCCGTTGCTGCTGGCTCAGGGCGGTGGGGCCATCGTCAATACCGCGTCGGTTGCAGGGTTGGGCGCTGCGCCGAAGATGAGTATTTATGCCGCATCCAAGCATGCGGTGATTGGCCTGACCAAGTCGGCGGCCATCGAGTATGCGAAAAAGAAAATCCGCGTCAACGCGGTGTGCCCGGCAGTGATCGACACCGATATGTTCCGCCGCGCCTATGAAGCCGATCCGCGCAAGGCCGAGTTTGCCGCCGCCATGCATCCGGTCGGGCGCATTGGCACCGTCGAGGAAATCGCCAGTGCAGTGCTGTATCTGTGCAGCGATGGCGCCGCGTTCACCACGGGGCATGCATTGGCGGTGGACGGTGGTGCCACGGCTATCTAGGACCTGCGGCGGCGTACCGCTGAGAAAGTGATTTTAAGGGCTGTGGGGCGTTTCCGTAGGTGGCAAGATGCCCTCGGTCATTGTGTTTCACTAGGTAAATAATCCAATAAAATCAATAATTTAATAAATTTATGAACAGGGCGACCCTGACCTTCTGTGCTTAACTGTTTTGAGTTAAATGCCAAACAGTTGAAGGGGGTGGCTCATGGATTTAGGGATCAATCGGCAGGCCCCGGTACCGGTGGTTCAGCAAATTGTCAGCGCCATTGCCGCATGGATTCGGGAGAGTGGGGTCAGCCCCGGGACGCGCCTGCCTTCCATCCGGCAACTGGCCCATGACAACCTGCTCAGTCAATCCAGTGTGATCGAGGCCCTTGAGCGAATGGTGGCCGAAGGGGTGCTGGCCTCAAGGGCCGGCTCGGGGTTTGTGATCGCCGCGCAACCGGTTGCCAGCACTCCCCTGGGGGAATACCAGTGGTATGAAGGGGCGGAGCGCCGGTGGGGGGCCTTTACCGATAACCAGTTGGGTGAGTTGAAGCTGGGGTGTGGCTGGCTTCCGGATGCCTGGCGTGAAAGCGATGACATCAGTTACGCCATCCGCGAAATCAGCCGTACCGACACCGCTGGCGTCTTCAGTTACAGCACCCCTCTCGGGCTGCCGGCGTTGCGCGAACAATTGCACAAGCGCCTGACGCAGATCCAGGTGAGCACCACTGCCGAGCGGATCCTCACCACCCACGGCGCCAGCCATGCGCAGGACTTGTTGATACGCACCTTGCTCAAGGCTGGCGATATGGTGGTGGTTGAAACCCCTGGCTACGGCAACCTTTATCGTCAGTTGGCTTTCCACGGTGTCACGATGCTGGAGGTTCCCAGGGCCCGCAGTGGCCCGGACATCCAGGCCCTGGAAGCGCTGCTGGTGACCCACCGTCCAAAGTGCCTGTTCATCCATAGCCTTTACCACAACCCGACCGGCACCAGCCTTTCGCTGGCGGTGGCCGAACGTCTGTTGCATCTGGCCCATAGCCGGGACTTCCTGATTGTCGAGGAAGATGTCTATGGCGACCTGCAACACGCCTCGTGTGTCCGGCTGGCGGCGCTACCCCATGATGATCGGGTGATTTACGTCTCGAGTTTTTCCAAGACCCTGAGCAGCGCGCTACGGGTGGGCTATCTCACGGGCAGTACCGCGCTCATCACTCGTTTGCTCAAGCTCAAGACCCTGACTGGTATCGGCACCTCCCGCTTCGCTGAGGCGGTGGTGGCGAGCCTGTTGGCCAACGGCACCTACCGCAAATGGCTGCAACGCCTGCGCAGGCGGTTGAGCGCGGAGATGGCCAAGACCCTGCAGGTGCTGGAGGACGAAGAGTGGGAGGTCTTTGCGGTGCCCGCGGGCGGCATGTTTGTTTGGGCCCGCCCGCAGGCGGGGGGCGCGGCAATGTTGCACGCGAGGGCCAGACGGCTGGGGGTCTTGCTGTCTTCCGGGGAGTTGTTCAGCCCTACCGGCGAGCACGCGGATTGGCTGCGGATCAATGTGGCCTATGCCGGCGATCATCGAGCGTTGGCGTTGTTCAAGGCCATGGGGCCTGCGGGATCGACCTCTACCATCCTGAAAACGACGGGCGTGTAGCTTTTTGCCATTATTGTGGCGCCAACGTCTTGTGTTGCGGGGCCCGGGGTTGCGAATCTCGTCCCATGGAAACCCGGCATGCTGGCATTCGCCACGCCAAGAGGACTTTGCGCAATGATTTCGGCCGTGCAACGACGATTTGCCAACCTTGGGCTGGCGAGGAAGCTGGGGCTGGGGTTTGCCCTGGTATTGCTGTTGACTGCACTGGTGGCGGCGATTGGTGTGTGGTCCCTGCAAAGTGTTGGCCAGCGTTTTGTGGGGCTCAAGGGCATGTCCTCGCTCAATCAGGGGCTGCTGAATGTGCGCTTGATCGAGCAGGAGTATGCGCTGCGCACCGATACCAAGTCGGTCGAGGCCCTGCATGAACGGGTTGACAGCCTGGTAGCCGAAGCCCTGGCACTCGACATGACCGAGGTCGAGCAGGCCCTGGGCGCCTATCGCAAGGCGTTTGACGAGTTTGTCGAGCTGACCCAGGCCAAGGACCTGGCGCTGGAAATGGCCAGTTGGTCGGTGTCCAGTGTCGCCAACAACCTTGATGTATTGCAGTCCGGCCTGGCCGACGACGGGGCTTATGGCCTCAAGGAAAGCCAGGGCAAGGAGGGGGCTGAGTTTATCGAGCAGGCCGGGCAGGTGGGGCAGGTTTCGCGCCTGATGTTGCAGGCCATGAATGAAGCGCGGGTGCGCCTGGATCAAAGCCGCAAGGGTGATGAGGACAGTGCCGGGCAAGGCCGTATAGAACAGGCCGATCAGGCCCTGGCCCAGGCTGAACAACTCAAGACCCTGGTCAAGGACCCCGGCTATCAGACCGTACTCAGCGAAGTGGTCGGGCATATTGGCGCCTTTAGCGAAAAACTCACCGAATACACCGACCTGCTCGCCCAGGAGAAGATCGTCTACCAGCAATTGCATGAGCGGGCGGCGCAGGTGGTTTCGCAGGTCAACCGGGCCTATGCCGAGCAGGACCAGTCGATGCAGGCGCAGTTGGCCGAAAGTAGCTTGCTGATCATTGTTTCCTCGGCCCTGGCCTTGTTGGTCGGAGTGATTGCTGCGTGGCTGATTACCCGCTTGATCGTGATGCCGCTGCGCAGTGTGATCGCCGTGGCCCGGCAGATCGCCGCCGGGGATCTCAGCGGGCGCATGGACGTGAGCCGACAGGATGAAATGGGCCAGTTGATGCAGGCGATGCAGCAGATGGGCAGCGGCCTGAGTAGCATGGTCAGCGGGTTGCAAGCGGGGATTGAGCAATTGGCCAGCTCGGCCCAGTCGCTGTCCAGCGTGACCGAGCAGACCAATATCGAAGTCAGTAGCCAGAAAGAAGAAACCGAGCAGGTCGCCACCGCCATGAACCAGATGGCCGCCACGGTGCACGATGTGGCACGCAATGCCGAGCAGGCCGCGCAAGCGGCGCAGACCGCCGACGACAAGGTCGACAGTGGTCAGCAGGTGGTGCGCCAGAGCCTGCAGCGTATCGAGTTGCTGGCCAGTTCCGCGACATCCGCCAGTACCAGCATCGAGAGCCTGAGCGCGGAAATCCAGAACATCGGCAGCGTCTTGGAGGTGATCAAAAGCGTCGCCGAGCAAACCAACCTGCTGGCGCTCAACGCCGCCATCGAGGCGGCACGCGCTGGCGAGCAAGGGCGCGGCTTTGCGGTGGTTGCCGATGAAGTGCGGGCGCTGGCCAGGCGCACCCAGCAATCGACAGAGGAAATCGAACGCCTGGTAAGTACCTTGCGCAGTGCCGCGCAGTCTTCAGTGCGTGATATCCAGCACAGCGGTGAACTGGTGAAGCTGGCCGTCAGCGATGCCCTGGAAACCGAAAGCGCCTTGGGCAGCATTGCCGCAGCGGTCTCGCTGATCCAACAAATGAACCAGCAGATCGCGGCCGCGGCCGAACAGCAGAGCTCGGTGGCCGAAGAGATCAATCGCAGCGTCACCAGCATTCGCGCCAGTGCCGATCAATCGGCGCTGAGCATGCAGGGCAACGCCGCCTCGAGTATCGAGTTGGCGCAACTGGGGGCGGAGCTCAAGGGCATGGTGGGGCATTTTCGGCTGTAATCTGAATTAGCCGCGCTGGGGGCTGTTGTGGTGAGAGGGCTAGCCTTCTCGCCACAACAGCCTTGTCGCCTCAGGCGTGATTGGCCAGAAAGGTGAGCAGCGCTTCGTTGACGAAATCAGGGTTTTCCCGGCTGGAAATATGCCCAGCGTCCGGGATCAATACCAGGTCGCAACCGATCAGGTCAGCCATTTCCTGTGCTTCTGCAGGTGGGCGTGGCTGGTCATCGGTGCCACACATTACCAATGTCGTATTGGGGTCCAGGCGGGATAAACCTTCCAGTGCATCGTCACGACCGAAGATCAGGCGGCCCAGGGGTACGATGCTGTGTAGCAGGCGGTCCCGGGGCAGGGCACGCAGGGACTGGCGGAAGTCCTGATACAGCGCAGATTCGGGGTCGATACCGGGGCGGAAGAAGATCGGTACGATGATATCCAGTAGTGCATCAGAGATAGCCCCCGTGGCCTCAATCGCGCTGAGCAGTGCGAAGTATTTTTCGCGGGTAGCCTCAGGCTCTGCGCCCAGGTAGGTGTCCATCAGCACCAGGCTATTGACCCGCTCGGGCGCCAGCAACGCCAGCGGCGCGCCCCACATGCCGCCGACTGACAAGCCCACCAGGTTGACCTTGGCAACGCCCAGGTGGTCCAGCAATGCCAGGGTCTGGCGCGCCAGGTCGTCCAGGCTGTGGGTCTGTGCTGGCATTGGGCCGGACTCTCCGTGGCCCCATAGCTCTGGCACGATCACTCGGTACTGTTGCGACAGCGCGGCAATCTGCGGGGCCCACATCTGCTGGTCCCACAGGTAGCTATGGCCGAGCAGGACAGCCGGGCCAGAGCCTTGGTCCACGTAGTGCAAGGGTTGGTCATCAATGATGGCGACAGGCATGGCGGGCCTCCTTGGTCAAGCGCATGAAGGGCACTTTTGTACGCGAATTATAGAGGAGGGGATAGCCGCAGGATGATGGCACCGAGTGCAGGAAATGCACCCGGCGACTCAGTACAGGAGGGGATCAATCGTAGATGACTTTCTTTTTCCATTCGGCATCCGCGTCATCGGCTTTCAAGCCTGAGGTCAGTTCATTGACTTCTTCTGCGGTCTGCTGGCTGTTGGTCAGCACCATGGAGTTGGCGCGTGCCAATTGTTTTTCCAGGAGTTGCAAGTGCTGGCTGTAGGTGGCCGGCTCGGGCTGCTTGCGCAGGTATTGCACGCCGCGCTCGAAGGCCAGGCGTGCCTGGCCGGGCTGCGCCTGTTGCAATGCGTGTTGGCCCAGATTGTTGAAGAACTCGATATGCAGCAGCACCAGCAGGTGACGGATCTCACGGATCCAGTGCTTGGCCTCATTGGTGGGCAGAAAACCGTCCTGGGCGGCGCGGGTGACCTGGCCGTGCAGGGCTTCGAGCAGGAAGCGCACATCCTTGGCTTTGGCTTCGGTCTGGATCGGCCCCGGGGGGTTGTTCACCGGGATCGATTCGCCCTGGCCCACGAGGGCTTCCAGCTCGGCAATACGTGCCTTGATGGTTGCGCTGGATTTGTTGAGGTGGAGCATGCGTTGGTTGACGTTCAGTTCCAGGCGGGTCAGCAGCAGCTTGAGCTGCGGCGTCATCAGTTGGCCGGGGAACGTCTCGGTGATCTCGCCACAGCGGCGCAGCCGATCGTTGAGCTCTATCTGGGCCCGGGCTTTTTCCAGTTTGTTGTTTTCCACCACATGGTTCATGTAGCCAATGGCGATCAGTATTACGATCCCGGCTATTACCAGCAGGGTGATCATGAGTGGTGTCACCGGTGTGACCTCTTTATAGGATGTGCGTTGAAGTGTAGTGATTGGCGCATGCGGCGGATAGGACTCTTCGACGAGATGAGTCAGTGCTTTCACCTGTATATGTAGGTATCGTCTGTATAGATGCACATTGCCATCATTTGCCGGGCAGGACTATAACGCCTTGTCGGGCGCCAGAATATAGGCGCCAAAGCCTGGACGGCGAGAAACCCCGGCAGTGCCTGTAAAGCATGGCGAAGTCATTGATTTAAATAAATTTATCCTTGGGGGTTGACGACCTTTCAATCCATCCATAGAATGCGCGCCACTTACAGCGTAAAGCACACAGCGAAACGCGGTAGGGAGTGAATGTTGTACGTGTGTCCCCTTCGTCTAGTGGCCTAGGACACCGCCCTTTCACGGCGGTAACAGGGGTTCGAGTCCCCTAGGGGACGCCATTGCGGGAATAGCTCAGTTGGTAGAGCACGACCTTGCCAAGGTCGGGGTCGCGAGTTCGAGTCTCGTTTCCCGCTCCATTTTTAAACAGTGTGGCTTTCGGGCGGCACTGAGTGAAACCAGGACCAAGTCTTCGGACAAGGCCTCTGGGCACTGGAATACACACCATGTGTTTCAGTTAGCGTGTCCCCTTCGTCTAGTGGCCTAGGACACCGCCCTTTCACGGCGGTAACAGGGGTTCGAGTCCCCTAGGGGACGCCATTTGCGGGAATAGCTCAGTTGGTAGAGCACGACCTTGCCAAGGTCGGGGTCGCGAGTTCGAGTCTCGTTTCCCGCTCCATATTCAACAAAAACGCCGATCAGAAATGATCGGCGTTTTTGTTTGTCCGGGATTTAAGCTCGCAGTCAATGGACCCGCCGCAAGGGCGGGTCCAGGCCTTGGCTCAGAGTTTCGGCAACTGCCCGATACGTCCCATCATTTCGGTGACGATCTGCAGGTCCAGCAGGAACTGCTCGGTGGTCTTGAACTCGTTGTCGGTGTGCCCGGTGTACTTGGCGTCCGGCCGGGCCAGGCCGAATTGCACGCCATTGGGCAGATCATGCACGGACGTTGCGCCAGCGGAGGTGCCGAACTTGGATTCCATGCCCAGGTTTTCCGTGGCCACGGCCAGCAGTGCCTTGACCCATTCACCTTCGGGGTTGCGATACATCGGTGCGGCCACCGAGTAATCAAAGGTCGGCGAAATATGGGTCTTGTTACTCCAGGCGCTAAGCTTGTCGGCGATCTCTTTCTTGAGCGTTTCCGGGGATTTGCCTTTTGGTACCCGCAGGTTGACCGCCAGCTTGAAGGCCTTGTCATCCATGCCGACAAACGTCAGGGATGTGGTCAACGGCCCCATGAACGCGTCGGAAAAGCCCACGCCCAATTTGCCACCCAGGTAATCCAGGCCCCAGTTATCGGCGGCGTAGCGCGCAGCGTCGGTGATCTCGTTGTGCTTGAGTGCAACCTTGCCGTCCAGGCTGTTGATAAAGACCAGCATCCGCGCCACTGGGTTGATACCGGATTCGGGCTCGGAAGAGTGGGCTGACACCCCGGTAACGGTGAGCTTGACGTCTTTGCCATCAACCTTGGCATCCACCGTGAAATCGCCACCATTGGCCTTGGCAAATGCAGTGCCGGCCTGTTGCAGCCTGGCGGCCAGCTCGGCAGGTTTATCGCTGCGCAATGTGGCTACTGACGCCGAAGGAATCTGGTTGGTTGCGAGGCCGCCGGTCATGGCGATGATTTCGGCGCCCTTGCCATCGGCCTTGCGCTTGGCAAAGGTCGCCATGACCGTGCCATAACCTTTCTCGGCGATGACGACCGGGTAGCCGCCATCCAGCGCCAGGTTGTAGTTCGGCGTTGGGTTGTGTTCAAAGTAGTAGGGGATGGCGTCGCCGGTGGTTTCTTCGGTGGTGTCTACCAGCAGCTTGAAGTTGCGCGCCAGTGGCAGGTTTTCTTCCTTGATCACTTTCATGGCATACAGCGTAACCACGATACCGTTCTTGTCATCTTCGGTGCCGCGGCCATACATGCGATCGCCAATCAATGTGACCTTGAAGGGGTCGAGTCGGGTGCCGTCTTTCAACACCCAGTTTTCCGGTGTTACCGGCACCACGTCGGCGTGGGCGTGAATGCCGACCACTTCATCGCCGGCACCTTCCAGGGAGATCTCGTAGACGCGATCATCGACATTGCGAAAATTCAGGTTGAAGGACTGCGCCAGGGCCTTGATTTTTTCGGCAATCTTTTTGAATTCGGGGTTGTTGTGCTGGGCAACACCCTCAACCTGGAAGGTCGGGATGGCCACCAGTTCACGCAGGGTTTCGGTGGCGGCTGCACCGTATTTCACCCGGGCATAGAGGCCTAGCAGGCGATGGATATCGTTCTGTTGCTCGGCGGTCAGCGGCTTGTTGTCGAGAAAGGCAGTGATGGCCGGGCCGAGATTGGCGGATTTCGCCATGTCGCTTTTGCCCAGGTTGCCGAGGAACGTACGGAAGTCCTTGATCGAGGCGTCATTCAGCGTTTTGAGAATAGTCGCACTCTGTTGCGGGTTGATGCTGGCGACGGCAGACACACTGATTGAAGACAGGCTGGCGACCACCAGGGTAGCGGCGGCCAGGTGCTTGAGGGAGAAGTCCATTACTGGGGCATTCCTTTGCAGGTGGTGAGTAAGAAGTTTCCGATTTTTATGTCGGAAACATTTTCACACACTAGCACCACCCACCCGCTGGAGGGGAGCCCCCCGGCAGGGTGATGTCCTATCTCAATAAGAAAACGCCGCCCGCCACCAGCCTGTCAGTCCAGGCTGTAGCGCACCGACAGCGTGCCCTTTTTCTCCGACAGGCCGAGGATCGTGATCTGGCCTACCTGGGCGAGGGCTTGTACATGCGTGCCGCCGCAGGCGTAGGCCGGCAGGTCACCGAAACCGACTTCCCGGGTGCCGCCGTCCAGCGTCATATGGCGTGGCAGGTCGGCGCCGATCCATTGGTTGACCTGTTCCTGCAAGGCATCAGCTTGCATGTCTTGGGCCGATTCCCCACGGATAAAACTGATCTTGCCTTCACCGGGCCAGTGGTGGGCCTTGATCGGCATCCAGCCCAGGGTTTCACCGGCATTGCCGATCAAGTGCCCGGCAGAATGCAGGCGTGTATGCAGGGTGCGACGTTGGCCGTCGACCCGCGCTTGCACGGGGCCAAGTGCGACGGGCTGGTCGACGTAGTGCACGATGCGCTCTGCTTCCTGCACTACTTTCAATACGGTGCTTTGTCCCAGCCAGCCCGTGTCAAAGGGTTGACCGCCCCCCTGGGGGTGGAAAATGGTGGACTGCAGGACTACCGCAAACTGCTGCTCAACGGGCGTGCACTCCAGCACATCAACATCGGCAACCAGGTGGTCATGGGTAAAAAACAGGCGCTGGGTCATCGTCTACATCCGCATCAGGGTTCTACACAGCAGTATAAGTAGTGCGCCAATGGGTGATAATCCGCTGAAATCTCAATGGACTTGTGCGTCATGAGCATCAATCTTCCTTTGCCACTGTTGGGCGAAATGGCGATTTTCGTCAGGGTGGTAGAAACCGGCAGTTTCTCTGCAGCAGCGCGCCAACTGGGGGCTTCGCCGTCGGCGGTGAGCCGCAGCATCTCGCGCCTGGAAAAGGCCCTGGCTACCCGGCTATTGCAGCGCACCACGCGCAAGCTGCGCTTGAGCGAAGGGGGCGAAGAAGTTTTCAAGCGCTGCCAGGACATGGTCAATGCCGCGCGCTCGGTGATGGAAATCAGCGGTCAGTACACCCACGAGGCCGAAGGGCTGGTGCGTATCAGCGTGCCCAAGGCGGTGGGGCGGTTTGTGGTGCACCCGCATATGCCGGAATTCCTGCGACGTTATCCCAAGGTCGATGTGCAGTTGATCCTTGAAGATCGGCAGGTAGATTTGATTGATGACAATGTCGACCTGAGCATTCGCATCACCGATAGCCCGCCGCCGGGGTTGGTAGGGCGCCAGTTACTGCCCATCGAGCATCTGCTGTGTGCCACGCCGCAGTATCTGGCTGCCCATGGCACGCCGCTGCATCCCCATGACTTGCTGGAGCACAGTTGTATCTACCTGGGCGAAACCCCTGGGGACGCGCGCTGGAAATTCCGCCAGTCTGGCAAGACAGTGACGGTGGGCGTGCGCGGTCGCTATGCGGCCAATCACACCGGGGTGCGGTTGGATGCGGTGTTGCAGGATGTGGGGATTGGCAGCCTGCCGTATTTCACTGCTCGGCATGCCTTGGAGGAGGGGCGGTTGGTACAGGTGCTGGCGCAATGGGATTTCATTGCCTCGTACCATGGGGATGCCTGGTTGCTGCATTCACCCACGCGGTATTTGCCGCCAAAACTGCGGGTGTTTATCGATTATCTGGTGGAGTGCATGGTCAGGGAACCGACATTGCGCCGGCGGTAGGAGCGCGGTCGGAAATGTGTGCGGGCTTATGTGGGAGCGGGCAAGCCCGCTCCCACACAAGCCCGCTCTCACATTTGATATTCAGTGTGTTCGGGATCAGTGCTTGGACTGGTCGTGGGGCATGGCCAGCAGCTGTTTTTCCTGGTTCCAGTCGAACGGCTCATCGTTCTGTTCGGCTTCGAAGCGGCGTTCTTCCAGAGCCTGGTACATATCCAGTTCTTCATCGGGCATGAAGTGCAGGCAATCACCGCCGAAGAACCAGAGCAGGTCGCGCGGCACCAGATGGGCAATCTGTGGGTAGCGCAGGATGACCTGGCTCATCATGTCCTGGCCCAGGTATTGGCTTTCGATCGGGTCGATGGGCAGCATGGCCCGCAGTTCATCAAAGCGTTCCAGGAACAGAGCGTGGCTTTCCTCGGGAACCTGTTCGGCTTCGCCGACGGCAACCAGGATACTGCGCAGGTGGTCGAGCAAGACGAGATGATCGGCAACGACGTTGGACACGAGAGTAAGTCCTCAAAAGCAAAAACGGGCGCGAGAGTATATAGCTCTCGCGCCCGCTTTTATATGACCGCCGGTATCAGCGGACTCGGCCAGGTGCCTGGGCCAACTCCTCTTTGCTGAAATCATCCACGTCAATCACCTTGCGCCGCGCAGCTTCCGCGTCCCGCAGGGTTTGTGCTTCAGCCGGTTGCAGCACGCCAGCTTCCAGTGCGGCATCGATGGCGTGTTCCCCGGCCCGTGGCTTGACCTGCCCGCTCTTGAGGGCGGCGTGCAGTGTTTTTTGCAACGGATGGCTGGCACCCAGCAGGTCGTAGGCATGTTGCAGCGCGCCAACCGGATCTTCCGCCGACTGTGGACGGTAGCAGCCTGCCAGCAGCTCTTCGAGGGTCGGATCGCCCTTGGCGCGTCCAATCACCGCCGCGACTTCGGCGTCCAGCGCATCGGATGGGCCTTTGTGGCGACGACCGAACGGGAACACGATGACCCGCATCAGGCAGCCCAGCACTTTGTTGGGGAAGTTGCTGAGCAACTCATCCAGCGCGCGCTCCGACTGGCCAAGGCTTTCCTCCATGGCCCAGGCAAACAGCGGTTCCAGATGGTCCGGGGAGTCGAGGTCGTGGTAACGCTTGAGCGCCGCCGACGCCAGGTACATATGGCTGAGCACGTCGCCCAGCCGTGCCGACAGGCGTTCGCGTCGTTTCAACTCGCCACCCAGCAGCATCATGCTCAGGTCCGCAAGCAGGGCGAACGCCGCGGCCTGGCGATTGAGCGCGCGGAAGTAGCCCTGGCTCAAACGGTTGCCTGGAGCTTTTTCGAAGTGGCCCAGGCCCAGGTTCAACACCAGGGTGCTGGCGGCGTTGCTTACGGCAAAGCCGATATGCTGCATCAACAAGCCATCGAACTCCTTGAGCGCCTGGTCGCGGTCTTCACGACCGGCCAGGGCCATTTCCTTGAGCACGAACGGGTGGCAGCGGATCGCGCCCTGGCCGAAGATCATCAGATTGCGCGAAAGGATGTTCGCACCTTCCACGGTGATGAAAATCGGCGCCCCTTGCCAGCTGCGACCCAGGTAGTTGTTGGGGCCCATGATGATGCCCTTGCCGCCGTGCACATCCATGGCGTGGCTGATGCACTCGCGACCGCGCTCGGTCAGGTGGTACTTGAGGATCGCCGAGAGCACCGAGGGTTTCTCCCCCAGGTCGACGGCATTGGCGGTGAGCATCCGTGCACTGTCCATCAGCCAGGCATTACCGCCGATTCGGGCCAGGGCTTCCTGGATGCCTTCGAAGGCGGAAAGTGGCACGTTGAACTGCTCACGCACCTGGGCGTACTGGCCAGTCACCAGGCTGGTGAACTTGGCCGCACCAGTACCCACCGCCGGCAGGGAAATCGAACGGCCAACCGACAGGCAGTTCATCAGCATCATCCAGCCCTTGCCGAGCATCTCCTGGCCGCCGATCAGGAAGTCCAGGGGAATGAATACATCCTTGCCGGAGTTGGGGCCGTTCATGAAAGCGGCGCCCAGGGGCAGGTGACGGCGGCCGATTTCCACGCCAGGGGTATCGGTGGGGATCAGGGCCAGGCTGATGCCCAGGTCCTCTTCTTCTCCCAGCAGGTGATCCGGGTCATGGGCCTTGAAGGCCAGGCCGAGCAGGGTCGCGACCGGGCCCAGGGTGATATAGCGTTTTTCCCAGTTCAGGCGCAGGCCGAGGGTTTCCTTGCCTTCCCATTCGCCTTTGCAGATCACCCCGGTGTCGGGCATCGCGCCGGCATCGGAACCGGCCAGCGGGCCAGTCAGGGCAAAGCACGGGATATCATCGCCACGGGCCAGGCGTGGCAGGTAATGGTTGCGTTGTTCATCGGTGCCGTAGTGCAGCAGCAGTTCGGCGGGGCCCAGGGAGTTGGGGACCATGACGGTGGAAGCGAGGTCGCCGCTGCGGGTCGCCAGTTTCATCGCCACCTGGGAGTGGGCGTAGGCTGAAAAGCCCTTGCCGCCGTACTCCTTGGGGATGATTAGGGCGAAGAAGCCATGTTGCTTGATATGGTCCCAGGCCGCCGCCGGCAGGTCCATGGCCTGGCCGATTTCCCAGTCGGTGACCATGGCGCACAGCTCTTCGGTAGGGCCATCGATAAAGGCCTGTTCTTCTTCGGTCAACTGCACCTTGGGGTAGGCCAGCAACTTGTCCCAGTCGGGGCGACCGCTGAACAGTTCACCGTCCCACCACACGGTACCGGCGTCGATGGCGTCGCGCTCGGTCTCGGACATTGGCGGCAGTACTTTCTGGAACCAGTTGAACAGCGGTGCGGTGAAATACTGGCGGCGCAGGTCGGGCAGCAGCAGTGGCGCGGCGACTGCCGCCAGCAGGACCCAGAACACCAGCAGCAGCCAGCCCGGCGCATGGCTGAAGGCGCCCATCGCCAACAGATAGACGGCGACCACACCCAGGGCGGGCAGGGGCGCGGTACGACGGTGTGCCAGGTAGGCAATGCCGAGCACCAGAACCAGTATCCACAACAACAGCATATTCAATCCTCCGTGAAACCAGGGGCAGAAGCACCCTCAGAGCTTAGCCGGCATCCGGAAAAGCGGTGCCTGAGGGTGTTACGTGGTGTGGCGGGAAGTGCTCTCCAGTCACAGGCAGCAGGCGCCGACATTTGGCCGAATCGTCGTTATCCCTCGGTCGGGCCTGTGGTTAGACTCCAGGCTCGCCTCGGAGAAAATCCCCATGAATGCGTACTTGAGTCCCAGCCGCTTCATCGATAGTGACCACCCTGCGGTGGTGGAGTTCGCCGAAAAACACCGCGGTGTGAGCCGCGATCCCCGTGACCAGGCAGTCAGTCTGTATTACGCCGTGCGTGAAGCGGTACGCTACAACCCTTACACCTTCAGTCGCGATCCGCAAACCCTGGCGGGCAGCTACGCCCTGGCCGCCGGGCAGAGTTATTGCGTGCCCAAGGCCACCCTGCTGGCCGCCTGTGCCCGGCATTGCGGCATAGCGTCGCGTATTGGCCTGGCGGACGTGCGCAATCATTTGTCGACCCCGCGCCTGATCGAGTTGCTCAAGAGTGATGTGTTCGCCATGCACGGCTACACCGAACTGTATCTGGACGGGCGCTGGGTCAAGGCCACGCCAGCGTTCAACAGCCAACTGTGCGAATTATTCGATGTGCCGCCACTGGATTTTGACGGGATCAATGACAGTGTGTTTCACCCCTTCAACCGCCAGGGACAGCGCTCCATGGAGTACGTGGTGGACCATGGGCAATTTGCCGAGGTGCCCGAGGAGTTCTTCTTTTCCCACCTGGAGAAATGTTACCCACACCTGTTTGGCGAGCAGTCGCCGAAAGTGTTAGGCGATATGCAGAGTGATTTGAGTCGCGGCTGAACCGGCGTATGCTGCTGCGGCATTCATCCACTGGGAGGCGGTCATGCTGAAGATCTGGGGTCGTAAAAATTCGTCAAACGTCAGGAAGGCACTGTGGTGCGCCGAGGAGCTCGGCCTAGACTATGAGGCAATTGATGCGGGCGGGGCCTTTGGTGTGGTCGATACGCCGCGATATCGGGCGCTGAACCCTAATGGCCGGGTGCCGATGATCGAGGACGGCGAGTTCGTGTTGTGGGAATCCAACACCATCGTGCGTTACCTCTGCGCCAAACAGGCATCGAGCTGGTACCCCACGGATCTGCAGGCGCGAGCCAACGCCGAGAAGTGGATGGACTGGACCACTTCGACCTTTGCCGAACCGTTCAAGACGGTGTTCTGGGGCATTCTGCGAACCCCGGCCGAGCAACAGAACTGGGACAACATCCATGCCGGGCGCAAGGCCTGTATCGAGGTGTTGAATACCGTGGACCAGGCCCTGGCCGAGCAGCCCTACCTGTCCGGCAGCGAGATCGGCATGGGTGACATTCCCCTGGGCAGCTTTATCTATGCCTGGTTCGAGATGCCTATCGAGCGCCCGTCGATGCCCCATCTGGAGGCGTGGTACCAGCGTTTGCAGCAACGCCCGGCCTATCAAAAAGCGGTTATGACCGCGTTGACTTAATACTGACTATTAATACAGGTGACTGTACTTGTGCGGCGCGGGCAAGCACCATGCTTGCCGTGCGCCGCAGTTGTATTGCGTAGGGCGCGCCCTTATCTATTCTTTCTATTCCCTTCCTTGGTGCGTAATCCGATATGAGTTCCGCTCTGTCCATCCGGCAGCTAACCAAAACCTACGGCAACGGTTTCCAGGCCCTGAGTGGTATCGATCTGGATGTCGCTGAAGGTGACTTTTTTGCGTTGCTCGGCCCCAACGGTGCCGGCAAATCCACCACCATCGGCATTCTGTCGACCCTGGTCAACAAGACCAGTGGCACGGTGAATATCTTTGGTCACGACCTGGACAAATCCCCGGCTGCCCTCAAGCGCAGCATTGGCGTGGTACCCCAGGAGTTCAACTTCAACCAGTTTGAAAAGACCTTCGATATCGTAGTGACCCAGGCCGGTTACTACGGCATCCCGCCGAAGGTCGCCAAGGAGCGCGCCGAGCAGTACCTGACCCAACTGGGGTTGTGGGACAAGCGCGACGTGCCATCACGTTCCCTGTCCGGCGGCATGAAGCGGCGCCTGATGATCGCCCGTGCCCTGGTGCACGAGCCGCGCCTGCTGATCCTCGACGAGCCGACGGCGGGGGTGGACATTGAGTTGCGTCGCTCGATGTGGACCTTCCTCACCGAACTGAACCAGAAAGGCATCACCATCATCCTCACCACCCATTACCTGGAAGAGGCTGAACAGTTGTGCCGCAACATCGGCATCATCGACCACGGCACCATTGTCGAAAACACCAGCATGCGCAACCTGCTGGGCCAGTTGCATGTGGAGACGTTCCTCCTCGACCTGAAGAACAACCTGTCGGTGCCGCCGCAACTGATCGGCTACCCAAACCGCCTGGTAGACAGCCATACCCTGGAAGTACAGGTCGATAAAGCTGTGGGCATCACCGCGCTGTTCAGCCAGTTGGCCTTGCAGAATATTGAGGTGTTGAGCCTGCGTAACAAAACCAATCGCCTTGAGGAGTTGTTCGTGTCCCTGGTGGAGAAAAATCTGGCGAAGGTGGCGGTATGAGTTCCGAGTTCCAACCCAACCTGGTAGCGCTCAACACCATCGTCTACCGCGAAGTGAAGCGCTTCATGCGCATCTGGCCGCAGACCCTGCTACCGCCAGCGATCACCATGGTCCTGTACTTCGTGATCTTCGGGAACCTGATCGGCCGGCAGATTGGCGACATGGGCGGCTTCACCTACATGGAGTACATCGTGCCGGGGCTGATCATGATGTCGGTGATCACCAACTCCTACGGCAACGTGGTGTCGAGTTTCTTTGGCAGCAAGTTCCAGCGCTCCATCGAAGAACTGATGGTCTCGCCGGTCTCGCCGCACACCATCCTGATCGGCTACACCCTGGGCGGCGTATTGCGCGGCCTGATGGTCGGGGCGATTGTGACGGTGCTGTCGATGTTCTTCACCGACCTGCAGGTGCATCACCTGGGGGTGACCATCCTGGTAGTGGTGCTGACGGCGACGATCTTCTCGCTGCTGGGCTTTATCAACGCAGTGTTTGCGCGCAACTTCGATGATATTTCGATCATCCCGACCTTTGTGCTGACCCCGCTGACCTACCTGGGCGGGGTGTTTTATTCGATCACCTTGCTGCCGCCGTTCTGGCAGACCGTGTCGATGGCCAACCCGGTGTTGCATATGGTCAATGCCTTTCGCTACGGGATCCTCGGGGTGTCGGATATCAAGATCAGCGTGGCGATCACCTTCATGATCGTGGCGACGGTGGTGTTGTATATCGGCTGCGCGCGGTTGCTGGTGAGCGGGCGTGGTATGCGTACCTAAGCAAGGTCTAAAAATGTAGGGGCTGGCTTGTGTGGGAGCGGGCTTGCCCGCGATGGCAGTGGGTCAGTCAACTGTATCTAACCTGACACTCCGCTATCGCGGGCAAGCCCGCTCCTACACAAACCTGCTCTCACATTTGGATTTGTGTGTAGCTCAGGGCTGCAGGGCGATTTCGATCAGTTCATGCAGTTCTTCGACCCGCATCGGCGCAGCGCCAAACAGAATCCGAAACACCGTCGGCGCCGCCAGCAGATTGATCAGCCGATCCACGCTGGGCAATGCCTGGCCGCTACCCTGGTAACGATCCAGGATCACCTGCAACTGCCCGCCCAGAATGGTCACGCAATACCCCGGCGTCTGGCTGCACTGCACGTCGCGCATCATGCTGCGCCCCGGTTCCGAACTCATCTCGTCCAGATACTGCTCGGCCCAGGCTTGCAGATCGCCGCGCAGGTTGCCGGTGTTGGCCGGCTCGCTGTCCGGGCGCATGCGGGCCAAGGCGACGTCGGCGAGCAGGGCGGCGAGGTCGCCCCAGCGCCGGTAAATGGTCGACGGAGTGACCCCGGCACGTGCAGCGATTTGCGGCACGGTCACGCTGGCGCGCTCTTGCTCTTGTAGCAATTGGCGCACCGCCGAATGAACTGATTCTTGCACCCGGGCACTACGGCCCCCCGGGCGGAGGCCTTCTTTTATCGCCATGCCAAAACCTTAACACAAAGAATTTGCTTTAAGCCCGATGCAGTAGCACACTCAGCAAAAGCAAAATATTAGCTTTAGCGGAGCGTGCCCATGTCCACCGTCACTTCTTACCGTTCCAGCCTGGTGTTCCTGGCGATCACCCTGCTGACGTTTCTCGCCGCCTCCAGTGCGCCGACGCCGTTGTATCACCTTTACCAGGAAGGCCTGCATTTTTCCGCCGGCACCCTGACCCTGATCTTCGGCGTCTATGCCTTGAGCCTGCTGGCAGCGTTGCTGACTGTCGGCTCGCTATCGGATCACCTGGGACGCAAACCCGTGATCTTCGCCGCGCTGGTCTTGAATATGCTGGCGATGCTGCTCTTTATCCACGCAGACAGTGTCGCCTGGCTGATCGCTGCCCGCACCTTGCAGGGGTTTGCCACGGGCATGGCTACCGCCGTACTCGGTGCCGCCTTGCTCGACACTGACCGCCAGCAGGGCCCGTTGGTCAACAGTGTTGCGCCCTTGCTGGGCATGGCCTGTGGCGCCATGGGCAGCAGTTTGCTGGTGGAGTTCGCGCCGCTGCCGACCCAGTTGATCTATTGGGCCTTGTTTGCGCTGATGCTGGTGCAGAGCCTCTATGTCTGGCAGCTACCGGAAAGCGTCAGCCGCATGCCGGGCGCGCTGGCCTCGCTATGGCCCACCTTGCACGTGCCGCCCCAGGCGCGTCGGGCCTTGTGGCTGTCGCTGCCGGTGGATATCGCCGTGTGGGCGATGGGCGGTTTTTACTTGTCACTGGCACCGTCGCTGGTGCGCGCGGCGACCGGTTCGACTTCCAACCTGATCGGTGGCGGTCTGGTCGCCGTGTTGACCCTCAGTGGCGCGGTGATGATCTTCAGCCTGCGCAATCGCCCGGCAGATAAGGTACTGCGCTTGGGAGCAGGCCTGTTGGTCACGGGTGTTGCGCTGATTCTCGGCGCGGTCCACAGCGCCAGCCTGCCACTGTTTTTTCTCGCGACGCTGGTCGCCGGTAGCGGTTTTGGCGCGGGTTTCCTCGGCGCGGTGCGCAGTGTGGTGCCCCTGGCGTTGCCCCATGAGCGGGCCGGGTTGATGTCGGCGTTTTACGTTCTCAGCTACCTGGCGTTTTGCCTGCCGGCCCTGCTGGCAGGCAACCTGACCCGTAGTTTTGGCCTGATCGCTACCACCGACGGCTACGGTGCGGTGCTGATCGTACTGGCGCTCGGGGCCTTGATTGGTCTGATGAAGCAAGCACCGGTCAAGGCTGTATATAGGTGAAATAGATAACAGTTAGAGATATTACCCGTTATATAGATATTCGCTGCGCTTCTATCATGGGCTCAACCTCATACGAGGAAGAGGATTGAACCATGACGTGCCCCAATAGCATTGCCACTCGTTACAAACCGTTCAGCCACTTGGCGGGCCCCAGGGAGGTGATTCGCCAGTTCACCCCCAACTGGTTCGCCGCCACCATGGGGACCGGCGTGCTGGCGTTGGCCCTGGCGCAATTGCCGGTGCAACTGCCGGGCGTCTATGCCGTCGCCGAAGGGCTGTGGTTGCTGACGATTTTCCTGTTTGTGTTGTTCAGCGGCTTATACGCGGCGCGCTGGGTGATGTTCTACGACGAGGCGCGGCGGATTTTCGGGCACTCCACGGTCTCGATGTTTTTCGGCACCATTCCCATGGGGCTGGCAACCATCATCAACGGCTTGCTGCTGTTTGGCCTGCCGCGCTGGGGCGAGGGCGTGGTGCAATTGGCCGAAGCCCTGTGGTGGCTGGACGTGGCGATGGCCCTGGCGTGCGGGGTGTTGATCCCGTTCATGATGTTTACCCGTCAGGAGCACAGCATCGACCAGATGACCGCTGTCTGGCTGCTGCCGGTGGTGGCTGCCGAAGTCGCCGCCGCCAGTGGTGGCCTGCTGGCGCCGCACCTCGCCGACGCCCATTCGCAACTGGTGATGCTGGTGACCAGCTACGTGCTCTGGGCATTTTCCCTACCGGTTGCATTCAGCATTCTGACGATCCTGATGCTGCGCATGGCCCTGCATAAACTGCCCCACGCCAATATGGCCGCATCGAGCTGGCTGGCCCTTGGCCCGATCGGCACCGGCGCCCTGGGTATGTTGTTGTTGGGCAACGATGCGCCGGCGATTTTCGCCGCCAATGGGTTTGCCGGTATCGGCGCGATTGCCGAAGGCCTGGGGCTGGTGGCCGGCATCACCCTGTGGGGCCTGGGCTTGTGGTGGATGTTGATCGCGGTGCTGATCACCCTGCGTTACCTGCGCGCCGGTATTCCATTCAACCTGGGCTGGTGGGGCTTTACCTTCCCGTTGGGGGTGTATGCCCTGACCACCTTGAAACTGGGCAGTACCTTGCACCTGGCATTTTTCAGCGTGACCGGCAGCGTGTTGGTCGCCGCCCTGGCCCTGATGTGGCTGGTTGTCGGCAAGCGCACCGTGCAGGGTGCCTATAAAGGCGAGCTGTTTGTTTCACCGTGTATTGCAGGATTGGGGAATAAGTAAGCGGGATTAGGTAAAGTCGTGGCCTGAAAAATCAATAAAGCCTTCAGGCCACCAGGAACACGGACGATGAGCCACCCCTCGCAATTCACCTTGCTGCGCAAACGGCGCTTTCTGCCGTTCTTCATTACTCAGTCCCTGGGCGCGTTCAACGACAATATCTTCAAGCAATCGTTGATCCTCGCCATTCTCTACAAGCTGGCGATCGAGGGCGACCGCTCGATCTGGGTCAATCTCTGCGCCTTGTTGTTTATCCTGCCGTTCTTCCTGTTTTCGGCCCTGGCCGGGCAGTTTGGCGAGAAATTCAACAAGGATGCATTGATTCGTGCGATCAAGATCGGCGAGATCGTGATCATGGCCGTCGGCGCCGTGGGCTTTATGACCAACCACCTGGAACTGATGCTGCTGGCGCTGTTTGCCATGGGTACCCATTCAGCGCTGTTTGGCCCGGTGAAGTACTCGATCATGCCGCAAGCCTTGCACGAAGAGGAATTGGTCGGCGGTAATGGCCTGGTGGAGATGGGCACGTTTCTGGCCATTCTCGCCGGGACCATCGGCGCCGGGGTCATGATGTCCTCAACCGACTACGCACCTGTGGTGTCCACCGCCATTGTCGCGATTGCGGTGCTGGGTTACCTGGCCAGCCGCGGCATCCCTCGCGCTGCGGCATCGAGCCCCGAGATGCGCCTGGACTGGAACATCTTCAGTCAATCCTGGGCCACCTTGCGCCTGGGCCTGGGACAAACGCCGGCCGTGTCGCGCTCGATTGTCGGCAACTCGTGGTTCTGGTTTGTCGGGGCGATTTACCTCACGCAAATCCCGGCCTACGCCAAAGAGTGGCTGTATGGCGATGAGACAGTGGTGACCCTGATCCTCACGGTGTTCTCGGTCGGTATCGCGTTGGGCTCGATGCTCTGTGAAAAACTCTCCGGGCGTAAGGTGGAAATCGGCCTGGTGCCCTTCGGGTCGTTTGGCCTGACAGTGTTTGGCCTGTTGTTGTGGTGGCATTCCGGCGGCTTCCCGCAGAACGTCCAAGCCAACGATTGGCTTGCTGTCCTGGGTTACAGCCAGGCCTGGTGGGTGTTGATCGATATCCTCGGCCTGGGGGTGTTTGGCGGTTTCTATATCGTGCCGCTGTACGCCTTGATCCAGTCGCGCACCGCCGAGAACGAGCGGGCGCGGGTGATTGCCGCCAACAACATTCTCAATGCGTTGTTCATGGTGGTCTCGGCGATTGTCACCATCCTGCTGCTGAGTGTGGCCAAGCTGTCGATCCCCGAGCTGTTCCTGGTGGTGTCACTGCTTAACATTGCGGTCAACACCTACATCTTCAGGATCGTGCCCGAGTTCACCATGCGCTTCATGATCTGGCTGCTCGGCCACTCCATGTACCGCGTGCAGCATCGCGGCCTGCAACACATCCCGGACGAAGGCGCGGCGTTGCTGGTGTGCAACCATGTGTCGTTTGTCGATGCATTGCTGATTGGTGGGGCGGTGCGTCGGCCGATTCGTTTTGTGATGTATTACAAGATCTACCGTTTGCCGGTGCTCAACTTTATCTTCCGCACGGCGGGGACGATTCCGATTGCCGGGCGCCATGAAGACCTGGAGATCTACGAAAAGGCCTTCCAGCGTATCAACCAATATCTGAAGGATGGGGAGCTGGTGTGTATCTTCCCGGAAGGCAAATTGACCGCCGACGGTGAGATCAACGAGTTCAAGAGTGGGGTGACGCGGATTCTTGAGGAAACCCCGGTGCCGGTGATTCCCATGGCGTTGCAGGGGTTGTGGGGGAGCTTTTTCAGCCGCGATCCGAACAAGGGCATCTTTCACCGGATCTGGTCGCGGGTGACGTTGGTAGCGGCTCCGCCGTTGGCGGTGGAGCAGGCGACGCCAGAAGCCTTGCAGGAACAAGTGCTGGCATTGCGTGGCACCACCCTGTAGGACCCGGCTTGCCGGCGATGGCGTCCGCAAATCCATTACAGGATTCAAGGGCCTCATCGCCGGCAAGCCGGCTCCTACAACAGCATCAGGCGCTGACCTTGAGACCAATCAGCCCGGCAATGATCAGCGCTACGCTGGCCAGCCGGAACAGCGCCATGGACTCGCCAAACAGGATAATCCCGGCGATCACCGTGCCCACGGCACCCACACCGGTCCAGATGGCATAGGCGGTGCCCAGCGGCAGCTCCTTCATGGCCAGCCCCAGCAGGCCGAGGCTGACGGCCATCGCGGCAATCGTCAGGGCGGTAGGCAGCGGCTTGCTGAAACCGTCGGTGTATTTCAGGCCGACAGCCCAGCCAACTTCAAACAGCCCGGCGAAAAACAGAATGACCCAGGACATAAAGACCTTCCTTTTAGAAGTGGGGTCGTCCCCGGATTGAATGCTCGAACGAGTCGCGGGGTCGTCCCCGCGAAGGTTCGTAGAGTGCCGAAAAGCCAGCACCCGATCAAGTTTCGGCGAGGGCCTTGCGGTCTTCCTTCTCGCTCATCCGGCGGAAATACGTCGATAACAACGCCCCGGAAATATTGTGCCAGACGCTGAACAGCGCACTCGGCACCGCCGCCAGCGGCGAGAAGTGCGCACTGGCCAGTGCGGCACCCAGCCCTGAGTTCTGCATGCCTACTTCCAGCGCCAGCGACTTACGTTGGGCCAGTGGCAGCTTGAACACGCGGCCGGTGAAGTAACCGAGCAAATAGCCGAAGCTGTTGTGCAGCATCACCACCGCCATGATCAGCAGGCCCGATTCGGCAATCTTCGCCTGGCTCGCCGCGACCACGGCCGCGACAATAATCACGATGCTGACCACCGATACCAATGGCAATACATCGACGGCATGCCGCACGCGATCACCCAGTAAGCGTTGCGCCAATACCCCGAGGACAATGGGCAGCAGCACCACTTGCAGGATCGACCAGAACAACTCCATGAACGATACCGGCAGCCACGCGGAAGCCAGCAGCCAGATCAGCGCCGGGGTCAGCAGCGGGGCGAGGAGGGTGGTGACGGCGGCGATGGCCACCGACAATGCGAGGTCGCCCCGGGCCAGCCAGGTCATCACGTTGGACGAGGTGCCGCTTGGGCAGCAACCGACCAGGATCACGCCGACGGCGATTTCCGGTGGCAGGTGGAAGGCCTGGCACAGCAACCAGGCCACACCGGGCATGATCACAAAGTGCGCGACCACGCCCAGGGCTACGCGCCATGGATGGCGAGCAACCTCGGCGAAATCTTCAAGTTTGAGGGTCAACCCCATGCCAAACATCACCAGGCCCAGCAGCGGCACAATGGCGCTTTTCAGGCCGATGAACCAACTGGGCTGAAGGAACGCGACCACGGCAAAGATCAGCACCCAGTAGGCGAAAGTATTGCCGACGAAACGGCTCAAGGCGGCGAGTGCGCGCATGGCGATGTCCTTATTATTAGAGTGCTGGGAGTGGTAGCCCAATCAACTGTAGGAGCTGGCTTGCCAGCGATAGCGTTGGGTCAGTCAGTGACTCTGCAACTGATACACCGGCATCGCTGGCAAGCCAGCTCCTACATTGAGTGTGTGCGTTTAGATACCTTGCGGGGTCTCTTCACCGCCCAATGCTTCCACCAACGCCGGCAGGAAGTCGCCAAAGGTCAGCATCATCAGGGTGAAGCTGGCATCCAGTTGGCCCAGGGCCTCGTCGCCGCCGTCCTGTTCGGCCTGGTCTTGCAGCAGGTCTTCGAACTTCAGGCGCTTGACCGTCATTTTGTCGTCGAGCATGAAGGACAATTTGTCCTGCCAGGCCAGGGACAGTTGGGTCACGACCTTGCCGGTGGTCAGGTGCAGCTGGATTTCTTCGCCGGTCAGGTCCTGGCGCTTGCAGCGCACAATGCCGCCGTCTTCGTGGGTGTCGCGCAGTTCGCATTCGTCGAGCACGAAGAAGTCATCGGCCGGCTTCTGGGTGGTGACCCAGTCGGTCATGATTGCGGTTGGCGCGGTTTTCACGGTCAGCGGACGTACCGGCAGGGTGCCGATCACTTCACGCAGGGTCGACAGCAGGTCTTCGGCGCGCTTGGGGCTGGCCGAGTTCACCAGGATCAGGCCCTGTTTTGGCGCGATGGCCGCGAAGGTCGACGAACGACGGATAAACGCGCGTGGCAGGAAGGCCTGGATGATTTCATCCTTGATCTGGTCCCGTTCCTTTTTGTAGACCTTGCGCATTTGCTCGGCTTCGATCTCTTCGACCTTCTCCTTCACCGCATCACGCACCACGCTGCCTGGCAGGATACGTTCTTCCTTGCGCGCAGCGATCAGCAGGAAGTCACCGCTGACGTGCACCAGGGGCGCGTCTTCACCTTTACCAAAAGGTGCGACGAAACCGTAAGTGGTCAACTCCTGGCTTGCACAAGGGCGCGCCGGTTTGGTGGCCATTGCAGTTTCCAACGCCTCGGCATCAACAGGCAGATCTTGGGTCAGGCGATAGATAAGCAGGTTCTTGAACCACATGGGGTGAGTCTCTCCTTTATACAAAGTGGGGCATTATTCTCTTGATAAGGCCGCAGGCCAACCCTGCCTAAGCCATTGGAAGGGCTGAAAAAAAAGATTTAAGAAAGTGCTTGCCAGACTTGGGGTCGCTCCGTAGAATGCGCGCCACACCGAAACGAAGGGTGATTAGCTCAGCTGGGAGAGCATCTGCCTTACAAGCAGAGGGTCGGCGGTTCGATCCCGTCATCACCCACCATTCGCTTCATGTGTTACGCGCAGCGGTAGTTCAGTCGGTTAGAATACCGGCCTGTCACGCCGGGGGTCGCGGGTTCGAGTCCCGTCCGCTGCGCCATATTCGGTAACCTGGAACACTGAACGCCAGGTCACCACAGAAAGCCCGCTCATTGAGCGGGCTTTTTGCTGTCTGGGGTTTGCGTTTGTGCTTTTGTAGGAGCGAGCTTGCTCGCGAAGAACCTGAGGGCACTGTGGTTATTCAGGATGCTCGCGTCATCGTTGGCGATTTTCGCGAGCAAGCTCGCTCCTACAGGGATTGTGTTAAAAAAACGCCCCCGGTCATTGCCGATGACCGGGGGCGTTTTTTATTGGGCGCTTAGAAATCCCAGCGTGTGGTGACCATGAAGTTGCGCGGTTCACCATAGGCGGCGGAGTTATAGAAACCGATATTGGTGTAGTAGGACTTGTCGAAGATGTTGTTGACGTTCAGCGTTGCCGACAGGTTCTTGGTGACCTGGTAGCGGGTCATCAGGTCCACCAGCCAGTAGGCCTCCTGGGAGAACTCCTCATACCCGCCATGTGGGTTGTTGTAGATATCCTGCCAGCCCACGCTCTGCCAGCGCACGCCACCGCCGACGGTCAATTTGTCGAGGTCGCCCTTGAGTTTGTAGGTGGTGTACAGCTTGATCTGGTCTTCAGGCTCGAACGTGGAGATTTTCACGTCCTTGTCATCGCGCACGATCTTGTGGGTATAGCCCGCCTGCAATTGCCAGCCGGGGGCAATCTCGCCGGACATTTCCACTTCGTAGCCCTTGGTCACAGCCTTGCTGCTCTTATAGGCGTAGTTGGACGGGATTGGCGTCTGGTTGTTGTACTCGTCATCGGAGAGGGCGCGATTGGACTCGTGGATTTCAAAGTACGCCGCGCTGGCGTTTACCCGGCCGTCGAGGAAGTCGGCTTTCACCCCCAATTCCCAGTTCTGGCCTTCATCGGGCTCAAGCAGCTTGTTATCCCGGTCGCGGTTGTAGTTTTCCTGGGGCATGAAGATGTCGGTGTAGCTGGCATACACCGAGTAGGTGTCGTTCAGGTCGTAGACAGCACCGACATACGGCACGAAGCGCCCGGATTCACGATAGTTGGGGTTGTAGCCCGTGACCTGGTAGTTGACCACTCGACCGCCCAGCAGCAGCTTCAGGTCATCGGCCAGATTCAGGCGGGTGGTTACATAGGCGCCGGTCTGGCGCACGGTGTCGTCGGTCAGGGATTGGGCATTGCCCCAGTCCGGGAGGGTCGCGTGGCCGTGCCAGTTATTGAAGTCGACGATGTTCGGGCTCAGGTTCCAGTAGCCTTTACCTTTCCACTGCGAGGCACTGATGGAGCCGCCCAGCACCAGTTCATGTTCGCGGCCGCCCAGGCTGAACGGGCCGCTCACGTACAGGTCGGCGGAATCGCTGACCGTTTCCCCGGTGTATTTGCCCGAGGTCAGCTGTGCGGTGCCGTCCGGCTGTGGCTGGTCGCCCTGGATCGAGCCCATCAGTGCGTGGTAGCCGTTGATCTTGTGGTCCAGTTGCAGCTTGGTCACCCAGCCATCACCCAGGTCATGTTCGAGCATGGCGAATACGGTGCGGGTGTACTGCTCCCAGCTGCTCCATTCGGCGGCGTTGTTGAACGAGCGCTTGACCTTGTTGCGATCACCCTTGGAGTTGATCAGCGGGAAGCTGCCTGACCAGGAAGAGCCCTTGGGCAACGTGTCCTGGTAATCACCGCCGACGGTCAGCAAGGTGTCCGGTGACAAGTCGAACTCCATGATGCCGTAGTACGTCGGGCTCTTGCGCGAGTAGTGGTCCATGAACGAATGCTTGTCCTGGTAGGCTGCGACCGCCCGGCCGCGCACATTGCCGCTCTCGGTCAGCGGGCCGCTGACGTCCAGTTCGCTGCGATAGTTGTCCCAGGAACCGGCGCCGAGGGTGGCGTGCCCCTGGAAATCGGCGGTGGGCTTCTTGCGTACCAGGTTGATCGTCGCGCCCAGGGAGCCGGCGCCGGTGAGCAGGCCAGTGGCGCCCTTGAGCACTTCGACGCGGTCATAGATCGCCATGTCGCTCAGGGTATTGCCCGCCGAATAGGCGACGTTACGCGCCGTCGAAGGAATGCCGTCGTACTGGAAGTTATTGATCGAAAAACCGCGGGCGTAGTAGTTGCTGCGCTCGCTGTCGAAGGCCGACACGGTGATGCCCGGGGTATGGCGCATCACGTCGTCGACGTTGTTCAGGCCGAAGTCATCCATGTGCTGGCGCGTAACAACGCTGACGGACTGCGGGGTTTCCTTGGGGGTCAGCACCAGGCGCGTGGCGGTGGCGATGCTGCCGGGCGTGTAGGAACCGCTGTCTTCAGTGACGTTACCCAACTGATTGCCGGTGACCTGGGTCGGGCCCAGTTCCATGCTGCCGTTGCTGGCAGCGGGCGCGGGTTGCAGTGCGTACACTTGATCGCCCTTTACCGCGATGTAGCCGCTGCCCTGCAGCAACCGGTCGAAACCGTCCTGTATGCCGTAATTGCCTTGCAAACCCGGGCCATTGAGGCCTTCCAGTTCCCGGGACTGGAACACAATCGCCACGCCGGCTTGCTGGGCGAAGCGGTTAAGCGAGCTGCCCAGCGGCCCGGCGGGAATGTTGTAAGCCTGGGCAGCGGTGCTTGGCGTATCCGCCTGGGCCAGGTTGATGTGCAAGGCGCCAACGGTGGCGGCGAGCATGGCCAGGGAAAATGGCGCGCTTCTTAGCAGGGCAAAGCGCCCGCGAAGGTAGGAAGGGGTGTGCATGGTGAAGGCAATCCTTTATGTGTCGAATTACCTTGCTTGACGGGCAACTGCGAAAAAACCGGAAGCAAATGCGAATAATTATTTATTGGCTGTGTTGGACGGGTTCACGATGACCAGCCAAGGGGTATAGGTTTGCACCGTTATCGGTAGGGTTTGCGCCAGCAGTTGCAGGGCATGGTCGCTGTCGTCCAGGGGGATCACGGCCGACACCCGCAGGCTTTGCAAGGCGGCACGGTCAAACTGCAGGCGGCCAGAACGATGCCGTGCGATTTCATCCAGCACCTCGGGCAATGGCCGGTTTTCCACCACCAGTTGATGGCGACGCCAGGCTTCATTGATGCCGGCCGGGTCAATGCTACCGGTCAGGCGGACGCTGTCGGTACTGATCAGGGCCTGGGAACCAGCGGCGACTTCCAGGCTCTGCCGCGCATCGGCGCTGTGGGCTGCCACGCGCGATTCGAGCATGCTCAGCACGGTGCTATCGCCCTCGCGCTTGACCACAAATCGCGTGCCCAGCGCGCGCATGCTGCCTTGGGCGGTCTGTACGATAAACGGCCGTGCCTGATCGTGGGCCACTTCCACCAGGATTTCGCCTTGCAGCAGTTCGATGCGCCGTTGCGTGGCGTCGAAATGCAGGTTGGCCGCACTGATGCCATTGAGGCTCAGGGCCGAACCGTCGGCCAGGCGCAGGGTCTGCCACTGGCCGGGGCCGTTGCGCACGTCGGCCATCCAGCGCTGCGGGTAGGGGCTGAGCAGCAGCGCCGCGGCAGGCACTGCCAGGCTGCATGCCAGCAGCAGGGTGCGCACTGCGCTTTTGCTGCGGCGCGATTGCTGATTGGCGAACGCAGCATTCAGCGCCGCCCGTGCCGGTGACTTTTTCCCACGCAGGGCCTGCATCCGCGAAATCACCGCTTCCATGCGTGCAGCGGCAGCGGCGTAGTGCGGGCCTTGTTGTTTCCAGCAGTCGAACGCCAGGCGCTGGGCTTCGCTCAGCTCACCTTCATGCAGGCGCAGCATCCATTCGGCGGCTTGTTCTTCGATCTGTTGGCGGGCGTCGGGCATGGGGGGCTCAGGTGTCCATACTATGGCCGCAATGCACCAGGGCCTGGATCAGGTATTTGCGTACCGTGCGTTCCGAGAGCTTGAGTTGCCGGGCGATCTGCTGTTGGGTCAGTTCTTCGAGGTAATAGAGCACAAATGCCTGGCGCGAATACTCATGCATGCCTTCGAGGATAAACGCGATCTGCTCCAGAGCTTCAAGGGTCGTGTTGATCTGTTCCGGCGACTGGAACCCCTCAAGCGCGTCCATCGTCAGCGCCAGCTCCTGCAGGTAGGCTTGTTCAATCTGCTTGCGTCGGGCCTGGTCGATGATCAGCCGCCGCGCGGTGGTGCTCAGGTAGGCCCTGGGTTCGCGGATCGTCGCCACCGATTCACGGGTGTTGAGGATGCGCGCGAAGGTGTCCTGCGCCAGGTCGGCAGCGTTCTGCCGGCAGCCCAGCTTGCGCCGCAGCCAGGTGAGTAGCCAGCCATGATGCTCGCTGTAGAGCTGGGTTATTTCCCGTTGGAATGGCGGTTCACCCACAGACATAGGCGTGGCTCAGGTGTTATTGAGAATGGTTTCTAATTGTGAGCCCAGGGCTGGGTAAACGCAATAGACTCGCGTTTACCCGCTACAAGCACCGGTTTTCCTGGGTGTAACCTGCTGGCGAAAAGATATTTCAAATAAATTGCATTTAAATCAACACATTGCGAAATTTTCGTATATGATGCGCCCCGCACCAAACGTAAAGGGTGATTAGCTCAGCTGGGAGAGCATCTGCCTTACAAGCAGAGGGTCGGCGGTTCGATCCCGTCATCACCCACCATTACGTCCAATGCTACGCGCAGCGGTAGTTCAGTCGGTTAGAATACCGGCCTGTCACGCCGGGGGTCGCGGGTTCGAGTCCCGTCCGCTGCGCCATATTCGGTAACCTGGAATGCTGAACGCCAGGTCACCACGCAAAGCCCGCTCATTGAGCGGGCTTTTTTGTGCCTGGGATTCTGTGGCCAGGGACAAATCCTCCCATACACGTTGACCTGCGCCTACGCGAAGAGGCGCCAGCGTGCCAGCGATGGTGTCCGATAAAACGCCGTAGGGTGTCAGGCAACCAGCGTTATCGTTAACGAACATCGCGGGCAAGCCCGCTCCTACAGGTCAACGATCAGAGGGGGTATTGCGGCTATGCCGATAATCACTCACCGCCTCGTACACCGCCTTGCGCAGCCGATTGATCCCCCCAATCGGCCGGTGTTCCTCCACGCCAAACCATGGGTTGAACGACTGGTTGTCACAGGCCAGGTTCAGGGCCGGAGTATCAAAGTCCTGCGCCGGGATGCGGATTGTTGCCACGCTCTCGTAGGGCGCGTCGCTTTCTTTCCATTCAATGCTGGTGTCTTCGATGGGCATGTATTTCTGCGGGTTCTGGCGCTGGATCTGCAGCACAAAACACGCGTCGATGCGGTCCGTGGACAGTTGCTGGCTCAAGGCGCTGCGCAGGAAGTTCGGCAAGTCCTGGTTTTGCTTGGGCAGGCTGTACTCCGGGCAGCTTTGCGGGTCTGGGGCGACGCGGAATTTGGCATTTGCGCTGCCGAACTTGTAGGGCGATACCGAAAAGTACGTCGCCTCGGTCGGGCTGGCCGGTGCGGGTGCAAGTGTGGCCAGGGCGATAAACAGATGCCGCACCTGCCAACTGCGTGGGTCGAGGCTTGGGAAAAACGCCATGGCTTTTTTGCCATCGGCCTGGGCCCCGACGTTCTGCGCGTATTCGGCCACGTCGCTGACGAAGAAATTCGGGTGGCTGAACATGACAAAGTCCTGCTCGGTGCGCGCCTGCTGATCGGCCAGCAATTGCTTGCCCGGCACGTCCAGCAACTTGATCGCCATGCCGCGAGCATCGCGGATGCTGTCGAACTGTGGATAAGCGTTGCCGTTGGACAGGCGCATCATTGCCTGCCAGGTCTTGCCCGGTTCGGCGAACACGCCCTGGCGCAGCGCCGGCTCAAGGTCCGGCAGCACGCGGACTTCGGCCTTCACGCAACCGTGGGCCTTGGCATGGGCATCGCGCAGGTAACGGGTGCCTTCGCGATGCTGGTCGACGATGCGCACCGCCGTCTGGATGATGCCTTGGGTCATGGCCGCTTCGCCCGGCGGTATCTGCTCCTCGGTAGGCACCGGGCCGCTGTGGTGCCAGGCAAACCACAGGGTCGACAGCAACCAGCCGAGCAGGCCCAGGCCTACCAGCCATAACAGCGTCTTGCCGAGAAACGCGCCGAGGCGCAGCCACAGTCGAGCGAGCATGGAACGGTCCTTGTATCGAAATGGGGAAGTCATGGCAGCTGCTGCTCCAGCGGGCCGCCCAGTACTTTCAGGTATTCCAGCAACGCCCAGCGCTCCTCAGGCTCCAGGCCCCGGCCAATCACCCCGTTGCCACGCTTGCCCGCGCGGAACTCGTGGCCGCTGTTATGGTTGCCGGTGATGCTCGTATCGAACAGGAATGCGTTTTTAAAAGCCTCGGTGCGATAGCCCAGATGACGTGGGTTGTAGTCGAAGGTGCCTTTATAGAAGGTGCGGCTGCGCTCGTACTGGGGTGATAGCAATTGGTAGAGCGTCGGCACCGAGCCGTTGTGCAGGAACGGCGGCGTGGCCCACACACCGGCCAGCGGGCGGGCCTTGTAGGCGCGCAGCTCGCGCACGCCGATGGGCAGGCCGAAACCGTCCAGGCGGGGGCGTTCGGCCGGGGTGATACCGGCGGCGCGGTAAGCATGTTCTTCGACAAATGCAGTGACATAGGCCAGGCCTTTGGCCACGGACAGGCTACGCAGGTCCAGCGGTTCGGTCGGCGCGGGGTGCAGTTCGACGTTTAACTGCGCCAATTCGGCCGGGTCCCATTGCAGGGCACTGAGGTCGTAGCGTTGGTCGGCAATGTTGCTGGCGGTGCCAGGGTCGGTGCCGATGTAGTCCACCGCCAGCATCTTCAACTGCTGTACCGGGCGCCCGTTGACTTCACTCACGCTGGGCACATGGCAGGCCGCGCAGTTTTCCGTGAACAATGCGCGGCCACGGGCGGCCAGGGGTTTGTCGATAGTGCCGAACAGCGCTTCAGGCCAGGTCGGGGGCTTTAGCCGTTGCAGGGTTTCTTCGATCAGGTTCAGGTCACGCACGCGTACGCTGGAAGGGTAGCGCGCATCGCCCTGCAGAGGCTGGCCGGCACTGTCGAAGAACGCCAGGGTAGCGCCTACGCCCAGTGCCTCGCCGATATTGCGCGCCATGGGTTGTTGGGCCGAGCCGTTCCATTGCACCCAGTCGAAGGTCCACATGTCCCACAACTGTGGGTAGTCCACCGGCGCGTTGGCGATACGGTAGTTTTCCGGCGAAATGGCATCGCCGAAGCTGGCGTTGGCGATGCGGCCGAACGCATCGGTGCGCCCCGGGCCTTCTTCGGTGGGGTAGAGGCCACGGTGGGTATCGTTCCAGGCCACCTTGAGGAAGTTGTCCAGGGACTTCTTGAAGTCCTGGCGCAGTTGATCGTATTGGGCGTCGTATTGATCGCCCAGTACGCGGTGGGCGAAGCGCCTGAACTTCAACGGGTTGTAATAAGTGGACGCGAGGCTGGCCACCAGGGCCTGGCCAAAGCTGCCACCGCGCAGGGTCGGGACACTGGAGGGCAGCACGTGTTGCGCCGAGCCGCCGTCGATGCGCAGGGCCTGGCCATTGAAGCGCAACTCGCCGGTGTGGCAGGCGGCGCAGGTTATATCGAGAAACTCATCGTTGCTGCCGGCATTCTTGTGCCGGGCGAAACCTACGGGCAGGTTGCCGGGGTTCTGGGGTGTGGCCTGTTGCCGCGGGTCTACCAGGAAACCAAAGCGCGCCAGGTTGGCCGGCTCGGCAAATCGCTGCTCGGAAAACGGCAGCTCCAGCGCAGAGAACCAGTTGTAGCGCAGGCCCTTGACCTGGGTGCCCTGGGGGGTGAAGTAGTAGACCTGGCGGTCGGCGGCGCTCCATTGGTCCTGGTAGTGCACCTGCTGTACCGGCACGTAATCCGGTAGCTTCGGGTTGGCCACGTAATAGAGTACGACGGCCAGCCCCAGTCCCAGAAGTGACAGGATCAGGCGTAAAGCACGGGAAAAAATGCGCAAGATAACTATCCTTGTCGAGTGGTTGTGTCCTTATGCCACTGAGCGCGGTAGGCGGCAAGTAGCCATGATCCGTCTACGCAGGCGGTTTTCGGTACATCGGCTGTCCTTCGCCGGGCTTTGTGGCAGATGAAAATGCTTTTAAACACGTGAACTTATCAGAAGTTTCCTGCTCACATGCCGGTAGCCATTGGTCGTGGCCGCCTGATAAGCTCGCGACTTTATTCGAATGCCCTTTTGGCGCATGAACAAGGAAATAGCATGAAACAGCATCGGTTGGCGGCGGCGGTGGCCCTGGTTAGCCTGGTACTTGCGGGTTGTGATTCGCAAACCAGCGTAGAGCTGAAAACCCCGGCGCAGAAAGCTTCCTACGGTATCGGCCTGAACATGGGCAAAAGCCTGGCTCAGGAAGGTATGGATGACCTGGACTCCAAGGCCGTTGCCCAAGGCATCGAAGATGCCGTCGGCAAGAAAGAACAGAAGCTGAAGGACGAAGAACTGGTAGAAGCGTTTTCCGCACTGCAAAAGCGTGCTGAAGAACGCATGACCAAGATGAGCGAAGAATCGGCAGCCGCCGGCAAGAAATACCTCGAAGACAACGCCAAGAAAGACGGTGTCGTCACCACCGCTTCCGGTCTGCAATACAAGATCGTGAAGAAGGCCGAAGGCGCGCAACCCAAGCCTACCGACGTAGTGACTGTGCACTACACCGGCAAGCTGACCAACGGCACCACCTTTGACAGCTCCGTGGATCGCGGTAGCCCGATTGACCTGCCGGTCAGCGGCGTGATCCCGGGTTGGGTCGAAGGCCTGCAACTGATGCACGTAGGCGAGAAGGTCGAGTTGTACATCCCGTCCGACCTGGCCTACGGCGCCCAGAGCCCGAGCCCGGCGATTCCAGCCAACTCGGTACTGGTCTTTGACCTGGAGCTGCTGGCAATCAAGGACCCGGCCAAGGCTGACGCTCCTGAAGCACCTGCTGCCAAGTAAGCAGCAGTTGAACACCCAACGCCCCGTTTATACGGGGCGTTGTTGTTTCTGCGGGTTCTATTTATCTGTGGTGAGCGGGCTGATTGTGGCAAGCCTGCTCTCCACAGGGTGAATTCGCTGAAAACCGGATCCCTTGCAATCCGAACGAACACCTGCGATTTAGAGCAGTCTGATGCTATACCTCGGCACGGGTAGCCGCAGATGCACCCCAAGTCAATGAAATCTTGGGATTTTTTTATGTGCGCAAAAAACGCCCGATCTGACTGTAGGCCTTGTATTACGTGGCTTTCAGCCGCGAAAATGGGCTCTGTTCACAAGGTTATCCACAAGTTGTGTGGATAACCTTTTCTCTCGCCTGGAACTGGAGTGACGATGAAAGCACCCTGGAATTTCACCCGTTTCCTACCGTTGGCCGCACGCCTGATTGGGCGTGGACGCCTGCCGACCCTGTTGTTCGCGGTCGCTGCCAAAGGCTCAAGCCAGGGCAGCCGCCTGGGCAAGCTCAAGGACGACCTGAAGCTGCTCCAGGCGTTGTGCCTGGCCTACTGGCGCGGCGAGTATCGGGCCATCAGCCCCAAGGCGCTGATATCGGTAGTGGCGGGCTTGATGTATTTCCTCAGCCCGATTGATGCGATCCCGGATTTCCTGCCGATGTTCGGCATGCTCGATGACATCGCGGTTCTGGCCTGGGTCATGAAGTCCCTGGACGGTGAACTGAGTGCTTTCCGCGCCTGGCGTGAACGCCAGCGCCCGGAGAAGTTGGTGGTGGTTGAGCGCTTGCCCGCCACGCCACAGCTTCTGGAGCAGGAAAACCCGAAAAAAAACTGAAGACGCGGATTATCCCCCTGCGCTCTTTGTGGCTGTTAGGATTACACTCCTAAGGAAAGTACTTACTTCGTAAGTGTTGTGATCCTACGGGGCAGTCATGGATATACAAATCATTTCACGGGATGGCGAACCCGAATACGCGGTTCTGCCATGGGCTCAGTACCAGGCGCTGTTGACAGCCGCCGGCCTGCAGCAACCAGCCACGCCTTCTGCACAGATCCCACCCATCGCTACCGAGCAGGATCTACGCCCCCTGGAGCAATTACGCAGCCTGCGCGAAGCCAAGGGGCTGGCGATCGAGACATTGGCCCGTACTGTGGGTATCAGCCCGTCCTACCTGGGTTTGATTGAAAGTGGTGAGCGCCAGCCGGATGCCGCGATCCGTCGCAGCCTGGCCTGGGAGTTGGGGATTGCGGGTTGGAGGGATGCAGTGTGAGTGTGCGCATCAGCCGTCAGCATTGGGATGGATTGCTCAACGAACTTGATCAGGCCCGTCGCCAACGCCATCTTTTGACCTATCGCGCATTGCTTGAGCGTTTGCAGTTTCCGACGCCGGCGATGCAAACCCTGACCGCTGCACTTGAGCACTTGGCCGCCCTTGATGCCAAGGCCGAGCAACCCCTGCGCAGTTCCCTGGTGATCAGCCAGGGCGCGAGTCGCTTGCCGCGCACCGGTTTTTTTGAATGTGTCGAACGCCTTGGGCGTTTCTGCGGGCCATCCGATGGCGTCGCCGCGGCGTCATGGCACGCCTCGGAAGTGGTCCGTGTGTTCGAGTACGAATATCCTGAATCAGCGGAGGCTTGAGTGTTCTGGAAGCTCAAAGCGTATGCCAGCTACTGGCTGGCGCGCAGGTTGTTTCATTGGTCATGGTTCGTGCGTCAGCCCCGTGGCTGGCACTGGCTGGAGGGGCAGTTTGCACGCATGGCCAACCTGGGTAATGTCGAGGCCCAAAGTTTCTATGGGCACATCCTGACCTTTCGCGGCAAGGGTCTTGGCGCACGGGAAGAGGGCGTGCGCTTGCTGCGCTTGGCCGGCCAGGCTGGAGATGGCAAGGCTGCCTATCAAGTCGGCGTGCTGAGCCTGGCTGGCAGCCTGGGCAAGGCCCCGGACCCAGTCGAAGCCGCGCGCTGGTGGACCCTCGCCGCCAAGGCCGGACATCCGCTGGCGCAGATGCGCCTGGAGCAACTGTAAGCGCCGGCAAGCCGGCTCCTACAGGAGTTCGCGGCTGTCGATTACGTGGATGCTGTAGCCGGCCACGTTCTTGGCGTGATGCTTGGCCTGTGAGGCCAGTTCCGCCAACTGGCTGGCATCCAAGTGTCCACAACTCAGCGTATGCAGATGCACCACGCCGATAGACAGCGACAGTAAGGCAAACTCCTGTCGCGCCCCCTGGCGATTGAGGGCGATAAAACAGCCCGCCTCCAAATGCTCACTGCGGTAGAAACGCCGGCACTGGGTCTGGAAATCATCCACCAACTGGTTAAGACGCTTGCGCCAATCCTGGGCGCCCAGCACCAGTAAAAAATCATCGCCGCCAATATGCCCGACAAAATCGCGACTGGGGTCCACCCGGTCGTTCAGGCATTGCGCCAGGCACAGCAACACTTCATCGCCACGGCCATAGCCGTAGATATCGTTGAACGGCTTGAAGCTGTCGATATCCACATAGCAAATCACCGATTCGCGCTGCTGCTGCAACAGCCGCGTCAGGCACTGCTGGATCGGCACGTTGCCCGGTAGCAGGGTCAGTGGGTTGGCGTAGCGCGCCTGCTGGATTTTCAGTTCGGTAATCAGCTTGAGCACGTCGATCACCCGGCCCAATCCCAGGTAGTTGCCGTTCTGGGTGATGATGAAGTCTTCTTCGATGCGCTGCCGCGCGCGGCTGGTCAGCAGGCGGCTGACCTGTTGCAACGACTGGCTCAGCTCCACGGCCAGGAAGTCGTCGCTCATCAAGCGGCTGAT
Source organism: Pseudomonas sp. 06C 126 (assembly GCF_001855215.1). Classification (NCBI taxonomy): domain Bacteria; kingdom Pseudomonadati; phylum Pseudomonadota; class Gammaproteobacteria; order Pseudomonadales; family Pseudomonadaceae; genus Pseudomonas; species Pseudomonas sp. 06C 126. The sequence goes on along the minus strand of NZ_MIFU01000086.1, from coordinate 46,668 downwards.
GGGCTTGCGCGCAAACAGATCAGTGGCAAATGGCTTGAGCAGGGCGTCGGACAACGAATGCCGATGCACGATGCCGATGGGCTGGCCGCGCCCATCGAGGACCGCCAGGGAGTTGAGGTTGGCCTGGCTGCGGAACGCTTCCAGCACTTTTGCTGTGGCGATGTCCTGGGCCACGGCCGGTTGTTCGTTGAGCAGGGCGCTGAGGTCACTGGCGTCCTCGTTGAGCGAGACGCTGGTGCTGTCGGGCCTGGCCAGCATCAACCGGGCTTCGGTCGGCGGGTGCTCCTGGGGACGGCACAGCAGGTAGCCCTGGATCAGATCCACGCCCATCTCCGTGAGCACCGCCAATTCTTCTGGCAATTCGATGCCTTCAGCAATTACCTGCGCACGGGAAGCCCTGGCGATCTGCAGGATGGAGCCGACAAACTCGCGCTTGAGCGCATCCTGGTGAATGCCGTCGATAAAATGCCGGTCGATCTTCACGTAGTCCGGGCGCAACTCGGACCACAAACGCAAGCTGGAGTAACCGGCGCCCAAGTCATCCAGGGCAATTGAAAAGCCCATGTCGCGATAGTGGTGCAGGGCGGTCTGCAGCAGCTGGAAATCGTCGGTCGGTGCTTGCTCCGTGAGTTCGATCACGATCTGGCTGGGGGCGATCCCGTACTCGCGCAGCATCTGCAAGGTGCGCCCCGGTTGATGGGTGGTTTCCAGCAGCGACTCGGGTGAGACGTTGAGAAACAGCTTGCCCGGCAGCTTCTGCTCGCTGAAGCGCTTGCAGGCGCTTTGCCTGCAGGCCATCTCCAGCTCATTCAGGCGTCCGGCCTGGCGCGCCACGCTAAACAGCGCGAGGGGCGAGTGCAGCGGGCTGTTGGAGGGGCCGCGGCTCAGGGCTTCGTAGCCGAGGATGCGGCGTTCGCAGAGACTGATGATGGGTTGGAACAGACTGTGCAAACTGCCCTGAGCCAGGATGGAGCCCAGGGCATTCAGCTGTTCGGTCATGGTCATGATGATCTCGGTCGAAAAAAAAGGACCGGGTGCCTGGGGCGCCCGGTCCTTCATTTCACGACAGAATGATGTCTGTTTGATGACGCTCAGTGGAGCGGCAACATTAAATTGCCATCATTTACTGCTTGGCCACCGTCTTACTGATTTTCAGGTAGTCCAGCAGAATCCGCCCGGTTTCGCTCAGGTAGGCATCATCTTCCGGCTTGGTCTTTTCAGGTTCAGTCGGCAGCGCGTCTTCGTCTTCTTTCTTCAGCTCCTTGAGCGGGGCTTCACCCTTGGCCTTGCGGCGGATGTTTTCCAGGGCAAGTTGCTGGTTCTCGATATCGGTGTGCTGCGCGCGGCGGTCCACTTCATTGAGGCTGACGGTCTTCTCGGCCATCAGCTTCTTGGCCAGGGCCAGCTTGTCGCGGATAAACACGAACTCGGCATCCTTGGCGGAGCGCAGGTCATGTTCGGCCTTGAGCTGGGCCAGGTATGGCTTGAACGGGTCCGATGCGGGCTTGATGGCTGGGCGGATGGTGTCCCATGGCATGGCTTCGGGCAGGGCGCTTTCGCCGATTTCCTTGGTGTCGATGAGCGACGGGAAATCGATGTCCGGCAGTACGCCCTGGTGCTGGGTGCTCTGCCCGGAAACCCGGTAGAACTTGGCCAGGGTCAGCTTCAGCTCGCCATGGTTGAGCGGCTGGATGGTCTGCACCGTACCTTTGCCGAAGGTCTGGCCACCGATGATCATTGCGCGGTGGTAGTCCTGCATCGCACCGGCGAAAATCTCCGAGGCCGAAGCCGAGAGGCGGTTGACCAGCAACGCCATCGGGCCTTTGTAGAAGGCGCCGGGGTTTTCGTCTTCCAGCACATCCACACGGCCGTCAGCGTTGCGCACCAACACGGTAGGGCCCTTGTCGATAAACAGGCTGGTCAGCTCGGTGGCTTCCTGCAACGAGCCGCCACCGTTGTTGCGCAGGTCGATGACCACACCGTCGACCTTCTCTTTGGTCAGCTCGGTGAGGATTTTCTTCACGTCACGGGTGGTGCTCTTGTAGTCCGGATCACCGGCACGGAAGGCCTTGAAGTCCAGGTAGAACGCCGGAATCTCAATCACGCCCAGCTTGTAGTCCTTGCCATCCTGCTTGAGGTTGAGGACTTTCTTCTGCACGGCCTGGTCTTCGAGCTTCACCGCTTCGCGGGTGATCGACACCACTTTGCTGGTCTGGTCATTCGGCGCATTGGTGTGCGGAATCACTTCCAGGCGCACCACGCTGCCTTTGGGCCCACGGATCAGCTTGACCACTTCGTCCAGGCGCCAGCCGACCACGTCGACCATCTCTTTGTCGGCCTGGGCCACGCCAATGATCTTGTCGGCCGGGGCGACCTGCTTGGTCTTGTCCGCAGGGCCAGCGGGCACCAGGCGCACGATCTTGACCTGATCGTTGTCGCTTTGCAGCACGGCACCGATGCCTTCGAGGGACAGACTCATGTTGATATCAAAATTTTCCGCGTTATCTGGCGACAGATAATTGGTGTGCGGATCGTAGGACATCGCGAAGGTGTTGATATAGGCCTGGAAGATATCTTCGGCGCGGGTCTGCTCAAGGCGGCTCAATTGGTTCTTGTAGCGCTTGGTCAGCAGTTCCTGGATCGCCTTGGGCTCTTTGCCGGCGATCTTCAGGCGCAGGACTTCGTCCTTGACGCGTTTGCGCCACAGGTCATCCAGGGCGGCGGTGCTGGTCAGCCACGGGGCCTCCTTGCGATCCACCAGCAGGGTTTCCTTCTGGGTGAAGTCGAGCTTGTCGACGCCTTTGTTCAGCTCACCCAGGGCGAAGTCCAGACGCGCTTTGACACGGTCCAGGTAACGCTTGTAGATGGTGAAGCCAGGCTGCAGGTCGCCGCTCTTGAGGAAGTCGTCGAACTGGGTCTTCCACTTGTCGAACTCGGCAACATCACTGGCCAGGAAATAGCTGCGCGAGGGATCAAGCAGCTTGAGGTAGCTGTCATAGATGATCACCGAGCGCGCGTCGTCCAACGGCGGCTTGCTGTAATGGTGGCGCTTGAGCAACTCGACGACGTTAAGGCTGGCGATCACCTCATCGCGATCAGGCTGAAGTTTGTCCCAGCTGTTGGCTGCGAACGTATTGGTCGACAGCGGCAACAGGCCGAGACCAATGAAAAGAGCGAGGGCGGTGCTGGGGAACAAATGCTTCATGCTGATTCGACGCGGGGGCAATTGATAACGCATATTAGGCCGTCTTTGAAGTCGCCGGTTCCATTTGGGCCGGTCGCATAATGCAAAAAGCCCGGCGCTACAGCAACGGGCTCAGTCCAGACTCACTATGGAGGCACTGTGAAAGCATTGCAAGGCGTTGAAGGTCATGTGGAGTGGGTTGAGACCCCAAGTCCTACGTGCGATGTAGGGCAAGTTCGCATTCGGGTGGCAGCAGCCGGCTTGAATCGGGCGGATTTATTACAGCGTGCGGGGCTCTATCCGCCACCCCCAGGTGCCAGCGAGGTGCTGGGCCTGGAGTGCTCCGGGGTTATCAGTGAGGTGGGGGCCGGGTCTTCCTGGCAAGTAGGGGATCGGGTTTGTGCGCTGCTGGCCGGCGGTGGCATGGCGCAGGAAGTCGTGGTGGACGCGCGCCACGTACTGCCGGTGCCCGAGGGCCTGTCCCTGGCTGAAGCGGCCGCTCTGCCTGAGGTGTACAGCACTGCCTGGCTGAACCTGTTCCAACTGGCGGCCCTCAAGCCGGGTGAAAAAGTGCTGTTGCACGCGGGCGCCAGTGGCGTCGGTTCGGCGGCGATCCAGCTGTGCAAGGCCTTTGGCAGCCCGTGCTGGGTCAGCGTCGGCTCGGCGGATCGCCTGGCCTACTGCGAAGAGCTCGGCGCCCAAGGCGGTGTGGTACGTACTGACGGCATCGAGAGCCTGGGGGATTTTGGCCCGTTCGACGTGATTCTCGACCCGGTGGGCGGCAATTATGCAGCCATCAACCTCAAGCTCCTGGCCCGCGACGGTCGTTGGGTATTGATCGGCTTGATGGGCGGGCGCGAGGCCCAGTTGGACCTGGCGCAGGTGCTGGCCAAGCGCGTGCAGTTGCTGGGCTCGACCTTGCGCAGCCGCGATGATCAGTTCAAGGCTGATCTGCTGAGCGACCTGGGCCAGCAGGTGTGGCCATTGTTTGGTGAAGGGCGCTTGAGCCCGCAGTTGGCCAAGACCTTTGCGATCACGGATGCCGAGGCGGCGTTTGCGGAGCTGGCGACCAACCAGATTTCCGGGAAGTTGGTGCTGGTGATCGACGAAAGCCTGGCTTAAATGCCAATCTCGAATTGAAACCGGGTCAAAAGTGTGGGAGCGATCCGACAAGCCCGCTCCCACATTTTGATTGGGTTTCAAGTCAGGAAACGCGCTGTCAGGTCCACTGGTGAATCGGCCAGCCCGCCTGTTCAGCGTGGGCCCGTAGCACAGGATCCGGGTTCACCACCTGTGGGTAATCGACCTTGCTCAACAGCGGCAAGTCATTGCGCGAATCCGAATAGAAATACGCTCCTTCCAGGCTTTCACCTTCCTGCTCCAGCCATTGCATCAAGCGGGTGATCTTGCCTTCCCGGTAGGTCAGTACACCGACGGTCTTGCCGCTGTACACCCCATGGGCCACGTCCAGTTCAATCCCCAGCACCTCATCGATGCCAATACGCGCCGCTATCGGCGTGACCAAGTGCGTGCCCGAGGCCGAGATCACCAGGATCCGGTCACCGTTCTGGCGGTGGCGGGCGATGGTCTTGGTGGCGTCGCTGTAGATCAGCGGCTCGATAATATCTTCCACCCATGGCTCTACCAGATGTGCGACTTCTTCCGGGGTGCGCCCGATCATCGGTTCCAGGCTGAAGTCCATGAACTCTTCCATGGCCAACTCGCCGCGGCTGTAGGCGGACATCAGTTCATGGTTCTTGCGCATGAACGATTCACGGTCCACCCAGCCCAGGCGGCCCATCTGTTCGCTCCACAAGGTGGCGCAATCGCCGTGGATCAGGGTGTCGTCCAGATCAAAAATTACCAAAGCCATCAGTCATGCTTCCTCAATAAACGCTGCATCCTCAGGCTACCTCACACAGCGCAGCGGGATCGATAGAAAGTGCCAGGCGCTGGCCATCCGCATGCAGATCCTGGGCCGAGCGATTGAGTACGTCCACCACCAATTCCACGCCCCGGGCCTCGACACGATAGCGAATCACATTGCCCAGCAGGCTATGGCTGCGCACCAGGGCATCCAGTTCGCCGCTGCGGTTGAGCTCGATGGATTCAGGGCGGATGGCGATGCGCCCGTTGACCGGGCGCTGCAACAGCTTGCTGGCCTGCTCGGCATCCAACAGGTTGTAGTTGCCGATAAAACCGGCGGCAAAGGCATCCACCGGAGCGGTGTAGAGGGTCTCGGCGTCGCCGCTCTGCACGATCTTGCCCTGGTTCATCAGGAAGATGCGGTCGGACATGACCAGGGCTTCTTCCTGGTCGTGGGTCACGAAGATGGTGGTCAGCCCCAGCTCGCGCTGGATCTGGCGGATCTGTTCGCGCAGGTGCTTGCGAATCCGTGCGTCCAGGGCCGACAGCGGCTCGTCAAGCAGCAGCAGGCGCGGCCGCGTGACCAGTGAGCGGGCAAGGGCGACGCGCTGGCACTGGCCGCCGGACATCTGGTGCGGGTAGCGCCCGGCCAGGTCCTTGAGCTCGACCAGTTGCAACACTTCCTGGACCCGCTTGTGGCTGTCATCGGCGTTGACTTTCTGCATGCGCAGGCCGAAGGCGACGTTCTGTTCCACGGTCATATTGGGGAACAGTGCGTAGCTCTGGAACACCATGCCGATATGGCGCTTCTGCGGGCTCAACGGAACAATGTCCTGGCCGTCCAGCAGGATCTGCCCGCTGTCCACCGGCGTCAGGCCGGCGATGCAGCGCAGCAGCGTGGACTTGCCGCAACCGGACGGGCCGAGGAGGGTGACGAATTCGCCCTTGGCGATCTCGCAGTTGATATCACTGAACACCGGGGTGGCGGCGTAGCTTTTTTGCAGGTGCTGGACGCTGACGAAGCTCATTGGCTTTTGTCCTTGTTCAAGAGGTTGGCGGCCCAAGTGAGCAGCAGCACGAAAAGGAAATAGGAAATGACCACGGCGCTGGTGAAATGGCCGCTGCTGTTGCGCATGTTGTTGAGGTAAACCTGCAAGGTCTCGTAGCGCGTGCCGACGAGGATATTGGCGAACACAAACTCGCCGAACAGGAACGAGAACGACAGCAGCAACGCCACCATCAAACCCTTGCGCAGGTTGGGCAGCACCACCAGGATCGCGGCCTGCCAGGTGCTGGCGCCGAGCAGTTGGGCGGCGTCCATCAGGTCACGCAGGTTGATCGCTTGCAGGTTGTTGGTGATCGCGCGGTACATGAACGGCAGCGCCACGGTGAAGTAGCAGCCGATCAGGATCCACGGCGTACCGACCATGGCCAGCGGCCCCGAGCCATACAGCTGCAACAGCCCCACCGACGACACCACTGGCGGCACGGCGAAGGGCAAAAGGATCAGGATGTTCATCAGCGCATCGAGCCGGGGGAAGTGGTAATGCACCACGAACAGCAGCGGCAGGATCAGCACCACCGACAGGATCAGCGCACCCACGCATACCAGCAGCGACTGGCCAAAGGCATGTAAAAAGCGCGGGTCGCTCCACAGCTGCACATACCACTTGAAGGTAAAGCCGGCGGGCAGGATGGTGGCCGACCAACTGCTGGCGAGGGAGTACACCAGGGTACCAATCAGCGGCAGCACCAGGATCGCAAACAGCAGGTACACCACCACGCGATGATAGAGGGCAGCGGGGCTGGCTTCAGCGCGAGACATGGTAGCTCCTCTTGAGCAGCAGTTGATGGACCACGGTGACCACGGTCATCAGCGCCACCAGGATCACGGCCAGGGCGCTGGCCATGTTCGGGTCCAGGGAAATGTCACCGGAAACCATCGCCGCGATACGGATCGGCAGCACGTTGAAGTTACCGGTGGTCAACGCGTACACCGTGGCGTAGGCGCCCAGGGCGTTGGCCACCAGGATCACGAAAGTACCCAGCAGCGCCGGCGTCAGCACCGGCAGGCCGATATGCCGCCAGTACTGCCAGCCATTGGCTCCCAGGAGCGCTGCGGACTCACGCCAGTCTTCACGCAGGGCGTCGAAGGCCGGGTAGAGCAGCAGCACGCCCAAAGGGATCTGGAAGTAGGTGTACAGGATGATCAGGCCGGTCTTGGAGTACAGGTTGAAGTCCTGAATGATCCCGGCCTGCTTGAGCATGATGGTGATGCTGCCGTTGAACCCCAGCAGGATGATGAAGGCAAAGGCCAGGGGCACGCCGGAGAAGTTGCTGGTCATGTTGGCGAAGGCGGTGACGAAGTTGCGCAGCGGCGAATCCACCTTGCGCAGCGAGTAGCTGCCCAGCAACGCGATGATGATGCCGAAGATGCTGGAGTAGAAACTGATCTCCAGGCTGTGCTTGATCGCTTGTAGGTAGAACTTGGAGTTGAAGATCTTGCTGAAGTTGGCCAGGCCCCAGCCGAACTCCTCCGATTGCAGGCTGTTGACCATCACCCAGAACAGCGGCGCGATCTGGAATACGATAAAAAACAGGGCGAAGGGTACCAGGCACAAGGCGGCCAGCCATTTGCCACGGATCGCTGAACTCACTTCAATAGCTCCTGGCAGACAGGTTTTTCGTGGGCAACGCCAAGCAGGGCGCAGACGGTGCCGCAGATATCGGTTTGCTTGGGCTGGGCCTTGGGGTCGAGACTGAAGGCATCACCGAAGACAAACAGCGGGACTTCACGCTCCTCTGGCAACAGGCCGTTGTGGGAGCGGTCGTTGTTCATGCCGTGGTCGGCCGTTACCAGCACCTGGTAGCCGGCATCGAGCCAGCCTTGCAGGTAGTCGGCCAGGATAATGTCGGCTGTGCGGGCGCTGTTGCGGTATTGCGCGGTGTCGAGGCCGTGCTTGTGGCCGGCGTCGTCGATATTCATCGGGTGCACCAGCAAAAAGTTCGGCGCGTGCTTGAGGCGCAGGCTTTCGGCGTCGGCAAACAAGTGGGCGTCCGGGTAATGATCGCTCCAGTAGAAGTGGCCGTGCTGGATCGCCAGGGCTTCGTCGTCGGTGTGCCGGTCCCGTGCCGCGATGAACGGCGAGCGGTTGTAGAGCTCGCTGACCCAGTGGTAAGCCGCCGCTGCGGTAGTCAGGCCGGCGGCTCTGGCGTAGTGGAAGATACTGCGCTGGTTGGACAGGCGCGAGACGTGGTTGTGCACGATGCCGCTGTCGATCGGCGGTACGCCGGTGAGGATGCATTCGTACAGCGGGCGGGACAGGGCGGGCAATTCGCATTCCAGCTTGTACAGCGCCGCACGCCCGGCACCGACGTAGGCCTGGAGATGCCCCATGGCATGCCGGGCGACCTCGTAATTGAGGCCGTCGAGCACCACAAGGATGACGTTGTGCTTCATAGGGGCAGGGGCTCCGCGACAAATTGGGCTTGATTGCGTGGTTCTTCTGGAACCGGATCAACTGTGGGAGCTGGCTTGCCTGCGATAACGGTGCATTAGCCGATACGAGTGCTGAATGTCATACCGCTATCGCCGGCAAGCCAGCTCCCACCCAGGGCTTACTGCATATTGATGATGACTTCTTCCTGCCACTTCTGCGGCAAGGTCTTGGAGGTGGCCTCCCAGGCGGCCGGGTCCTTGATGGGCGTCACGTTTTTGTATTGTTCGTTAGGCAGCAGCTTGGCCTGCACTTCGGCGGGCAGGGTCAGGTGTTCGGCACGGATCGGCCGCGCATTGCCCTTGGCCAGGTTGATCTGCCCGGCATCACTGAAGATGTATTCGCGGGTCAGCTTGGCCGCATTCGGGTGCTTGGCGTATTTGTTGATGATGGTGGTATAGCCGGAAATCACCGAGCCATCCGATGGGATCAGCACCACGTAGTCATCCGGGTTGGCCATCTTCGCCTTGTAGCTCAGCCCGTTGAAGTCCCAGACCACGCCCACTTCCACTTCGCCTTTTTCCATGGTGGCAATGGTCGGGTTGGCCAGGGAAATACGCCCCTGCTTGGCAATGTCGGCGAACATCAGCAGCGCCGGCTGGATGTTCTTCTCGTCGCCACCGTTGGCCAGAGCGGCTGCCAACACGCCGTTGGCGGCTTGGGCGGCGGTGCTCACGTCACCAATCGAGACCTTGTATTTGCCGTTCTTCAGGTCCGCCCACTTGGTCGGGGCTTCGGAGCCGTGCAGCAGATTTTTGTTGATGATAAACGCGATGGTGCCGGTGTAGGCCAGTGCCCAGTGACCGTCTTTATCTTTGGCCCAATCGGGGATCTGTTCCCAGGTGCTGGGCTTGTAGGGTTGCGTGACGCCCTTGGTGGCCGCAATCGGCCCAAAGGCTGCACCGACGTCGCCGATATCGGCGCTGGCATTGTCTTTTTCCGCATCGAACTTGGCGATTTCCTGGGCCGAGCTCATGTCGGTGTCGATGTGCTTGAGGCCGTACTTGGCCGCAAGGTCTTCCCAGGTGCCTCTCCAGTTGGCCCAGTCATCGGGCATGCCGACGCTGTTCACAGCGCCTTCTGCCTTGGCGGCAGCTTCCAGGGTTTTCAAATCGGTGTCAGCGGCCATGGCGGCGGTGCACATGGCAATGGTCGAGCCTAACAGTGATGCCAGGAAAAGCTGTTTCATCCGAAGCTCCTTTGGGCGTTTTCAACGCTGCGATTTTTTGATGGCGCGGTTGGTTTGGTCTAGGTCAGCAATACACGAGCCAATTTAGGCGCGCTGGATGACAGTTTCATGTCGATGTCGTTTTTAAAGCGCCTGGGCAGGCGCCTGCCGGGTAAGCGTAGACCACGGCCATGACCCCGTAATACCTGGACTTGGCCGATGTATTGCAGGGCATGTGAGACGGCGGCGCACGGCGCTGTCATCTGTCGGTCATGTGTGATGCCTAGGCTTGCACGCACTAGCCGTCGCCCATTCCAGGGGCATTTGGCGCACCCAAACAGTGCTGGCCTAGTCCAGATAGGTAACGTTGATGCGTGATGAGGCAACCAAAGCGGTGACAGCCATAGGCCTGGCGCTGCAAGAGCAGATCAGCCACGGCTTATTGAGCCCGGCGAGCAAATTGCCGGCCGAGCGCAAACTCAGTGAGTTGTTTGGTACCACCCGCATCACCGTGCGCGAGGCGTTGCTGCAACTGGAAGCCCAGGGCCAGATCTACCGCGAGGAGCGGCGTGGCTGGTTCGTTTCGCCGCCCCGGCTGGCCTATAACCTGATGCAGCGCAGCCACTTCCACGCCATGGTCGGCGCCCAGGGGCGGGTGCCTTGCACTGAAGTCATATCGGCTCGCTTGCAACCGGCCTCGGCCGCTGTTTGTGCGTGGCTGCAACTGCCGGCGCTATCGAGCGTGATCCAGATCTGCCGCCGGCGACGTATTGATGGGCGGTTGGTGCTGTATGTCGAGCACTACCTCAACCCGCAGTATTTCCCGGGGATCCTTGCGTGTGACCTGAACGAGTCGATGACCGAGTTGTACGCCCGCCAGTACGACTTGCATTACGGGCGCGTGCGCTTTGAAATTGTGCCGACTTCATTGCAGGTGGAAGCGGCAGCCGCCCTGAAGGTCTCGGCAGGCAGCCCCGGGCTGCGGATCGCCCGGGTCAATTACGATCAGCACCAGCGCCTGATCGATTGCGACCTGGAGTTCTGGCGCCATGATGCGATTCACGTCGGGGTCGATGTGACCTGAGCGTCCTGCGGCCCACTCGCCGCCGTCACCACCTGCACACTCAAGCGCGGCATTGCCAGGTCCATGCCGGCCTCATCCAGGTGGCGCTTGAGCGACAGGTTGAACGCCCGCGACACTTCCCACTGCTTGATCGGCGCGGTCTTGAAGCGCGCGCGCAGGATGGCGTTGCCCGACTCGAAACTCTCCACCCCCTGGAACTCCAGGGGCGACCAGATATTGCGGCGCTGCAGCGGATCGGCGCGCATCTTCTGGCCGACGTCGCGCATCAGTTTGATCGCGGTGTCGATGTCCATGCTGGCAGGCACCGCCACGCGGAAAATCGCATAGCCGAATTCCCGCGAGTAGTTCTTGATGCTCTTGATCTCGCTGAACGGGATGGTATGCACGATGCCATCGATATCGCGCAGGCGCACGGTGCGGATGGTCAGGCCTTCGACGGTGCCGAGGTGGCCGCCGACGTCCACGTAGTCATCGATCGCCAGGGAGTCTTCGATGATGATGAACAGGCCGGTGATCAAGTCCGCTACCAGTGACTGCGCGCCAAAACCGATGGCCAGGCCGATCACACCGGCACCGGCCAGCAGTGGCGTGACGTTCATGCCCATGTTCGCCAGGGCGACGATGGCGGCGATGATAAAGATCGTCACGAACAGCACGTTGCGGATCAACGGCATCATGGTCTGCGCCCGCGCATTCGCCAGGCCTTTGCGCGAGCGGGTGAGGGCGTGGTGGATCGCGGTGTCGCTGAGGATCCAGATCAGCCAGGCGAACAGCAGGGTACCCGCGAGGCCGAACAATTTGACGCTGATTTCATGCCCATCGCCCTCGGTAAAGCGGATCAGCGACCAGCCCCAGACCCGCAGGCCGAGCTCGATGAACACCAGCCACACCGCCAGGTGGGCCAGGGTGTAGACGAAACTTTTCAGGCGTTCGGAATACAGCGCATGGCGCTTATGCCCACGTTGAGGCTTGAGGGCATGGCGGCGCACCAGGCCGTTGATCACCATGCACAGCACCAGCAACACCGTGCAGAACAATGACTGGCGCAAGGCGGTGCTGGTATCGCCTGCGGACACGAACGTGGCAAACAGCGAAATGCCCACCAGCAGCAGCGCCGGCAGGTACCAGAAGGTGCCGATGATCTCGATGGTGTCGCTCAAGGCGCGACGGGTCAGGCGCCGGGACAGTGGCTGGTTGCGGATCAGGTGCGCGATGGGTCGGCGGAAACGCAGGATAAACACGCCGGTAGACAGTGCGGCCAGCACATTGGCGACGGTCGCCGCGCTGTGTGCCAGGTGGGTGCCCAGGGCTTCGGTCAGGCGCGGGTCGCTCAGTGCCTCGCCAAAGGCGGCGAAGCTGCCGATCAGCCACAGCGGGCGAAACGCCTGGTGGCGCAGGATATAAAGGGCTCGGTGGCGGTGCGGGCCGTCGAGCACGGAAAAGGCAATGACGCAGATCGCCGAGAAACAGGTGCCGACCACCAGCGCGTACGCCAGGACCATTGCCAGGGACTTGCCCAGGGACGAGGGCAGGGCGTAGCTCAAGTAGACGGTGATCACCAGGGCAATCAGCCAGGGGCCGAGTTTGCGCAGGGCAAAACGCAGCATGTCCCAGGTCTTGGGGTGTTGGGGCAGTTCTTCACTGAGGCCAAAACGCAGGCGCACGCGATGGCTGAGCCAGATCAGCGCGGCCGCCAGCAGGCTCCAGAGCATCAGCACCATGGCAAAGCCAAAGATGATTGGCAGCCATTCGCTGGCTGGCAGCATCAAGGCGGAAAACTCGGCCTTGGCCTGGTCGAACTCGACGGACCAGCGATTGAGCGGGCTGTCGCTGCCGGACAGTTGTTGCTCCAGGCTCGCCAGGGTGCCGCCGATCAAGCCCAGCACCCCTTGCTCGGCTGCCGGTTGAGCTTTTTTCGTGGCTTCGCGCAGCTTCTTCAGGTCGGCCAGCAGCTTGGTGCGCTGCTGGTCGTTTTCCAGGGTCTTGATCACCTCGTCCAAAGACTGGCCCAGCGGCACGTCGGCTTGTGGTTGGGCTTTGGTGCTGCTGCCCAGAATGCCTGGCAGGCCGACCGCCTGGGCAGGGGCGATAGGCAATAGGATCAGCAGGCAAAGGAGCAGGCAGTAGGGCAGGGCAAACAGACGGGCAAGCACGAGGCGGTCAACCTTGGAAACGACAGATCGACCGAGTGTACGAGGGCGCTATGCCCATTGCGAGTGCATTTGTTATTCGGCCAGTTTTGCGAGGATCCGGTAAACGATGGTGCCGAGGATCAGCAGCATGCCGACCCACATGCCAAACACACCGAGGTTTTTGTCGCGGAAGTTGAAGCCAACGGCCAGCAGGATCATGCCCGTGAGGATGGGGATGAGCATGGCGTGGAAGGCGGACATCGGGATCATGGTGGGGACGGCCTTGTCGTAGAAAGATGATTACCAGTCTAGGCTGGATTGGCGCAAGTGGGGTTGATGTGTGTCAGATAGGGCGAAGGCTATGTGGCCAGGCGCTGTCGTGGCGAGGGGGCTTGTCCCCCACTGGGCTGCGCAGCAGCCCCAAAACCTGCCACCTCGTTGTATCTCATAGATCTCAGTGAGGCTGAATGGGGCTGCTGCGCAGCCCAGTGGGGGACAAGCCCCCTCGCCACAAAGGAGTCTTCAGGGCAGGTCGCGGCTTGCGTAGAACGCACTCAACACCTTCACCAGGTGCGCCAGGTCGTGGCTGCCGCACAGCTCGCGGATCGAGTGCATGGCGAATGTCGGCAGGCCGATGTCCACGGTGCGCACACCCAGGTGGCTGGCGGTGATCGGGCCGATGGTCGAGCCGCAGCCCATGTCGCTGCGCACCACGAAACTCTGCACCGGCACTTCTTCGGCCATGCACAGGTGGCGGAAGAACCCGGCGGTTTCGCTGTTGGTGGCGTAGCGCTGGTTGCTGTTGACCTTGATCACCGGGCCGGCATTGAGTTTCGGGCCGTGGTTGGCGTCGTGCTTGTCGGCGTAGTTGGGGTGGATGCCGTGGGCATTGTCGGCAGACACCAGCAACGATTTCTGAATCGCACGTACGAACTCATCACCCTCAGGCAGCAGGCGCCGCAGGGTCTGTTCCAGCATCGGGCCGTCGGCACCGCAGGCTGAGCAGGAACCGACTTCTTCGTGGTCGGTACACACCAGCACGCAGGTTTCGTCGGTCTCGCTGGTGAGCAGCGCTTGCAGGCCGGCGTAGCACGACAGCAGGTTGTCCAGGCGGGCGCCGGCGATAAAGTCGCCATGCAGGCCGATCACCGCCGCGCCTTGGGTATCGTAGAAACTCAGCTCGTAGTCGAGCACCACATCAGCGTTCAACCCATGTTCGCGGGCCAGTTGGTCGGTGAGCACGGCACGGAAGTCCACGCGCTCATCACCGGCAAACTGCGCGAGGATTGGCGGCAGCTCGGTCTGGGCATTGATCGCCCAGCCCTGGTTGGCTTCACGGTTCAGGTGGATGGCCAGGTTGGGAATGATGGCGATCGGCAGCTTGAAGTCGATCAACTGGCTTTCGACCTTGCCGTCACGGCGGAACGTCACGCGGCCGGCCAGGGACAGGTCACGGTCGAACCACGGCGCCAGCAGCGCGCCGCCGTAGACTTCCACGCCCAGTTGCCAGAAGCCCTGGCGTTGCAGCTCAGGTTGTGGCTTGACTCGCAGGCATGGGCTGTCGGTATGGGCGCCGACCAGGCGGATGCCGTCGTGCAGGGGCGACTGGCGGCCCATCTTGAACGCGATGATCGAGGAGTCGTTGCGGGTCACGTAGTAGCGACCGTTGGCCTCGGTAGTCCAGGTCTCGCGCTCGTCGAGGCGCTGGAAACCGGCAGCTTCCAGGCGTTGGGCCAGGGCCGCAGTGGCATGAAAGGGGGTGGGAGAGGCCTTGAGGAAGTCGATCAGGCCTTGATTCAACGCTTCGCGCATAAGTAGCTCCAGACAGCAATGGCGCGAGTTTACCGTATTGGCCCAACCGATTCATTGTAGGAGCGAGCTTGCTCGCGAAAAACGCCAACGATAATGCGGGCATCCTGGATATACACGGCGCTCTCGGGGTTTTCGCGAGCAAGCTCGCTCCTACAATTATTGTGCCTAGCCATTCAGAACGGCGCTGGGCACTCGAAGCGCAGGAGCTCGCCGCTTTGCGGGTGAGTAAAGCTCAGCATGCTGGCGTGCAGGCACAGGCGCGGCCAGGCGGCCAGGGCCTGTTCGTGGGCATACAAGCCATCGCCCAGTAGCGGGTGGCCGATGGACAGCATGTGGACCCGCAACTGGTGTGAACGCCCGGTAATCGGCGTCAACTCAACCCGGCACCAATCCCCGCAACGCTCCAGGACTTTCCAGAAGGTCAGGGCGTGCTTGCCGAACTCATGGTCCACCACATGGCGGGGCTTGGTCGGTGGGTCGTAGCGCAGGGGTAGGTCGATGCTGCCGCTGTCCAGATCCGGCTGGCCCCAGCACAAAGCGGTGTAGGCTTTTTCGGTTTCACGGTCGTGAAACTGGCGGGACAGTTCGCGGTGGGTGTCGGCATCCCGGGCCAGCAGGATGATCCCCGAGGTTTCCCAGTCCAGGCGATGGACGATGCGGGCCTCGGGATAACCGTTTTCTTGCAGGCGGGTGATCAGGCAGTCCTTGTTGTCGTCGGCGCGACCAGGCACCGAGAGCAGCAGGGTCGGCTTGTTCACCACCAGGACAGCGTCATCCTGGTGAAGGATATGAATATTGGACAGCGGCATTAAACAGTCTCGTAACAAACGCCAACGGCGACTGCGCCAACCACCCCTGTAGGGGCGGGTAGCGCAGCCGCCGTGGCGACCGCCTGTTCGATCAACGATCAGGCAGGGTGATATTGAGTTCCAGAATCGAGCAGCTGCCGTCGTTTTCCAGGGCGACATGCACGTCATCGTTGCCGATATTGACGTACTTGCGGATCACCTCAACCAGCTCCTTCTGCAGGGCTGGCAGGTAGTCCGGGGTGCTGCGTTGGCCGCGTTCGTGCGCCACGATGATCTGTAGACGCTCTTTCGCTACCGACGCGGTGCTTGGCTTTTTGTTGGCGCGAAAGAAGTCGAGAAATTTCATGATTTAGTTGCCTCCAAAGATACGCTCGAAGAATCCCTTCTTCTTTACATCGAGGAAGCGATGTTCCACGGTCTTGCCCAGCAGGCGATCGACAGCATCGCTGTACGCCTGGCCGGCGTCGCTCTGGTCGTCGAGAATAACGGGTACGCCCTCGTTGGACGCCTTGAGTACCGCTTGGGATTCTGGGATCACACCCAGCAGCGTAACTGCCAGGATATCTTTAACGTCTTCTACGCCCAGCATCTCGCCCTTGCTTACGCGCTCAGGGTTGTAGCGGGTGAGCAGCAGGTGCTCCTTGATCGGGTCCTGGTTGTCTTCGGCGCGCTTGGACTTGCTGGCCAGCAGGCCGAGCATGCGGTCCGAGTCACGTACCGAGGACACTTCCGGGTTGGTCACGACGATGGCTTCATCGGCGAAGTACATCGCCAGGTGAGCGCCGGTCTCGATACCCGCCGGGGAATCGCAGACCACGTATTCGAAGGTTTCTTTCAGCTCGGCCAGAACTTTGCCTACGCCTTCTTTGGTCAGCGCGTCTTTGTCACGGGTCTGGCTGGCGGCCAGTACATACAGGTTCTCAAGGCGCTTGTCCTTGATCAGGGCCTGTTGCAGGTTGGCTTCGCCGTTGACCACGTTGACGAAGTCGTACACCACGCGGCGTTCGCAGCCCATGATCAGGTCGAGGTTACGCAAACCGACGTCGAAGTCGACGATGACTGTCTTGTGCCCGCGCAGAGCGAGGCCGGTACCGATAGCGGCGCTGGTGGTGGTCTTACCCACACCACCCTTGCCGGATGTAACCACGAGAATCTTGGCCAAGGTGTTTCACCCCTAAGGAAAAAGGACCTCTCAGTCCCTGAAAAACATCTCTTGAAACTCGCTGCAGGCGGACAGTCTTCGTAGGAAAAAGATGTGCCTCCCGTAGGGAGAACGCCAACTTTCAATTATTCCTACGCAAGTCTTGCCGGTTTCGCTGTGCTATCAGAGTCCAGAGATGCTTGGAAAATGCGGCAGTATCCGTTAAAGACGGATGATGTTCAACACATCGCCCGACAGGCTGACTTGTACCCCGGCCCCCCACAGCGGATCACGGCGCAAATCTTCCGAAACCTTGTACTGGCCGGCGATGGACACCAGCTCAGCGCTCAATTGCTGGCAGAAAATCCGGGCCTTGGTATCGCCCTTGACTCCAGCCAGTGCCCGGCCACGCATTGGGCCGTATACATGGATGTTGCCATCGGCGAGAAGTTCCGCGCCGGGACTGACCGGAGCGACCACCACCAGGTCGCCGCCCTGGGCGTAAATCTGCTGCCCGCCGCGTACGGGAGAGGTGATGATCCTTGTAGGCTTGATCGTCGGCTCTGGTGGTTTTTCCGGTTTTTTCTTCACTTCACCTTCCACCGGGTCGAGCACACGCTCGCGGGCGCCGGACGGTGGCAATACTGGCAGTTCAATGGCGATGGCGGCCGCGATGTCTTCGATACGGCTGGCGCGAATGGCCAGGGTGCGCAGGCCATGCTGGCGGCAAACACGCATCAACCCGGGCAGGTCGACCGCGCCCTGGCCGGCCGGCAATTTATCCAGGGCCAGCACCAGCGGCGCGTTGTTGAAGAAATTCGGGGCCAGGGCTACCTTGGCGGCGAGCTGGCGGTCCAGGGCATCAAGGTCGTTACGGGCCAGTTCCAGCACAGTAATGGCGAGCATGCTGCCTTTGAGCTGGAAGACGGGATCTTGGTCTAGCGATTCGGTTTGGCTCATGGTCGGCAAAGCGGCTTGTCACGAAAAGTGTCGAGACTTATAACGAGAACAACCGCTAGCCGCAAGCCGGGTCGAACCGTTGTAGAATGCGCGGCCCTGTCTTTACCGGAATCTGTAATGGATCGCCCGCGTTTTCGAGCTGTATTTTTTCACCCGCGTTTCTGGCTGCTATGGCTGGGGCTCGGTGTGCTGTGGTTGATTACCCAGTTGCCATACCGCGTGCTGCTGGGAATTGGTCGTGTGCTGGGTGCGTTTATGTACCGGGTGGCCGGTGAGCGCCGGCGCATTGCCGCGCGAAACCTGGAACTGTGCTTCCCGCAAATGTCCGCCCAGGAGCGTAAACATTTGCTCAAGGAAAACTTTGCATCCACCGGTATCGCCTTCTTTGAGATGGCCATGAGTTGGTGGTGGTCCAAACAGCGCCTGGCGCGCCTGGCCCATGTCGAAGGGCTGGAGCACCTCAAGCAGGCCCAACGCGAAGGCAAGGGCGTGATCCTCATGGCCCTGCATTTCACCACCCTGGAGATCGGTGCGGCCTTGCTGGGGCAGAAGCACACCATCGATGGCATGTACCGTGAGCACGGCAACCCGTTGTTCGACTTTATTCAGCGTCGTGGCCGCGAGCGCCACAACCTCGACTCCCTGGCGGTAGAGCGCGAAGACGTGCGTGGCATGCTCAAGCTGCTGCGCGCCGGCCGGGCGATCTGGTACGCGCCCGACCAGGACTATGGCGCCAAGCAGAGCATTTTTGTGCCGTTGTTCGGCATCCAGGCCGCCACAGTCACCGCCACCAGCAAGTTCGCGCGCCTGGGCAAGGCGTTGGTGGTGCCGTTTACCCAGGAGCGCCTGGCCGATGGCAGTGGCTACCGCATGGTGATTCATCCGCCTTTGAGCGACTTCCCCGGCGAATCCGATGAAGTCGATTGCCTGCGTATCAACCAATGGGTGGAAACCGCGGTGCGCGAGTGCCCCGAGCAATACCTGTGGGCTCATCGCCGCTTCAAGAGCCGGCCACCGGGCGAACCCAAGCTGTACGAAAAGCGCCGCTGAATAAACGGATTGTCCCCGCCCATGGAGTTATGCAATGCGCCCAACTGAACCGGTCACAGGCTTGATTCTTTCCGGCGGCGGGGCGCGTGCGGCGTATCAGGTGGGTGTATTGGCGGCGATTGCCGAACTGTTGCCACCAGGGGCTGCCAACCCTTTCCCGGTGATTGTTGGCACCTCGGCCGGGGCGATCAACGCGGTGAGCCTGGCGAGCGGCGCCATGGACTTTCGCGCAGCAATCGCGCGCCTCACCGCATTCTGGCAGGGCTTTCGCAGCCACTTGGTGCTGCGCAGCGACTGGCCGGGGGTGATTCACCAGGCCAGCCGCTTCCTGACCCGCAGCTTGCTGGGCCTGGGCTCACCAGTGCCGGTGGCACTGCTCGACAGTTCTCCACTACGGGAACTGCTGCAGGAAAAACTGCATTTCGAAGGCATCAATGAAGCAATCCGCCACAAACACCTGCACGCCGTCGCCGTGACGGCGTTCGGCTATGAGTCGGGGCAGGCGGTGACGTTCTATCAGGGCGGCGGCACCATCGACGCCTGGTTGCGCCACCGGCGCATTGGTTTGCCCACGGAACTGACCGTGGAGCACCTGCTGGCCAGTTCGGCGATTCCGTTGCTGTTTGCCCCGGTCAAACTCGATCAGGAATATTTTGGCGATGGCGCCGTCCGCCAATCAGCGCCGATCAGCCCGGCGTTGCACCTGGGGGCCAGCCGGGTACTGGTGGTGGGTGTCAGTGGCAACCCGCGTTCCCCGGACCCCTCGGTGCCGCAGCAGCGCACCTACACCGGCCAGGAGCCGACCCTGGCGCAGATCGGTGGGCATATGCTCAACAGCACGTTCATTGACAGCCTGGAGAGTGACATCGAGTTACTGGAGCGCCTCAACCAGTTCAGCCATCTGCAACCGGCCAACAGCGCTGCGCGCGGTCTTGCACCGGTTGAAGTACTGGTGATTGCGCCCAGCCAACCCATCGATGAAATCGCGGCACGCCATCGCCAGGAACTGCCGGCGGCGTTGCGTCTGTTTTTGCGTGGGCCAGGGGCGACCAAAACCAGCGGGGCGGGGGTGCTCAGCTATCTGCTGTTCGAGGCGGGGTATTGCAGTGAGTTGATCGAGTTGGGCCGGCGCGATGCGCTGGCCAAGCGCGAAGAGTTGCAGCGGTTCCTGGGCTTGACCCCGAACTGAATCGGGGCGCGGGCTTGTGTGGGAGAGGGCTTGCCCGCTCCCACAGGGGAGGCCGGGGTTGGCTTTAGAAGTGGTACTTGACCAACAGGCTCGCGGTGTCCTGGTTGGTCTCGAACGCGCCGCTGTCCTGGATCCCGTACTTATTCTTCCAGTAGTCGTATTCAAAACCCACATACAACTGCTTGGCGCCCCAGCTCATGGCCTTGCCCAGGTCATATTTGACCTGTGGGTTGAAGTGCAGGTTGGCGTGGTAAGTGCCACGGGCGTTCTTGTCGTTATCCACCACCCAGTCCATGAAACCGTCGATCAGCACATCGGAGTTGCCCACTGGAATGGTGTAGGACCAGACCGGGGTGATCTGCCATACGCCGTCACCCGGGCGATTGCCTTCGGTCTGGCGCTGATAGAAGTTCAACTGGAAGTAGTCAAAGCCAGGGATGTTCAAGTCGAACGCCGGGCCGACCAAGTACGACTCGTTGTCGCCTTCGCCGAACTCGTAGGTGAACGCCAGCAATACATCTTTGATCGGGCCGAAGGACAAGTCTTTATCGAAGATCTTGCCAAACGACAGCCGCGGGCTGAACTCGCCGTAGTAAGTATTGGGGCCGACGTTGCCGTCTTCCTTACCGTTGTAAAAGATGCGGTCGAGGAAGAAGAAGTTGTCGCCGTACTTCCAGGCATCGGCATGTTCGAAGGTAACGGTTTGCTGGATCTCTGGGTTGACTTTGAAGTTCTTGCCCCACAGGTAAGTCAGGCTGTTGTTCTGCCACTGCAACAGGTCACCCGCTATTGCTTGGCCCCCGGCCAACAGGGATCCGGCCAATATCAGGCTGTTCACGGTACGTTTCATTCGGTTGCTCCCGAGCTAAAGTTTTGTGGTTTTTCTTCTACGCAGGCGCTCTGGTGTGGCGCCTTTTGGTTCGCTGCAAAAATCGTCTGTTCGGTCAGCTTTAATGCTTTTAGCAAGAGCTGCGCCAAAGTGTTTGAAAAGCCAAAAAATCCCCGCCGGCTGCATGGGATGCAGTCGGGTTCAGAGGACTTTTGCGCACTTTGGCAGCAGACATAAGGCCGGGATAAGTTGGCCTTTAAGTCAGCTTTTACATTCGCTGTTTTTTTTTGAGTCGATTCGAGCGGGCGCGGAGAATACTGGCTCCAGAGCCTGTGCTCAAGTGCGCTGTAAAAGAGCGCAGGGGGCGAGAATGGGGCACGGCGTGTGGCCAGCCCCAAGTTGGTGGTGTGCATGTTGGTGTTCCCTGTTCGTTGTTATTTTTGTAGTAACGAAGGAATCAATGCGTATGGGCGACTGCGGGGCGTTCTGAGCCGCCCAGAATGTTAAACAGCACGTTCAGCGACAACGCACTGAGCGTGGCCATGGCGATGCCACTGTGGGTAATCGGGCTCATCCACAAGGGCAACTGGGCGAAGAACTCCGGGCGCACCACGGGGATCAGGCCCATGCCGATACTGACCGCTACCAGCAACTGGTTGCGACGGTCGGCGATGTCGGCTTCCTGCAGGATCTTGATCCCGGTCGCCGCAACCATGCCAAACATTGCGATAGCCGCACCGCCCAGCACCGCAGGAGGGATCGATGCCACCAGGAATGCGGCCTTGGGCAGCAGGCTGAGGACAATCAGAAAGGCTCCCGCCATGATCGTCACCGAACGGCAGCGCACACCGGTCATCTGTACCAGGCCGATGTTCTGGGCGAAAGAGGAGTGGGTGAAGGTGTTGAAGAACCCGGCGAAAAACGACGCCCCGGCATCGCACAGCAGGCCGCGCCGCAGCATTTTCGGGGTGACTTCCTGGCCGGTGATCTTACCCAGCGCGAGGAACATGCCGGTGGACTCGACAAAGATAATCACCACCACCAGGCACATCGACAGAATCGGCGCCAACTCGAACGTGGGCATACCGAAGTGCAGCGGTGTGACCACCTGCAGCCACGGCGCCTGCTCCAGGCCGCCGAGGTCGACCATACCGAGCAATCCACACAAGGCGTAGCCCAGTGCCATGCCGATCAGTACCGAGATATTGACCCAGAAGCCACGCATAAAACGGTTGATCAGCAAGATGGTGGCGAGCACCAGGCCGGCGATGGCCAGGTAGATCGGTGAGCCGAATTGCACAGCGGTAGCGCCACCACCGGCCCAGTTCACCGCGACAGGAAACAACGAAAGACCGATAGCCGTAATCACGGTACCGGTCACCAGAGGTGGGAAGAAGCGCACCACCTTGGACATGAATGGGGCGATGACCATGCCAAAGAACCCGGCGGCGATGGTCGCGCCAAAAATCCCTTGCAGGCCGATACCTGGCATGCCGGCCATGGCGACCATGCTGCCGACGGCGGCGAAACTGGCGCCCATCATCACCGGCATGCGGATACCCAGCGGGCCGATGCCAAACGACTGGACCATGGTGGCGATCCCCGCCACCAACAGGTCGGCGTTGATCAAAAAGGCGATTTCTTCACGGCTCAAGCCCGCGGCTTGTCCGATGATCAGCGGTACGGCCACCGCGCCGCCGTACATCAGCAGTACATGTTGCAGGCCTACCAGGATCAGTTGCAAAAGTGGAAGCCGCACCATGGCGGGCGCGGCAGGAATCTGCGTTTCTAACTGGGACATGCAACACCTCGAATCTTTTTTATTTTTGTGTTGTTTGGCAACCGCTGTGCGGTTGATCGCCGGCAAGCCGGCTCCTACAAGGCGTGCATTCACCTGTAGGAGCCGGCTTGCCGGCGATGGCGGCCGTCAAGCCACCAAAGAGTTAATTGGTGCGGGCCCCCTGATTGATCCAACTGCCAATCAACTCCCGCTCCTGCTGGGTCATCTGGGTAATGTTGCCCAATGGCATGATCTGGCTGGCCACCGCCTGCGCTTGAATGCGCGCCGCCTGCTGCTGGATCTGCGCCGGGGTATCGAACATCACCCCGGCCGGCGCGGTGCTGAACAGCGGGCTGGTGGGCTTGGCCGAATGGCACACGGTGCAACGCTCTTCAATCACGCTGTGCACCTTGCCAAAATCCGTCGAGGCCTGGGCCGCAGGCGCTTGTGCCGCTGGTGCTGGCGCGGCGGGAGCTGCTGGCTTGAGGCCGCCACCCAGCGCGGTTTCCGGCAATGGCTGGTACTCGATCGCTGCTGGCGCCTTGGCCACGTCCGGTGTGGTCGCCACGGGTTTAGGACCGGTGACATAGGCCAGGCAGATCATCGCCAGGGCGCCGACCGGTAGGGTCCACGCGTATTTCTGGCTGTCATGACGGGTGTTGAAGTAGTGCCGTACCAACACCGCCGCCACCGCGATCCCGGCCAGGATCAACCAGTTGTACTGGCTGCCGTAGGTGCTCGGGAAGTGGTTGCTGATCATGATGAACAGCACCGGCAGGGTGAAGTAGTTGTTGTGACGCGAGCGCAGCAGGCCCTTGGCCGGCAGTGCCGGGTCTGGGGTGCGGTTCTCCGCAATCGCTGCCACCAGCGCACGCTGGGCCGGCATGATGATACGGAACACGTTGCCGACCATGATGGTGCCGATGATCGCACCCACATGCAGGTACGCACCGCGGCCGCTGAACACCTTGCTGAAGCCGTAGGCCGCGCCGATCAACAGGACGAACAGGATAAAGCCGAGCAGGGCAGGGCGTTTGCCCAGGGCCGAGTCGCACAGAAAGGAGTAGATGAACCAGCCAGCGAACAGTGAGCCTATGCCCAGCAACACGCCTTCGGTACCGCTGAGGCTGCTGCCGGGGGCGAGCAGGTACAGCGTCGGGTTGAGGTAGAACACCACGCACAGCAGCGCGACGCCCGACATCCAGGTGAAATAGGCTTCCCATTTGAACCAGTGCAGGTTGTCCGGCATGGTCGGTGGGGCCAGTTTGTATTTTTCCAGGTGGTAGATACCGCCACCGTGGATCGCCCATAAATCGCCAGCCAGGCCGCTTTTGGGGTTGACGCGGTTCAGGTTGTTTTCCAGCCATACGAAATAGAAAGACGCACCGATCCAGGCCACGCCAGTGATCATATGAACCCAGCGCACGCTTAGGTTCAGCCATTCCAACAGATGTGCTTCCACAGTCTTTACCTCTCGCCCGTCACCCTTGTTGTCGGGTGATCGGACCTTCTCTTATTGGTGGGGGGCAAGGATCAACCGCTCATCCTCTTTGAAAAAATGCTCATCGCAGTTATTGCCTGTGCCACTGCGATCAACCACCAGGAAGTCATCCCGCTTTTCGATCGTCAGCACCGGGTGGTGCCAGACGCCGCGATGGTAATTAATGCCCTGCCTGCCGTTGGTGACGAAGGCGCGGACCAAGCCTGATACAGGTTCATCGCCAACCGGCGCGACCACGATCAGAAAGGGGTTGCCGAGCAGCGGGATAAAGGCCTGGCTGCCCAGCGGGTGTCTTTCCAGCATGCACACGGTCAGCGGCATGTCCTGCGCATCGGCGCGGAAGATGCTGATGATGGCGTGGTCTTCTGGCGTGGCGGTTTCTACCGTCGCCAGTTTATGAAAGCGCATGGTCGAGCCGTTGTTGATCATGAAGTGATCGCTGCCATCGGTTTCGATAACGTCTCCGAAAGGGGCGAAGGCTTCTTTGGTCAAGGGTTCGATCATCAGTGTGCGCATGGCTGTCTTCTTATCCGGATTCTGTGTTGTTTGTTCTGGCGCCTTCGCGAGCAAGCCCGCTCCCACATTTGGAATGCATTCCCCTGTGGGAGCGGGCTTGCTCGCGAATGGCATCACCGCTTACTTCGAAACCTTGCCGAAAACCCGCAGGCGGCTTACACCACCATCCGGGAATACGTTGAGGCGGATGTGGGTGATCGGGCCCAGTGCCTTGATCTGCTCGGCGAAGGTGTGTTCGGCGTGCATTTCCAGTTTCTGTGCCGGCAGCAGTTCGCGCCAGAACAGCGATTGGGTCTCGATCTGGCTGTCAGTGCCGCCCTTGACGAACGCGGCCTGGATCGAGCATGTGTCCGGGTAGTTGCCCTTGAAGTGCAGGGTGTCGACCACCACTTTCTCGATCTCGCCGGCATGCCCCAGCGCGACGATCACCCAGTCATTGCCAGGTGTTCGACGACGCGCGGTTTCCCAGCCATCGCCCATGTTGATGCCACGGCCCGGGTTGAGGATGTTGCCCATGCGCCCGAAGTGTTCGTCGGAGCAGGCCAGTGCACGGCCGCCATTGAGGGAGGAGGCCAGGTCCACTTGTTCGTTGTCGCCCACGGCCGACCAGTCGCGGAACGGAATGCCGTACACCCGCAGACGCGCTACGCCACCATCGGGATAGATGTTGAAGCGCAGGTGGCTGAATGCCTGGTCGTTGTTGATTTCGTGGAAATGATGGCTGTTGCCCTGCAACTCTACGGCAGACAGCACTTCGACCCACTGGGTGTTGTCATCGGGCTCGCCCGACGCCAGGAAGCAACCTTCCAGGGACGCCGATGGCGGGAAGTTGCCGGTGAAGAATGAAGTGTCGATGTCCACGCCCTTGATCGAGCCCGGTACGCCCAGGCGGATCACCGCGCTGTCGAAGCCTTCGAAGCGCTTGCGGCGTGACTCCCAGCCGTCCATCCACTTGCCGTTATCATCGAACACGCCCTCCTTCCATACGGCCGGGGTCGGCTGGAACAGTCGGTTGGCGTCGGCGAACCAGTCATCAGTCACAGAGATGATCTTGGTGCCCAGGCGGGCGTCGGCCAGGTTGACTAACTTCTCGAAAGGTAGGAGTTGCGCTTTCATTCTTCTTGTCTGCCTTAGATAGAGTGGCTGGGGATGGTCGTTTAGAGGGTCAATAAACGGAACAACGCGATCTTGTTGATCTCTGCCAGTGCGCACTTGAACTCGGTCTCGACCGGGTTATGGATGCGCGTTTCAAACGCGGCGAGGATCTGATGCCGGTTGCTGCCTTTTACCGCCATGATGAAGGGAAACTTGAACTTGGCCTTGTAGGCGTCGTTCAGCTCGGTGAAGCGCGAAAACTCGTCGCTCGAGCATTGGTGGATACCGGCGCCAGCTTGTTCATGGGTACTGGCTTCGGTCAGTTGGCCCTGGACGGCAGCTTTGCCGGCCAGGTCCGGGTGAGCGTTGATCAGGGCCAGTTGCCTGGTGTGATCGGCGCTCAATAGGATATCGCTCATGCGCTGGTGCAGGGTTTCGATCTCATCGATCGAGGCGTCCTGGCCCAGGTCGAAGGCCTTTTCGGCCACCCATGGCGAGTGTTCATAGATATCGGCGAAGGCTGCGACAAATTCGTCGCGGCTGAGGGCCGATGGCTTCAAGGTTTGGAAAGCAGTCATTTGGCGGCTCCCTGGAAAGGGTGTACGTCATGCCAGTGGCGGGCAATGTCGACGCGGCGGGTGAACCACACCTGGTCATGGCCCTTGGCGTATTCGATAAAGCGCTTGAGTGCGGCCAGGCGCGCCGGGCGGCCGATCAGGCGGCAATGCAGGCCGATGGACAGCATCTTCGGCGCCTCGGCACCTTCGGCATACAGCACATCGAACGCGTCCTTGAGGTACTCGAAAAAGTCGTCGCCTTTGTTGAAACCCTGGACCTGGGTGAAGCGCATGTCATTGGTGTCCAGGGTGTAGGGGATCACCAGGTGCGCCTTGCCGGTCGGGTTGTTCGGTTCCCAGTAGGGCAGGTCGTCGTCGTAGGTGTCGCAGTCATACAGGAAGCCACCTTCTTCCATCACCAGCCGCCGCGTATTCGGGCCGGTGCGCCCGGTGTACCAGCCCAGTGGGCGCTCGCCGGTCAGCTCGGTAAGGATGCGGATGGCTTCGAGCATGTGCTCGCGCTCCTGGGCCTCATCCATGTACTGGTAGTCGATCCAGCGGTAGCCGTGGCTGCAAATCTCGTGACCGGCGGCGACCATCGCACGGATAACATCGGGGTGACGCTGGGCGGCCATGGCCACGGCGAAGATGGTCAGCGGAATGTCGAATTCCTTGAACAGCTTGAGGATGCGCCACACGCCGGCACGGCTGCCGTATTCGTACAGCGACTCCATGCTCATGTTGCGCGCGCCTTGCAGCGGCTGGGCCGAGACCATTTCCGAGAGGAAGGCTTCCGACTCTTTGTCGCCGTGCAGGATATTGCGCTCACCGCCTTCTTCGTAATTGAGTACGAACGACAGGGCGATACGCGCCTTGCCCGGCCAGTGAGGGTGCGGTGGGTTACTGCCGTAACCGATCAGGTCGCGTGGGTAGTCAGCGCTCACTGCAGTCTTCCTTCTTGTTCGTGATCGATGGTGTGGCGGCCGTTGCGTCACAGCGATGGGCTGATTGTATACAACTTAATGGTCACTTTGTAAGCCTGTATTTCTGCATTTTTTCCGAGTGGTCGTGCCAGCCTATCCTTGCAAGAAACTTGCCCGACTGGTCAACTAAATATCAAAAACCTGCGGCACCGCTTTAGTGTAGGAGCGGGCTTGCCGGCGATAACGATCTTCGTGTAACCGCACTGCTCGCAGATACACCGTCATCGCCGGTAAGCCAGCGCCCATTGGGGAAGAGGGGGGTTGTTGAATTTATTGTGTACAATTTTTTTGAAAAGTGTCTTAATCAGCCATCGCCGGCTTTTTCAATGCCCCACAAAGGTGCGGCCTCTTATTAATCGATGACACGGGAGCTCCAATCCATGGGACGACTGACCACACACGTACTGGACGCCGCACACGGCTGCCCAGGCAGCGCCATCAAGGTTGAACTGTACCGCGTCGAGGGCGCGCAACTGGAGCTGGTCGCCAGCGCCCTGACCAACAGCGACGGCCGTTGCGACGCACCGCTGCTGCAAGGTGACGACTACCGCAGTGGGGTCTACCAGTTGCAGTTCAGTGCCGGGGATTACTATCGCGCCCGTGGTGTGCAACTGCCGGAACCGGCGTTTCTCGATGTGGTAGTGCTGCGTTTTGGCATCAATGCCGAACAGGATCACTACCATGTGCCGCTGCTGATTTCGCCCTACAGCTACTCCACCTACCGCGGTAGCTGAGTCGTCGCCTCGCTTCACACCCCCAAATGCTCTTCGTTGGTTTCGCCCGCTCACACTGCGGGCTTTTTTTTTGCCCGCTCTGTAGGAGCGAGCTTGCTCGCGAAAAACGTCAACGATAACGCGTGTTGTCTGGCTACACGCGGCGCTCTCAAGTTCTTCGTCGGAGCGCCGCCCGGAGACAAGCTCGCTCCTACACGGCGTCAGGAAGCCACTAGCCCCTGAGCAGCGATGCCGCCCCGGCGCTGCCAAACAGCCCGGCACTGAAGCGGTTGAACCAGCTCTGGCCCTTGCCGGTGCGCAGGTAGCGCGCGGCGCCGTGGGCACCCAGGCCGTAGGCCAGCTTGCATAGCAGGTCAAGCACGGTCCAGGTGGCGATCATGATCAGCAGTTGCGGCAGGAACGGCTGCTGGCTGCTGAGAAACTGCGGCAGGAAGGCGGCGAAAAACAGAATGTCCTTGGGGTTGCTGGCGCCCAGCACAAAAGCTCGGCCAAACAGTGCACGAAAACGCGGCACGGGGGCTGCGTCCGGCACCACGGCGCCCTGGGACGGCAGGCGCGATTGCTGCCAGCTCTGCCACGCGAGGTAGAACAGATACAGCGCACCGACGATCTTCAAGGCGCTGAACAACTGCTCCGACGCCAGCAACAAGGCCCCCAGGCCCAGGGCCGAGGCGCTCAACAGGCAGATCGAGGCAAACACCCCGCCAAGAAACGCCGGGTACGAACGGCGCAGGCCGTAGTTCAGGCTGTTGCTGATCATCAGCAGCGACAGCGGCCCCGGAATCAGGATCACGATCAAAGCAGCGCCGCTGAACAGCAGCCAGGTTTCCACGCTCATTACATTCCTCCATACATGCAAAAGCCCCACCCAAGGGTGAGGCGGTTTTCGCCGGCTTCCGAGTTACAGGAAGATAAACTTGGCGATGAAAATCGCGCACAGCACCCACAGACTGATGGAAATCTGCTTGTACTTGCCCGTGCCGGCCTTGAGGGCCACGTAAGTGATAAAGCCCAGCGCGATGCCGTCGGCGACCGAGAAGGTCAGGGGCATCATGATTGCCGTGACAATCGCCGGAATGCTGTCGGTGGCGTCGTCCCATTCGATATGGGCCATGCCGCTCATCATCAGCATCGCCACATAAATCAGCGCACCGGCCGTGGCATACGCAGGAATCATGCCTGCCAGCGGGGCGAAAAACATCGCCGCTACAAACAGCACGCCCACGGTCACAGCCGTAAGCCCGGTGCGCCCACCGGCCGCCACGCCCGCGGCGCTTTCCACATAACTGGTCACGGGCGGTACACCGACCACTGCGCCAAACACGCTGGAAGCACTGTCGGCTTTCAAGGCCCGCGACAGGTTCTCGATCTTGCCGTCGGCATTGACCAGGCCCGCCCGCTGGGCAACGCCCATCAGGGTGCCGGCGGTGTCGAACATGTGCACAAACAGGAAGGCGAATACCACACTGATCATGCTGACGTTGAACACGCCCATCACGTCCATCGCCATCCAGGTCGGCGCCAGGCTCGGCGGGGCGGCGACGATGCCCTGGTACTGCACCAGGCCCAGGCCCCAGCCGGCCAGGGTGACCGCAATGATGCTGATCAAGATTGCGCCGAATACCCGGTGGTAACTGAGGATCGCGATCAGCAGGAAGCACACGGCCGCCAACAGCGGGGCCGGTTCATGCAGGGAGCCGAGCTTGATCAGGGTGGCGGGGCTGGCAACGATGATGCCGGCGGTTTTCAGGCCGATCACCCCCAGGAATAGACCCACCCCGGCGCCCATGGCGTGGCGCAGGCTTACCGGAATGCTGTTGAGCAGCCATTCGCGGATGCGCGACAGCGTCAGGATCATGAACAGCACGCCGGAGATAAACACCGCACCCAGCGCGGTCTCCCAGGTGTAGCCCATGGTGCCGACCACGGTGTAGGTAAAGAACGCATTCAAACCCATGCCCGGCGCCAGGCCTACAGGCCAGTTGGCATACAGGCCCATCAGCAGGCAGCCGAGGGCTGCGGCGATGCACGTCGCGACAAAGGCGGCGCCGTGGTCGATGCCCGCGTCGGCCATGATGTTGGGGTTGACGAAGATGATGTAGGCCATGGTGATAAACGTCGTGAGGCCGGCGATCAGTTCGGTCTTCACTGTGGTGCCATGCAAGCTGAGTTTGAACAGGCGTTCCAGCCAGCCCTGCTTTGCGGTCGAAAGGTGGGGCGGACTGAGGTCCAGGGTCGGGGCGTCGGATTTATGGCTTTCCACAGCAAGTACTCCTCAAGAGTTTTATTGTTATTTCCAGCACCGGACACTGGGGTGGGCAGCGGTGCTTTGAGGTACCAGCGGGCTTTGTTGACCATCAGGTCAGGAACTCGCACGAAGCGAATTATGCTTTTGTATACAAAGAAAGCAAATAATGTTTGCGATTATGTGTGCAAAAAAGATGAAAGGCCAATTTCAAGGCAGGGTCAGGGCCTTGTTCACTGCCAGCCAACCCATCACCGCCTCTTCACCGGCCTCGGCGAAGGCGTGCTGCAGCAGCTTGACTTGTTCGCGGCGCAAGGACTGTTCGAAGCGCTGGCCTTCCTCGGTCAACTGCAACAGGCGCTTACGTTTGTCAGCGTCCGAGGCAACGCTGTCGACCAGCTGCATTTCCTGCAATTGGCGCAGCGGCATGTTCAGCGCCTGCTTGCTCACCCCCAACAGCTCCAGCAGTTGCTTGACGCTCAAGGCGGGGTAGCGGGCGATAAAAAACACGATGCGCTGATGCACCCGGCTCAAGCCCCGACGCTCCAGCATTGCGTCGGCCTTGGCGGTAAAGGCCTGGTAGCCGAAGAAAAACGCTTCCATGGCGGCTTGCTGCGAAGTCTGGTTTTTAAGGTCAAGCATATTGACGTATCTGCCTTGGGCGTCGTAATTTCGGTCAACCAGTTTGACGTATTTTCCCCAGGCTTTGCTACCGGTGACCCCTATGGCTTTCTCTGAACGTGTTTCGCGCCTTAAAAGCTCCTTGATCCGTGAGATCCTCGCGGCGGCCCAGCGCCCGCAGGTGATGTCATTTGCCGGTGGCCTGCCCGCCGAAGCCATGTTGCCGACGCTGGATTGGCAAGGCATGCCGCCGGCCATGGGCCAATACGGCATGAGCGAGGGCGAGCCGCAATTGCGCGAGTTGCTGGCCGCCGAGGCGCGGTCGCTGGGGGTGGCTTGCGAGGCCAGCCAGGTCCTGGTGGTCAGTGGTTCGCAGCAAACCCTGGACCTGGCGGCCAAGTTGTACATCGACCAAGGCACGCAAATCCTGCTGGAAGGCCCGACCTACCTGGCCGCCCTGCAGATCTTTCAACTGTTCGGCGCCGATTGCCTGACCGTGGAGCTGGAAGCCGACGGCCCGGACCTGACGGCGCTGCGCAGCAATCTGGAACGCCATCGCCCGGCGTTCATCTACCTGATCCCTACTTTCCAGAACCCGTCGGCGGTGCGCTATAGCGAAGCCAAGCGCGATGCCGTGGCGGCGCTGCTCGATGAATTCGGCGTGACCCTGATCGAAGACGAGCCGTACCGCGAGCTGACCTTTGATGGCGGCAGCGCCCGACCGATTGTCAGCCGCTTGCGCAAGGCCAGTTGGATCTACACCGGCACCGTCTCGAAAACCCTGCTCCCGGGCCTGCGGGTCGGCTACCTGATCGCCAGCCCCGACCTGTTCCCGCACCTGCTCAAGCTCAAGCAGTCGGCGGACCTGCACACCAACCGCGTCGGCCAATGGCAGGCCATGCAGTGGATCGGCACCGAGCGCTACCAGCAACACCTGGTGCAACTGCGCAGTTTTTACCGTGAGCGTCGCGATGGGTTCCAGGCAGCATTGACGCGCCACTTCGATGAACTGGCCGACTGGCAAGTGCCCCAGGGTGGATTATTCTTCTGGCTGACCTTGAAACAGCCTCTGGATACCCGCACCTTGTTGGCACCAGCGCTCGACCAGGACGTGGCGTTCATGCCCGGTGAACCGTTCTTTTCCGAGCCGGACCAGCACCACGGGCACCTGCGGCTCAATTTCAGCCACATCGACCCGGCACGCCTGGACGAAGGTCTCAAGCGTCTCGCGGCGGTGATCCGTCAAGCACAGCGCGCGCAAGCGGCATAAGGGGAGCTTCATGTACAAGGTTTATGGCGATTACCGTTCGGGCAACTGCTACAAGGTCAAGTTGATGCTCAACCTGCTTGGCATCGCGTATGAGTGGGTCAATGTCGACATCTTGAACGGCGACACCCAGACCGCCGAGTTCCTGGCGAAGAACCCCAACGGCAAGATCCCGGTACTGGAGCTCGAAGACGGCACCTGCCTGTGGGAGTCCAACGCGATCCTCAACTTCCTCGCCGACGGCAGCGAGTTCCTGCCCACCGAACCGCGCCTGCGCACCCAGGTGTTGCAGTGGCAGTTTTTCGAACAATACAGCCATGAGCCGTACATCGCGGTGGCGCGGTTTATCCAGTTTTACCTGGGGCTGCCGGACGATCGGCTGGAGGAGTACAAGACTACCCATAAAGGCGGCTACAAGGCCTTGAGGGTCATGGAGAAACAGCTGCAGGCCACGCCCTACCTGGTGGGCGATCAATACTCGATTGCCGATATTGCGCTGTATGCCTACACCCATGTGGCCCATGAGGGTGGTTTTGACCTGAGCCCCTATCCGGCCGTGCAAGCCTGGCTTGCACGCGTGGCCAGCCATCCCCGGCACGTGCCGATGCTCGACTGATTTACGGCATCACTGTAGGAGCGGGCTTGCCCGCGATGGCGGTGTGTCAGTCAACTATCCATCAACGGACACGCCGCCATCGCAGGCAAGCCAGCTCCCACAAGGGGCCATGCCTGTCTGTCAGATCGCGGCGAAGCGTTTGTCCAGGTAGTCGATGATCACTTTGGAGTCATACATCCAGGTGGTCTGGCCGTTTTCTTCGATACGCAGGCACGGCACCTTGATCTTGCCGCCTTGGGTAAGCAAGGTCTGGCGGTCCTGCTCGTTGTTCTTCGCGTCCTTGAGCGCCACCGGTACATTCAGGCGGTGCAGGGTGCGGCGGGTCTTCACGCAGAACGGGCAGGCGTGGAATTGGTAGAGGGTCAGGCCCTTGGCCGCTTCATTGACCTGTGCCTGTTGCTCGGCAGGGCGCTGTTTTTTGCGTGGGCGGGTAAGGAAGTCGCCCGCGATGATGACGTGGCCGAGGCCCACTCGAAGTGCTTTGACGAACATGGCTGAAACCTCTTGCCCATGACAGAAGGGGCCGCAGCTTACCTGATTTCCACAGGCGAAAAAAAACCGGCGATGAATGCCGGTTTTTTCTTACGCAGCCTGTTACTTGATCAGGCTGAGAAACTCGCTGCGGGTTGCCGCGTTTTCGCGGAACTCACCCAGCATCACCGAGGTGATCATCGACGAATTCTGCTTCTCCACACCGCGCATCATCATGCACATGTGCTTGGCCTCGATCACCACGGCAACGCCCAGGGCACCGGTCACCTGCTGGACCGCTTCGGCGATCTGGCGGCTGAGGTTTTCCTGGATCTGCAGGCGGCGGGCATACATATCGACGATCCGCGCGACCTTCGACAGGCCCAGGACCTTGCCGCTGGGGATATAGGCGACATGGGCCTTGCCGATGAACGGCAGCAGGTGGTGTTCGCACAGCGAGTACAACTCGATGTCCTTGACCAGCACCATTTCGCTGTTGTCGGAGCTGAACAGGGCGCCGTTGGTGACCTCTTCCAGTGTCTGCTCATAGCCGCGGCAAAGGTACTGCATGGCCTTGGCGGCACGTTTTGGCGTGTCGAGCAGGCCCTCGCGGGAAACGTCCTCGCCGATTTGGCCGAGGATTGCGGTGTAGTTTTGTTCCAATGTCACAGGACTGTTTCCGTATGGGTTTCAGAACGGTACGGTGTATGCCTGTACCAATGTGAAGCGGTACGCCAGCGAGCGGTCGTGCAGCGTCGCCAGTGATTGGCGCACATAGTAGCGTAGGTATGCCGAGAG
Source organism: Pseudomonas sp. 06C 126 (assembly GCF_001855215.1). Taxonomy (NCBI): domain Bacteria; kingdom Pseudomonadati; phylum Pseudomonadota; class Gammaproteobacteria; order Pseudomonadales; family Pseudomonadaceae; genus Pseudomonas; species Pseudomonas sp. 06C 126. Next base: position 12,763 of record NZ_MIFU01000086.1, on the reverse strand, counting down.
GTGTAATTCCCTGGAATGCGGGGTTTGCATTCGTGGCGAGGGGGCTACACCCCCGGTGGGCTGCGAAGCGGCCCCAAAACCTGGCGCCTCGGTGTATCTGATAAAGCGCAGTGGGCCTTATAGATTGGCGCTGCTTCGCAGCACAGCGGGGGACGAGCCCCCTCGCCACAGATGAACCTTTCCCAGGTCATTCACTCGTCACGCCCTTCAAGCATCGTGCGCTTGAGCATCACATACACCGCACCGGCGCCACCATGGCGCGGTTGGCAGGAGGTGAACCCGAGCACTTGGGCATGTTGGCGCAGCCAGGTATTGACGTGACTCTTGATCATCGGGCGCTTGCCGTCCAGGCGCACGGCCTTGCCGTGGGTCACGCGTACGCAGCGGATCTCGAACTTGGTGGCTTCGGCAAGGAACGCCCAGAGGGTTTCCCTGGCCTTTTCCACCGTCATGCCGTGCAGGTCGAGGCTGCCTTCGAAGGGGATCTGCCCGGCCTTGAGCTTGCGCACCTGGCTTTCCTGGACCCCATCGCGGGACCACATCAACTCGTCCTCGGGGCCGACGTCAATCACGAACTGGTCCGATAGGCCGTCCACCGTGGTGGCATCCGTGCGCACCGTGGCCGACTGGCGCAGCTTGGCGATCTGCGCGCGGTCGGTCTTGGGTTTGCCGGTATCGGCGCGATCGTGCTTGATCGGCTTGACGCCGCGCAGCTCGTTCTTGAATAGGGAAAAATCGTCGTCTTGCATGTCAGCCTCCGCGCGGGGCGGGCAGTTTACCCAAATCGAGGCGGTTGATGCGGGACAAAACGCTATCAGTGTTCCCTCAATCGTGCTTTTTCATCAGGTGCGAGGCGATGTTCAGCGACAGTGGCTGGCGCATACGGCGCCGGCAACGGCGCCACAGCCAGACGCCCAGCCACAGGATCAACAGCCCGCTGACCAACAGCACCGCCGCGCCACCCGGGCTGGCATTGAGTTCGCCCAGCGCGGGCGAATGACCGAACAGACCGGCAGCACCGGCCAACGAAAGCAGCAAGCCACACAACGCCAGCAGCGCGGCAAATGCCACGCCCAGGCGCAGACGCCAGTTGCTCGGGCCCTTGGGGCGCAAGCGACGAGCGTCAAAACCATCGGATATCTTCATTCCGACCTTTCCTCCAGGGTATCGGCCCTTCGACCGGAAGTTAAACAACTTGTTCCGGGCTGGGAGGCAATTGCGGTAAATGACAGGCTTTAGCGGATGAGCGGGGCCTTTGCGGTGGCCGCGCCGCTCATCGACAGGGCGACCAGATCAGATCAGATCTTGGGTCAGGGCCAGGGTGGCGAAGTTGTCGGCCATGATGGCCATTTCTGTCTGCTGTACATGCTCGGCGCTGAGGATGCCGCCTTTGTAAGGCAGGTCGCGGGTCGCGCAGGCGTCTTCGACCAGGGTGCAGCGAAAGCCCAGGTTCTTTGCCGCACGCACGGTGGTGCTGACACTGGAGTGGCTCATGAAACCGCAGACGATCAAGTCCAGGGAGCCGAGCTCCTGCAGGGTTTTTTCCAGGAGCGTGCCATGGAAAGCGCTGGGCAGCAGCTTGCCGATGATGGTTTCGTCGTCTTGTGGCTCCAGGCCGGGAATAAACTCGCCGCGCTCGCCCTGAGGGTCGAACAGGCCACCAACGGTGCCCAGGTGACGCACATGCACGATGGGCCGCCCGGCCTTGCGTGCGGCAGCGCTCAGTTGCTTGATGTTTTCTACTGCGGCGTCCATGCCCGACAGGGCGAGCGGGCCGCTCAAGTATTCTTTCTGGGCATCGATGATCACAAGGGTCGCGTGGCTCAAATTGGCCGGTGCGTAACCGCGACCGCTGAGTTGAAACATCGTCTTTGGAACGGACATTCTGGGGCTCCTGTGAGTGGGGCTTTTGCGACATTGTCCTCTGGCTGAGCGGTTCTGTGAATCGCTACTAACGTAAGGTGCGCCGTTGTTGGCCTACAGCCCTGTCAAGAGGGGCTGCTGTGTAACAGAAAAACCTTGAATCAGGTTGGATCTGACGTTTTGCAAAGGTTTTTCATACATCGTCCGTACAGCTTAAGGCTGTTAGAATTGCCAGTCGTTTTTTCCTGGAGCTTGCCCCGTGATCACTTCCCGCCTGCGCACCTTGCGCGACCATATCCGTTGGGCTGTCAGCCGTTTCCATGGGGAAGACCTGTTTTTTGGCCATGGTACCGACAATGCCTGGGATGAAGCCCGGCAATTGGTGTTGGGTGCGCTGCACCTGCCTTGGGAAATTGCCGACAGCTACCTGGATTGCAACCTCGAAGAAGAAGAGATTTCCCACGTCCAGCGCCTGCTGCATCGCCGTATCCACGAGCGCGTGCCCACCGCCTACCTGTTGAAAGAAGCCTGGTTCTGCGGCATGTCGTTTATCGTCGACGAGCGCGTGTTGATTCCGCGCTCACCGATTGGCGAACTGATCGAAAACCGCTTCGAGCCCTGGCTGGCCCAGCCGCCGGCGCGCATCCTCGACCTGTGCACCGGCTCCGGTTGCATCGGTATTGCCTGCGCCTACGAGTTCCAAGAGGCCGAGGTGGTGCTGGGGGACTTGTCCTTCGAAGCGCTGGAAGTGGCTAACCAGAACATCGAGCGCCATGGTGCCGACGAGCGCGTGTACACCGTGCAGGGTGATGGTTTCGACGGTTTGCCCGGCCAGCGCTTTGACCTGATTGTGTCCAACCCGCCGTATGTCGATGCCGAAGACTTTGCCGACATGCCCGATGAATACCAGCACGAACCCGAACTGGGCCTGGCCTGCGGTGACGACGGCTTGAACCTGGTGCGCCGGATGTTGGCCGAAGCGGCCGATCATCTGACCGAGAAGGGCTTGTTGATTGTCGAGGTGGGCAACAGCCAGGTGCACGTTGAGGCGCTGTACCCGGAAGTGGATTTTGCCTGGCTGGAATTCCAGAACGGTGGTCATGGCGTGTTCATGCTCACGGCGGAGCAGTGCCGGGCGCATCAGGCGGTGTTTGCCGCCAGGGTCTAGCCCGGACCATGTAGGAGCTGGCTTGCCTGCGATGGCATCAACTCGGTGTAGCTGATACACCGAGTTGATGCCATCGCAGGCAAGCCAGCTCCCACATTTGATTTGATTTGATCAGTTAAAGCGTGTTGTCAGCGGTGCGTCGCAATCCAGATCAACAGCCCCGCCTGGAACACGGTAAACGCCACCAGGCAGGTGATGGTGAAGCGCAAGCCGCTGTCTTCGCGCTTGAACTTGATGACCTTTTCTTCTTCGTGGCGCAGTTTCACTTCCTGTTCCGCCAGGTTCTGCTCGGCCTGTTGCAGCATCTGCGCCGCCTCCAGGATTTCCACGAACTGCACCTTCTCGGTGTTCCAGCTGTCCAGCACTTCGCTGACCTTGCCCGGCTGCACGTGCCCTTTGAGGTGCTGCACATCGGCATAGGCCACATCAAAACCCTGGATCCGCAAAAAGTGATCGCGGCGCAGGCGGGTGGCTTCGTTCAGCGCGTCTTTGTTTGCCAGGTCCACACCGTCGACGCGATAGTGCGACCACTTCTTCTTCGCCCACGCGGCGCCCTGGGCCACCAGGAAACGACCGAGGCCACGGTTGGCCGGCTCGATTTCCAGGCTGTTGCCCGGGCCAAAATGCACGCGGTGGGTGGCGTGGTCGACCCACACATCCAGGTGATTCTGTTCGCGCCGCACCCGTTGGGCGGGCAATTGGATGACCATGCGCAGCAGGCTGTGGTCCTTGTTGTTGCGTTCGGCGTAGCCAAATTGCACAAAGCGCAATGGCCGGGCGCCGGTCGCGCGGTCAGTGGCCAAGGGCGCCAGGCGCAGCATCTTGAAGTGTTCGGCCTCAACCTCCGCCCACGGCAGAGCCGCCGCAGCCGCCGCTTCGGTTTCGGCGGTGCTCTCGGCGGGAGATTCCGGTACTGCTTCGGTGTTCGTCATTCGGCGCGATCCTGTCCAAGCCCAGCGAGTCGGCAGTCTTTTTGCTGTCGACCCTGTGCTTATCGGCCGTTTTCTCCAGGACTGGAGGGTAAATAGTGGGTTATCGGGGGCGAAGTCCGTCGATAAAGCTCACCAGGCGCCTGCCCAACGCGTCGGCGAGGGGCAATTGTGGGTTGTTGTAGGAGCTCAACTGTTGTTTCACATCGTTGGGTACGATGCGCATGACGTGGTTCATGCCGGGAATCACCGCCAGCTCGGCGTCGGGTTTGGCCTGCTTGAGCTTTTCGGCATCGGCCACTCCCACTTGCAGGTCGGTGGTGCCCTGGACAATCAGGGCCGGCATGTTCAGGCGAGCGAATGCCGCCGCAGGATCTGCGCGAAACAGACTGATCAGATAAGGCTGCACGCTGGGGCGGAAAATACCCTGCAGTGGGTCGGGCACATCGGCATCGACCTGGCCGGCCTTGAGTCGGTCGAGGATCTGGTTACTGCGCAGCAGCAGGGCCGGTGGCAGGTGATCGGCCAGTTGCTGGCGGATCACCTGGTCCACCGGGCGGGCACTGCCGGACAGGGAAACCACCCCGGCGGGGTCGAGCTCAGGGGCGGCCAGGGCTGCGACCAAGGCGCCTTCACTGTGGCCCAGCACTATCAGGGGCCCGAAACGCGAATCGGCCTTGAGGGATTTGCCCCAGGCCACCGCGTCGGCCACATAGGCATCCAGCGTCAGGTTGCGCTCATCGGGCGTGGCCTTGAGGCTGGCGGCCACGCCGCGCTTGTCGTAGCGCACGCTGGCAATGTTGTGGCGGGCCAGGACCCAGGCCAGGCGTTTGAGGCTGTCGTTGCGTGCCCCTTCGGCGCTGTTGCCGTTGCGATCGGTGGGGCCGGAGCCCGCAATGATCAGCACCACGGGCACGGGCTTGGCGGATTGCGGCAGCAGCAACAAGCCAAACAACTCGCCACTGCCGGTGTCCAGGCTGATGGGGCGTTGCAGCACCACAGGGGCGGCGGCGTGGGCGGCGGTACAGATCAGGGTGAGGGTAAACAGTAAAACTCGCAGCATCATCGCGCCATCATGAGGAAGGTGCCGGTTGGACCAACGTCTACCGGGAAGGTTTCGAGGATGAACTACTGGGTGAGCCTGCGTATACTGGCGCGCTTAGTTATCACGGTTGAGTTGATTCAACTGATTTCACGGAGCGCTCTGCATGTCCGGCAATACCTACGGCAAGCTGTTCACTGTCACCACCGCAGGCGAAAGCCATGGTCCGGCGTTGGTCGCCATTGTCGACGGCTGCCCGCCCGGCCTTGAGCTGTCCCTGGACGACCTGCAGCGCGACCTCGACCGCCGCAAGCCCGGCACCAGCCGCCACACCACCCAGCGCCAGGAGCCCGACGAAGTCGAAATCCTCTCCGGCGTGTTCGAAGGCCGCACCACCGGGTGCGCCATCGGCCTGTTGATCCGCAACACCGACCAGAAGTCCAAGGACTATTCGGCGATCAAGGATCTGTTCCGCCCGGCCCACGCCGACTACACCTATCACCACAAATACGGCGAGCGCGACTACCGTGGCGGTGGCCGCAGTTCGGCGCGGGAAACCGCGATGCGCGTAGCTGCCGGGGCCATCGCCAAGAAGTACCTGGCGACCCAGGGCATTGTGGTTCGTGGCTACATGAGCCAGTTGGGCCCGATCGAAATCCCGTTCAAGACCTGGGACAGCGTGCAAGACAACGCCTTCTTCAGCCCCGACCCGGACAAGGTGCCGGAACTGGAAGCCTATATGGACCAGTTGCGCCGTGACCAGGATTCGGTAGGCGCCAAGATCACCGTGGTCGCCGAAGGGGTGATGCCGGGCCTGGGCGAGCCGATCTTCGACCGCCTGGACGCTGAACTGGCCCATGCGCTGATGAGCATCAACGCGGTCAAGGGTGTGGAAATCGGCGCCGGTTTCGCCTGCGTTGCCCAGCGTGGCACCGAGCATCGCGATGAGCTGACCCCGCAAGGCTTTGTCAGCAACAACGCTGGCGGCATTCTTGGGGGCATCTCCTCCGGCCAGCCGATCGTGGCGCACCTGGCACTCAAGCCGACATCGAGCATTACCACGCCGGGGCGTTCCATCGATGTGCATGGCAACCCGGTGGACGTGATCACCAAGGGCCGCCATGACCCTTGCGTGGGCATCCGCGCCACGCCGATTGCCGAGGCAATGATGGCCATTGTGCTGATGGACCACCTGCTGCGCCACCGTGGGCAGAATGCCGATGTGTGTGTAAGTACCCCGGTGCTGGGCCAGCTGTGACGGTCTGACCGTGACAGCACTCCCGTACTGGCGACTTTCCAGCTTCTATCTGTTCTATTTCGCCCTGCTGGGGGCGACGGCGCCATTCCTGGCGCTGTATTTCCATCATCTGGGGTTCTCCAGCGCGCGCATTGGCGAGCTGGTAGCGATCCCGATGCTGATGCGCTGCGTGGCACCCAATATCTGGGGCTGGCTGGGGGACTACACCGGTCGGCGCCTGGCCATCGTGCGGTTTGGCGCGGTGTGCACGTTGCTGAGTTTTTCGCTGATCTTCGTCAGCCAGAGCTACGCCTGGCTGGCGCTGGTGATGGCCCTGCATGCGTTCTTCTGGCATGCGGTGCTGCCGCAGTTCGAGGTCATCACCCTGGCGCATCTACGCGGCCAGACCTCACGCTACAGCCAGGTCCGCCTCTGGGGCTCGGTGGGTTTTATCCTCGCCGTCGTTGCCCTGGGGCGGCTGTTTGAAGCCCTGAGCCTGGACATCTACCCGGTGGCAATCGTGTTGATCATGGCCGGCATCATCGGTGCCAGTTGGTGGGTGCCCAATGCCCAGCCGACGTCCACCGGGGAGCGCGGGGCCGGCGACGGCTTCCTGCGGCAATTGCGCAGCCCTGGTGTGCTGGCGTTCTATGCCTGCGTGGCCTTGATGCAAATGAGCCACGGCCCGTACTACACCTTTCTTACTCTGCACCTGGAAAGCCTCGGTTACAGCCGTGGTGTGATCGGTTTGTTGTGGGCCTTGGGCGTGGTGGCAGAAGTGTTGATGTTCATGGCCATGAGCCGGATTCTCACGCGCTTCTCGGTGCGCCGGGTGCTGGCGGCGAGTTTCCTGCTGGCGGCGTTGCGCTGGTTGTTGCTGGGTTCGTTCGCCGAGTTCCTGTGGGTGCTGCTATTTGCCCAATTGCTGCATGCCGCGACCTTTGGCAGCTTTCATGCGGCGGCCATCCAGTTTGTGCAGCGCAGCTTCGGTGCACGCCAGCAAGGCCAGGGCCAGGCCCTGTATGCGGCGCTGGCCGGCACCGGCGGCGCGCTGGGCGCCTTGTATTCCGGTTATAGCTGGAACCAACTGGGGCCGACCCTGACCTTCAGTATCGCCAGCCTCGCGGCCCTGGCCGCCGCGTTGCTCATGCTGCTGCGCTTGCCCGAGGAACGGCCGTGAGCCCGGCCCATCATCTGCAGACTCTTACCGCCCGAGGACCCCTTTTATGAGCATTCTCTTCGTTTATCACGTTGCCACCCCGGACACCCCGAACAAGGTCCTGACCCACGCTGACGACATTGCCTCGACCCTGGCCGAGCACGGCGTGGGCTTCGAGCGCTGGCAGGCGAACACCCGCGTCGAGGCCGGTGCCAGCGCGGCCGAGGTGACGGCGGCGTACCAGGGGCCCATCGACAGCTGGATGACCGCCCAGGGCTACGCGCACGTAGAGGTATTGAGTGTGAGCCGCGAGCATCCGCAAAAGGACGCCGTTGCTGCGGGTTTGCGCGATGAATATCGCCACGATGCCGATGAAATCCGCCTGTTCGCCGCCGGGCGAGGGCTGCTCGGCCTACACATCGGCGATTACATCTTCACGGTACTCTGCGAAAAACACGACCTGCTGCGCATCCCGGCCGGCATACCGCGCTGGTTTGACTTGGGGGAAGAACCGCGTGTGGTTGCCATCAGCCTGTTCCAGACGGCCGCCGGGGCCGTGGCGCAAGTAACCGGCAGTGATATCGCCCAAGCGTTCCCCGGATTGGATGATTGATCCAAGTTCGCTTTTCACAAACTTATTCAATACGCCGAAGTTGGATAAGTTTGTGGGAATGGGCTCTATAGTTTGTAAGTTATAGCTATTTGTCTGTGGGTCGATGTGTTAATTCCAGGCTTTATGTAACTCTCCCGTCGCTGTGTATTTATCTGTCAATAGGAGGAGTCCGAATATTGGCAGTGCAATTCAATAAGAGACGGAGAGGTATGCATGAGCAGCCCAGATGAGTCGATCCCATCCGTGGCGCCTGCGGCAAACGAGGCCTGTGAACAGGCGTCCGACCACAGGGCAGATGGCGCACAACTGGCGTTGCCGAACAAGCCGCTGACTGCGAAGGAACTGGAAATATTGCATTGGGCCACGGAGGGCAAGACCGTATGGGAAATCAGTCGGATCCGTTGCGTCTCACAAGCCACGGTAAAATTTCACCTGCGCAATATCTACTGCAAGCTGCGCGTCAACAACCGGGTCCAGGCGGTGAGCGAGGCGATCAAGCGCGGTTTGTGCAGATAAAAAAAGGCCGTGAAGCCTGACGGCTTCACGGCCCTGGAAAACAAACCGGTACTCAGGCCGAGTGGTAGGTCGGCAGGGCAAAGCGGTGCTGGCTTTGCAGCATCGAAATCTGCGGCAGCTCGCTGGCCTGTTCTGCCAGGTCACGACGGATGGCGCTGATGACCCACGTCAGTTGGTCGGCAGTGTGCAGCTGCTGGTACGAAATCGAGCGTTTGATCTGCTTGCCCTCGGTGTTGCGCAGGGTCAGCAGGATGCCACCGTCAGGACGCGCTTGGGTGGTGACGTCGTAGTTGGAGAATACAGAAGCGAATTTGTCTTGGATCAGGCTCATGTCTATCGGCTCCATTGGCTCGTGTTGTGCGGCATGGAGTGATAGGTGCAGTGATTGTGCCAGTATTGCTTTTTATAAAAAATCCTTACAAATCAGTATCTTATAAAAATTTGAATTTTTCGGTTTCGTGCAATATGCATGAATGGCCATCGTGCATCCTGCATTTTGCGCTATTGGCCGGTGACGAACGGTGCTGGGCGGCACCGCGCTGTGGGATACAAAACATTGCAAATCCTGCGTGTACAGCCAAGGAATGGCTGACGTATTTTCCTGAAAGGCATTCAGGAACGGTCCTACGTCCCATGACGGCCTGCAGACCCTACGAATAATAAGAAAAAGGACTTCTGTACATGAGCAATCCGAACAGCGAGATGATTACCCTCGGCATGATGTTGCGCAAGGTGCCGACCATTGTCCGGGCCCTGCCACGCCTGGTACGGGGTATCCGCGTCGCCAACATCACTGACCCCGATCAACCCTGCGGGTTGGGCTGGACCTTCGAACAGGCCACCCAACGCAACCCCGAGGGCGCGGCGCTGCTGTACGGCGACCAGGTGCTCAGTTACCGCCAGGCCAACCAGCATGCCAACCGCATCGCCCATCACCTGCAAGCCCAGGGCATTGGCAAGGGGGATGTGGTCGCGCTGTTTATTGAAAACCGTCCCGAACTGCTGCTGACCGTGCTGGCGGTGGCCAAGGTCGGCGGCATCTGCGCCATGCTCAACACCGCGCAAACCCAGGCAGTGCTGGTCCACAGCCTGACCCTGGTAGATCCGGTGGCGATTGTGGTCGGCGCGGAGCTGGTCGAAGCCTACGACGCCGTGCGCGGGCAGGTGGCGATTGATCCTCAGCGCACCTGGTACGTTGCCGAACAACCGGCGGCGCCGGTGCCCGCGGGCTATGTCGACCTGATGGCTGCCAGTGCGGACTGCTCGCCGGATAACCCCGCAAGCAGCCAGCAGATCTACTTCAACGACCCATGCTTCTATATCTACACCTCCGGCACCACCGGTTTGCCCAAGGCTGGCATCTTCAAGCATGGCCGTTGGATGAAATCCTCGGCGAGCTTCGGCACCATCGCCCTGGACATGGGGCCGGAGGACGTCGTGTATTGCACCCTGCCGCTGTACCACGCCACCGGGCTCTGCGTGTGCTGGGGTTCGGCGATTGCCGGCGCGTCGGGGTTTGCCATCCGCCGCAAGTTCAGCGCCAGCCAGTTCTGGGACGATGTGCGCAAATTCAACGCAACCACCCTGGGATATGTCGGTGAGTTGTGCCGCTACCTGATCGACCAGCCGCCAAGCCCGCGCGACCGCGACAACCGCGTGGTGAAGATGATCGGCAACGGCTTGCGCCCCGGGGTGTGGGGGCCGTTCAAGGAGCGCTTTGGCGTCGAGCATATCTGCGAGCTGTATGCGGCCAGCGACGGCAATATCGGTTTCACCAACGTGCTGAATTTCGACAACACCATCGGCTTTTCCCTGATGCACTGGGCGCTGGTGGACTACGCCCATGACACCTGCGAACCGATCCGTGGCAGCAATGGCTTCATGCGTGAAGTGCAGAAGGGCGGGCAGGGCCTGCTGCTGGCCAGGATCGACGACAAGGCGCCGTTCGATGGCTACACCGACCCGGAAAAGAACCGCAAGGTGGTCTTGAGCGATGTCTTCGAAAAGGGCGATCGCTATTTCAACACCGGCGATCTGCTGCGCAGCATCGGCTTTGGCCATGCGCAGTTCGTCGACCGCCTGGGCGACACCTATCGCTGGAAGGGCGAGAACGTTTCCACCACCGAGGTGGAAAACATCTTTATGCAGTACCCGCAGATCACCGAGGCGGTGGCCTACGGTGTGGAAATCGCCAATACCAACGGCCGCGCCGGGATGGCCGCGATTACCCCGTCCGAGTCCCTGGCAACCCTGGATATGCGGGCGCTGTTGCAGTTCGCCCTGAGCCAGATGCCGGCCTATGCGGTGCCGCTGTTCCTGCGGATCAAGGTCAAGATGGAAACCACAGGCACCTTCAAGTACCAGAAGGTGCGCCTCAAGGAAGAGGCGTTCGACCCGGCCAGGGTCGGTGATGATCCGCTCTATGCCTGGCTGCCAGGCACGGATGCCTATGTGCCTGTGACCGAGCAGGTGCTGGTGGATATTCAGGGCGGAAAATATCGCTACTGACGGTGGGTGATAGAGCCTGACTATTGCGGCTTTCGGCAAAAAAGGGGTGACAGGCGTGGCGCTGCTCGGGAAACTGACGGCCTTACGCCACACCCCACAGGGAGCCGCAGATGTCAGATCAAGCCAAACAAATGACCGAAGATGAAGCCGCCGAATTTGCCGAGCAGGTCTTCGACGTGGCCCGCCGGGGCGATGCCGCCATGCTGGCCGCGCTGCTGGCCAAGGGCTTGCCGGTCAATCTGCGCAATCACAATGGCGATACCTTGTTGATGTTGTCCGCCTATCACGGGCATGCCGAGGCGGTGAAGGTGCTGCTGGAGTTCAAGGCCGACCCGCAGATGGCCAATGACAAAAATCAGTTGCCCATTGCCGGTGCTGCGTTCAAAGGCAACCTCGCGGTGGTCAAGGCGTTGATCGAAGGTGGCGCGCCGGTTGAAGGCGCATCTGCCGATGGCCGCACGGCGCTGATGATGGCCGCGATGTTCAACCGCACCGAGATAGTCGATTACCTCCTCAGCGTCGGGGCCAACCCGAAGGCCACCGATGCCCAGGGCGTGACTGCGCTGGTGGCGGCCCAGACCATGGGGGCAGTGGATACGACGGCGCAGTTGCAAAAACTGGTGTAGGCTTTGCGCCCTCAAAATCAGCCTCGCCACAGGATCCGCTCATGAACACCGCGCTCGTCGAACTCATCACTAAAATCAGTTCCGGTTGCCTGGGCGAGGCCGAGATCGCGCAGATCGCCGACGAGGCTGCCCAAGCCTACGCGGATGCCGACGGGTTCCTGGCGGCCAACCCCGATATCAACTACGACGACAGCTTCCCCATCCCCCTGGGTGAGTGGATTGTGGTCGGTAGCCTGCCGGAAACGGTGCTGTTCCAGGCCGATACCTACCAGGACCTGTTCGCCCAGATCGTCGCCTCGTTTGGTCCCGACGTGGCGTTCAACCTCAAGCCCAAGCAATTGGCCAAGACCGAGGCGCTCACGGCGCTCAATCGCATCCAGATCCAACTTGCTGCCATGAACCCGGAAAACGGCGGCTACACCCTGATGAACTTCAGCCAGTTGCTCGATGACGAGATCCAGGCGGTGTTGGTGTACGGCAACGATGTACCACGGGTGCTGGAGTTGTGTGCTGCAGTCGGGATCAAGGGTGAGCCGTCCCTGGAAGCCCTGCGTATCGCCTTGCACGTATGAAATAAAACGGAACCCTCGCCAGGGCTGGCTATCCTAAGCAGGCAAGCCCTCACTTAGGAGCGACACCATGGGTTCCACATTTAACAGCCTGATTGGCTTGATCATCCTGGCTTTGGATATCTGGGCGATCATCAACGTGTTCAAAAGCGGCGCCAGCACCGGCGCCAAAGTGTTGTGGATCCTGTTGATCCTGCTGTTGCCGGTATTGGGCCTGATTATCTGGGCCATCGCCGGACCACGGGGCAATGTGCGGATCTGATCCTCAGTGAGCACAAGCAAGTAATGTGCGGCCTTGCCGGCGATAGCTGTGAGTATCTACACAAGTATCTTCTTGGTATGTGTACATATCCGTTGTTGCGGTCACGGCCACTTAGGGTTCCGCCCTTACGGCGGGTCACTTTCGAAGAGCGCGAAAGTAACCAAAGCGCTCATGCCCCACCACTCGGCACCTCGCCTAGGCTCGGTGTGCCCGTCATCCGACATTGATTTGGGGGGCCGCCGCGATGGGCCATCCATGGCCCAGCGCGGCT
>NZ_MIFU01000085.1:0-77030 GCF_001855215.1 Pseudomonas sp. 06C 126 | reverse complement strand
GCCCGCTCGCCACAGAAAGCCCAGATGCCACGGTGATGCCCGCCTGGTCCAGGGCTGTGCGGGTCGCTTCCACCAGGTCCAGGGCGCCCGGTGTATCGCTGTGCAAGCAGATGGAATCGAATTCGATAAACAGGTCTTCGCCTTCGACGGTGCGCACCAAGCCGGTCTGGCAGGCACGCAGCACCCGCGCTGCCACCGTCGCGGGGTCCAGGGCGCGTACGTTGCGGGTAAACACAATGGAACCAGACAGATCGTACTCACGGTCGGCATAAAACTCGCGAACCACCGGCTGCCCCAGCTCCTTGGCAATGCGCCAGATCACCGAACCGGGCATGCAATACAGCAGCAGTTCCGGCTCCAGGCGCTGCAGGTTTTCTACCAGCAGCCGTGCGGCCTCTTCGTCCCGGGCCAGGTGCATGTACAGCGCGCCATGGGGCTTGATGTGCTGCAAGGTCACGCCCTGCACCCGCGCCAATTCGCGCAGGGCACCCAGTTGGTAGAGCATGTCGTCTACCAGTTCCTGGGCCGGGGCGTTGATATGGCGGCGGCCAAACCCCACCAGGTCGCGAAAGCCCGGGTGCGCGCCGATGGCTACGCCCAAGGCCTTGGCGCGCTCGATGGTGCGGCGCATGGTGCCGGGGTCACCGGCATGGAAGCCGGTGGCCACGTTGGCGGAGCTGATAAACGCCATCAGTTCGTGATCCACACCGTCGCCGATGGTCCAGGGGCCGAAGCTTTCGCCCATGTCCGAGTTGAAATCCACTGTTTGCATCGGGGCCTGCTCCGCAAGAGTTCGTGCCATCGAAAATAGGCCGGCCCTTGATCCCTTGGGAAGATCTATTATCAGATAGGGTATCTTCTGAAAATCAGATACCACGACGAGCAATCTGTATGTCCTTGACGTTGCGCCAGGTTCGTTACTTTGTCGCCACCGCCGAAATCGGCCAGATTTCCCAGGCGGCGATCCACCTGAACATCTCCCAGTCGGCGGTGACCACCGCGATCAAGGAGCTGGAAGCCATGCTCGGTGCCCAGCTGTTTGTGCGCTCGGCCCAGGGCATGAACCTGACCGATGCCGGGCGGCATTTTCTCAACCGCGCCTATGTGATTGTGCGCAGTGTCGACGACGCGCTGAACAGTCCGCTGCCAGACTACCGCGCCAGTGGCGTGCTGCGGGTTGCGGCCAGTTACACGGTGTTGGGTTACTTCCTGCCGCACCACCTGCAACGCATGGAACACTGGCATCCGGACGTGACCATCGAGGTCTTCGAGCAGGAGCGCCAGGCGATCGAACAAGGGCTGCTGGATGGCCAGTTCGATATGGCCGTGGTACTCACCGCCAACCTGACCCACCCGGATATCGTCTCGCAGATCCTGTTCAATTCCGAACGCCGCCTGTGGCTGCCCAGCCACCACCCGCTGTGCGAACGCCGTGCGGTGAGCCTGGCCGATGTGGCGCGCGAGCCCTACATCCTGCTGACCGTGGATGAGGCAGAACAAAGTGCCATGCGCTACTGGGAACAGGCCGGGCAAGCGCCCAAGGTGCGGCTGCGCACCAGTTCGGTAGAAGCGGTGCGCAGTATGGTGGCCAATGGCAGCGGCGTGGCGATTCTGTCCGACCTGGTGCACCGCCCCTGGTCTTTGGAAGGCAAGCGCATCGAGACCTTGAGCGTGACCGACAAGGTCACGCCCATGAGCGTCGGCCTGGCCTGGCACCGCGAACGCGCGTTCACCCCGGCGATGCAAGCATTGCGCGACTACTTCCACGACGCCTTCCTCGCGCCCCAGCAATTATCCACACGCCGTTAAAGCAGGCCCTTCAAGGTGGCCGCCAACCAGTCCATCAGCACCCGCACCCGTAGCGGCAAGTGCCGCTGGCCGGCATACAACATCGACACATCCAGCGCGGGCGCGGGGTAGTCGGGAAGCACCGCCACCAACTCGCCCTTTTCGAGCAATTCGCGGATGCCCAGCCCCGGCACCTGGATGATCCCGAAACCGGCGAGGCACGCCGACTGGTACGCGTCTGTGCTGCTGACCGTGACGCGCCCAGCCATGGCAATGCGCTGCACCTTGTTGCCCTGCGCATACTCAAAACCCGTTGAACGCGCACCCAGCGGCCGCACGTAGTGCACCAACTGATGTGCGGCCAGGTCGGCCAGGGTCTTGGGTTCGCCATAGCGTTGCAGGTAGCCGGGGCTTACGCAGTTGATCATCGGCATGCTGCATAACAGCCGTGCGACCACCGACTGGTCCGGCTGTACGCCCACGCGCAGCACACAATCAAAGCCTTCGGCCAGGAGGTCGACCTGACGGTCAGAGCTGCTGATTTCCAACTCGATCAAGGGATGCCGATCCATAAACTCCGGCAGGCGCGGCACGATCACCTTGCGCGCCATCACATTGGGCATGTCGATACGGATCCGCCCGGTCAATTGCGCCTCATCCTGGCGAAACAGCCCTTCCAGCTCCTCCATATCGGCCAGCAGGTCCTTGCTGCGCTCATACAGCACCCGCCCGTCCTGGGTGGCCTGCACCTTACGCGTGGTGCGCTGCAACAGACGCGTGCCCAACAGGTCTTCCAGGGCGCGCACCTGTTCGGATACGGTCGAACGCGGCAGCCCCAGGCTATCGCCGGCCTGGGTGAAGCTCGACAGCTCGGTGACGCGGACAAAGGTGCGCAACAACTCCAGCTTGTTCATGGTGGTGACCCGTGATTGTTCGTCTGATCCGACCAGTGATTCCGGATTAGCCATGTTTATCACGTATTGCCCGGACAAATACACTCAGTCCCAGCGTTACCCACCCGCTCCGAGGACTGCACCATGACCCGTAAAATCGCACTGATCACCGGCGCCAGCCGTGGCTTGGGCAAAAGCACCGCCCTGCACCTGGCCGCCCAAGGCATCGACATTATCGGCACCTACTACAGCAAGGCCGAAGAGGCACAGGCAGTCGTGGCGCAGATTGAACAACTCGGTGGCCGCGCCGCCATGTTGCAATTGGATGTGAGCAAAAGCGCCACATTCGACGGCTTCGTCGGCGAAGTTGGCCGCACGCTGAAGGAAGTTTTCGCACAGCAACAGTTCGATTTCCTGATCAACAACGCCGGTATCGGCACCCACGCCAGCTTTGTCGAGACCACCGAAGAACAGTTCGACCAAATGGTCGCAATCCACCTCAAGGGCCCGTTTTTCCTGACCCAGAAGCTGCTCGCGCGGATCGTCGATGGCGGGCGCATCATCAATATTTCCAGCGGCCTGGCGCGTTTCAGCCTGCCGGGCTATGCCGCCTACGCCTCAATGAAAGGCGCGGTGGAAGTACTGACCCGCTACCAGGCCAAGGAGTTGGGTGCACGAGGGATCAGCGTCAACACGCTCGCCCCTGGCGCCATTGAAACCGACTTCGGCGGCGGCGCGGTGCGCGATAACGCCGAGATCAATGCCTTTGTCGCCAGCAACACGGCCCTGGGTCGGGTCGGCCTGCCGGACGACATTGGCGGGGCGATCTCCACGCTGCTGGCCGATGGCAGCAAGTGGATCAATGGGCAACGCATCGAGGCGTCGGGTGGGATGTTCGTCTGACGGCCCGCGTCATCGTTAACGCCCTTCGCGAGCGAGCTCGCTCCTGCACAGGAATTTTTCCCGCAGCACGTCGTAGACCCAGTGGTACACATAGGTGTAAGGCAGGAAGAACAACAGCACGCCGATATCCAGGATAAACGCCTGCATCAGGCTGATATTCAGCCACGCGGCAATCAGCGGCACGGCAAACAGAATCAGCCCGCCCTCGAACAGCAGGGCGTGCACGATCCGGGTCTTGACGCTGTTGGCCAGTTGCAGGCGCACCTTGAGGCGGTCGAACACGCTGTTGAAAATCATATTCCACGTCAGCGCCAACAAACTGATGGCCAGGGTCACCGCGCCCATTTCCAGGGCCGGCCGACCGGTGATCCAGACGAGCAACGGGGTACAGATCAGCAAGGCCAGGCCTTCGAAGCCAAGGGCCTGGAAAACACGTTCGGTGACGGACTTGGGGGTGTTCATAAGTGTGGCTCTGGGAATGTCTTGGGTTGCCATTATCGATCCCTAACTCGATACTTAATAATCAATAACCATCGATCAAGGCGATAGATGATGGCTTCGCATGAAGTGTTGCAAGCGTTTGTGCAAGCGGCGACCCAAGGCTCGTTTTCGGCGGCGGCGCGCAAACTGGGCAAGAGCCAATCAACGGTCAGCGCCGCAGTGGCCAGCCTGGAGATTGATCTGGACGTGGTGCTGTTCGACCGCAGCAGCCGCAAACCCACCCTGACTCCGGCCGGGCATGTGCTGCTGCAACGGGCCGAACACGTGCTGGAGGCCAGCAGCCGCCTGGAGCTTGCCGCCAGCCAGTTGTCCCAGGGGCTGGAGCCCAAGCTCAGTATTGCCATGTCCGATACTTATCAGTCGGGACGCTTCGAAACCCTGCTCAGCGCCCTGGAACAGCGCTATCCAGACCTGGAGCTGGAGTGGCTGATTGCCGAATGCGAAGACCTCATCGCCCTGGTGCAAAGCGGGCGGGCGCAGCTCGCGTTTATCGAGGCGCAGGAGGTCTACCCGCCAGACCTGACCCATGCCACCGTCGATGAGGGCGCGCAGCTTGCGCTGTTTGTTTCCCCGCGGCATGCACTGGCCAGCCTCGATCCCATCAATCAGCAAAGCCTGCAACAACATCGCGAGCTGCGCCTGGCAAGCATCATCAACCCCAATGAAAACCGGCAGACCGGCCGAGTGTGGTCCGCCCCCAGCTTTTTGATGCTGATGGAAATGGCCATCCTCGGTTTTGGCTGGGCAGCCTTGCCGCGCTGGTTGGTGGAGCGCTTTGCTAATGGCCAACTGGTGGAGCTCAAGGCTCGCGGCTGGCCACGCTCGGTGGCCGTGGATGCCTTATGGTCACGGCAACACCCGCCAGGCACTGCGGGGAGCTGGCTGCTGGAAAAAATGCTCGAATAGCCTCTGTGGGGGCCGGCTTGCCGGCGCCTACAAGGAGGTTTCGGTGCAGGTGGCTAGGCGACGTTCGATGAAGCGTTTTTCCGGGGTTTGATGGGTCAGGGCCAGGGCTTTTTCGTAGGCCTGGCGCGCCTCTTTCATACGCCCCAATTGCCGGCAGAACTCCCCACGCGCCGAATGCGCCAGGTGGTAGTCCAGCAACTCGCCACGCGCCAGGATTCCCTCCACTTGCTGCAACCCCGCCAAGGGCCCATCGCGCATGGCCAGGGCAGCAGCGCGGTTGAGTTCGATCACCGGCGACGGCAGCATCCTCAGCAACACGTCATACAAACCAATAATCTGTGGCCAATCCGTCTGCGCCGCGCTCGGCGCTTCGGCGTGCACTGCCGCAATCGCCGCTTGCAGGCAGTAAGGGCCAAAGCGCCGGGTGGCGAGGGCCTGCTGCACCAACGCGCAACCTTGGGCAATCAACCCTGCATCCCATAGCGTGCGGTCCTGTTCATCCAGCAGCACCAGTTCAGCGACAGGTGATAACCGGGCCGGGCGCCGGGACTCGTGGAGCAGCATCAAGGCCAGCAGGCCCATGACTTCCGGTTCCGGCAGCAACTCCAACAGCAGATGGCCCAGGCGTATGGCCTCGCGGGTCAAGTCATCACGGGTCAGGTCGGCGCCCATGGACGCCGAATAGCCCTCGTTGAACACCAGGTAAATCACCCGCAGTACGCTGTCCAGGCGTTCGGGCAACTCCGCCAGGGCAGGCACTTGATAGGGAATCCTCGCTTCGCGGATCTTGCCCTTGGCGCGCACGATGCGTTGGGCGATGGTGGCCGGCGTGACCAGGAAAGCCCGGGCAATTTCCTCGGTGGTGAGGTCACAAATCTCACGCAGGGTCAGCGGCACCTGGGCATCCGCCGCCAGCGCCGGGTGGCAGCACGTAAAGATCAGGCGCAGGCGGTCGTCTTCCACGTCTTCGGTACTCCAGTCAGCCGCTTGCAGCGCATCGGCCTGCTCCTGCAGCAACGGGGTGAAGCGGGCCTGGCGACGCAGACGGTCGATGGCCTTGAAGCGCCCGGTCGAGACCAGCCACGCCCGCGGGTTGTCAGGCACCCCCTCCTGCTGCCAGCGCTCGACCGCGACGAAGAACGCCTCATGCAGGGCTTCTTCGGCGAGGTCGAAATCCCCCAGCAGGCGAATCAAGGTCGCCAGGATGCGCCGGGACTCGCTGCGGTAGATCGCCTCGACCTGGTCTTTGACGGTCAATCGCGCAGGCTCTGGGTCACCAGGCTCACCAACCGATCCAGGCTCTCGCCCCAGCCCTGATGAAAGCCCATGGCTTCATGGGCCTGCTTGTCGGCTTCGCTCCAGTGCATGGCGCGGGCGGTGTAGCGGGTCTTGCCCTCGACCTCCTCGAAGGTCACTTCGGCGCTCATGAACGGCTTGCCCGATGGAATCCAACCCGGCAGGAATGCATCGGTAAACACCAGCCGGCGCGGCGCGTCGATCTCCAGGAATACGCCCTGGGTCGGATACTCGCTGCCATCCGGCGCGCGCATCAGGGTGCGAAACAGACCACCGACCCACAGGTTCATTTCGCACTCCGGCGTGGTCATGCCGTGGGGGCCCCACCATTGCTGCAACAAGGCCGGCTCGGTCCAGGCACGAAACACCCGGCTCGGTGGCGCGTCGATCACGCGGCTGATGGACAGTTCGAATGCAGCAGGTTGAGTGTTCATTGGGTAAACCTCCTGAGTCTTATGATTGTTGGGTTCAGAGATTCAATTCACGCACGGGGCGCACTTCCACACTGCCGACCCGCGCCGCCGGGATACCACCGGCTACCTGCAGCGCCTCATTCAAGTCCTTGGCCTCAATCAGGTAGAAGCCGGCAAGCTGCTCCTTGGTTTCGGCGAACGGCCCATCGGTGATCGACAGCTTGCCGTTGCGCATGCGTACGGTGGTGGCCGTGCTCACCGGCTCCAGGGCCTGCGCCGCGAGCATGCGGCCACTGGCGTGGATCGCTTCGGCGTAGGCGTGGCATTCCGGGTCCTTGGGGCTGTCGGGCAGGCTGTGCAGCAAGGCTTCGGCGCTGTAGACCAGGCACAGGTATTTCATGGCGTTCTCCGTTTGCGGACTACTGACTATAGTTGGCGGCGATCAAGGTTTCAGGTCGAACAGACCGGCGCCGGTTTCCATATCGAACGGTGCAGACCAGTGCTCATGCACCACCTGCCATTGCCCGTTGGTCCGCTGATAACCGGCGGTGACGCGCATCCAGCAGGTCTTGAGCACGCCGTCTGGCCCCGAACCACCACAGTGCGCGAGCCAATGGGCAAAGGCGCTGTTTTCGGCGGCGACGATATGCAGCTCATGGAACTCAAAGACACCGGGGCCCGGGCAAGACTCCATGCAGGCCTGCCAATGGGCGCGGTAGGCTGCCTTGCCTTTGAACTGCAGGGCATTGACAGCATCGAACGCGACGATATCGTCGGCGTAAAAGCTGACAATCTGCTGGATATCCTTAGCGATGACTGCTTGTTTCCATTGCTCGATCAGGCTGTTGATTGCGTTGTTCATGGCGATGCTCCTCGGGGTGCAAATCACGGAAGACACCTTTGGTCGAATGCCCCGCCGGCAAATCGACAAGCCTGCGAAAAATAATTTCGCCGAGGGTAAAGCCGCTAGAATTCGCGACTTCCCTGTAGGACTTCGGATACCTGCCCGATGGAAACCCGCCTCGCGCCCTATGAGACGCTGACCGCTGTCCAGCAACAGCAACTCGCCACTCTGGAAGTCCACCCCGAGCAACTGCCCTATAGCGGCGACATCTACTGCGCGCTGAACAGCCTGCAGGTCAACCCCAGCCCCGGCATCAGGGGCTTCGCCCTGCTGGCCGACGACATTCCCGTAGCCTTCCTGCTACTCAAGCGCCCGCCCTGCCTGCCCCATTGGGCCAGCGAACACAGCGCCACCCTGCACGCCCTGCAAGTCGATCGCCACCAACAAGGCCGGGGCTTGGGCAAAGCCTGCCTGCAAGCCCTGCCCGCCGCCGCCCGCCAGGCCTGGCCGCAGATCACCGCCCTGGAGTTGTCGGTGGACAGCGACAATGTGGCGGCGATGAGCTTGTACTTGCAGCAAGGCTGGGTAGACCGGGGCGAGGCGTATAAGGGGCGGGTTGGCTATGAGCGGCGGTTGTCGCTACTGTTCTGACGACGCACAAGGAGACTCCCATGCTAACCAGCCTCGAACAGCTCGAAACCCTTTACGGCAAGCCCCACGAGCGCGCCCTGCACAAGGAAATCGGATTTCTCAATGAGGATTACCAGGCGATGGTGAAAGCCTCGCCGCTGGTGATTGTCAGTTCTTGCGGGCCTGATGGCCTCGACGGCTCGCCTCGGGGCGATGTGCCGGGGTTTGTGCGCATCATCGATGAGCGCACCCTGGCGATTCCGGATCGGCCGGGCAATAACCGGCTCGATACCTTGCGCAACCTGCTGGTGGACCCGCGCATCGCCTTGCTGTTTATCATCCCGGGGATCGGTGAGACGTTACGGGTCAATGGGCGGGCGCAGATCTCCATCGAGCCTCAGTTGCTGGAAAGCTTTGCGGTGAATGGCAAGCCAGCGCGGTCGGTGATTGTGGTGCAGGTGGACGCTGCGTATTTCCACTGCTCCAAAGCCTTTGTGCGCTCCGACTGCTGGAACCCGGACAAGCATCTGCAGCGCACGGCGCTGCCATCAGCGGGCGCCATTCACAAGCGTTTGAATGATGGGCAGTTCGATGCCGAGGCCTATGACCGGGAGATGCCGGAGCGGGTAAAGGCCACGTTGTATTGAGGCCCCAGCGGCGATGGCGCCCTTTGGTTCGCCATCGCCGGCAAGCCGGCTCCTACAGGTTATGCAAACTTTTTGACAGGCAGCCAGATTTCCACGGTGCCGGTGCCCTTATCCACATCGAAGTCGGCGCTGTAGCGCTCGAAATCCGCGCCCGCCACTGTGTAACCCGAGGTCGGCAGCCACTCGTACATGACTCGCTCATAGGTCTGCGACAGCGCATACACCGGCCCGTAATGCGCAAAGACCGCATAATGATTGGCCGGCACTTCGATGGATTCGAAGTTGCTTGGCACATCGCCCTTGGCCGGCACTTCGACCCCGGCGATGTAATCGAATTCTTCTTGCGTGGCGTTATAGCAAACGCCGTAGGTCACGCCGCCGATGCGGTTCTTGATCTCTTTGATGCAGGTGTCGAACAACTCCCACAACTTCGGGATGTCCCCCAGCGTGGCCTTGCCGTAATGACCGCCGACCCCGGCGATCACCATGGCCTTGCCCTCTTCCATGCGGGGTTCGAGGGGTCGCGTTGCCTGTTGGTTCATCTGCACAATCTCCATGGGTGAGTGACCAAAACCATACCGAGTATAGGGGCATACGCACTTCACACTCCAGATGGAAAAATTTCCTACGCCATCTGGACAACCGGCTGTCATCGCCCGTATTGTCTGCCCCGCAGGCCACCGCAGTGGCCGACGTCGCTCGGACGGTTCCGGGCGCTTACGTACTCCGAGGCAACAATGGCTGACCAAGGTTCGCCGCGCCGCTTTGCGCGCATAGATCGACTCCCCCCTTATGTTTTCAATATCACTGCCGAGCTGAAGATGGCTGCGCGTCGGCGCGGCGAAGACATCATCGACTTGAGCATGGGTAACCCCGACGGCCCGACTCCACCGCATATCGTGGAGAAACTGGTGACCGTCGCCCAGCGTGAAGACACCCACGGCTACTCCACCTCCAAAGGCATCCCGCGCCTGCGCCGCGCTATTTCGCGCTGGTACAAGGATCGCTACGAAGTGGATATCGACCCGGAAACCGAAGCCATCGTCACCATCGGTTCCAAGGAAGGCCTGGCGCACTTGATGCTGGCCACCCTGGACCAGGGCGACACGGTCCTGGTGCCCAACCCCAGCTACCCGATCCACATCTACGGTGCCGTGATTGCCGGCGCCCAGGTGCGCTCGGTGCCGCTGATTCCCGGCGTGGATTTTTTTGCCGAGCTGGAACGGGCGATTCGCGGTTCGATTCCCAAGCCCAAGATGATGATCCTCGGCTTCCCGTCCAACCCCACGGCGCAGTGCGTGGAGCTGGATTTCTTCGAGCGGGTGATCGCCCTGGCCAAACAGTACGACGTGCTGGTGATCCACGACCTGGCCTACGCCGATATCGTCTACGACGGCTGGAAAGCCCCGTCGATCATGCAGGTGCCGGGCGCCAAGGACATTGCGGTGGAGTTTTTCACCCTCTCCAAGAGCTACAACATGGCCGGCTGGCGCATTGGCTTTATGGTTGGCAACGCTGAACTGGTCAACGCCCTGGCGCGCATCAAGAGCTACCACGACTACGGCACCTTCACCCCGCTGCAAGTGGCGGCCATTGCCGCGCTGGAAGGTGACCAGCAATGTGTGAAAGACATTGCCGAGCAGTACCGCCAACGCCGCAACGTGCTGGTCAAGGGTCTGCATGAGCTGGGCTGGATGGTGGAGAACCCGAAGGCGTCGATGTACGTCTGGGCGAAGATTCCCGAGGCGTATGCCGCCATGGGCTCCCTGGAATTTGCCAAGAAGTTGCTGCTGGAAGCCAAGGTGTGTGTCTCGCCGGGGATCGGCTTTGGCGAGTATGGCGATGACCATGTGCGCTTTGCGCTGATCGAGAACCAGGACCGCATTCGCCAGGCGGTGCGCGGGATCCGGGCCATGTTCCGGGCTGATGGGCTGGTCACGAAAGCCTGATAGCTGCCCGATAACGAATGTGGGAGCGGGCTTGCCCGCGATTGCTGTGTGTCAGGCAATACATCTTGCACTGATACACCGCAATCGCGGGCAAGCCCGCTCCCACATTTTGCTTGGGTTACACCACCAACGACAGCAACATGATGAAGCCCAGTGCCACGATGGACAGAATGGTCTCCATCGCCGTCCAGGTCTTGAACGTCTCGGCCACGGTCATGTTGAAGTACTGCTTCACCAACCAGAACCCTGCATCGTTGACGTGCGACAGAATCAACGACCCCGCCCCCGTCGCCAGCACCAGCAACTCCAGGTTGACCCCCGGCACCATCCCCACCACCGGCACCACGATACCCGCGCCAGTAATGGTGGCAACGGTCGCCGAACCCGTGGCAATGCGAATCACCGCCGCCACCAGCCAGGCCAGCAGGATCGGATTGATCTGCGCCGTCACCGCCATATGGCCGATCACGTCACCCACGCCGCTGGTCACCAGCATCTGCTTGAAACCACCGCCGGCACCGATGATCAGGATGATCGCGGCGGTCGGCGCAAGGCTGGCGTCGAGCAGCTTGAGGATCTGCTTGGAGTGGATGCCCTGGCGATGGCCAAAGGTGTAAAGCGACAGCAGCAACGCCAGGAGCAAGGCACTGATCGGGTGGCCGATCATGTCCATCCAGTTGCGCACCACATTGCCTTCGGCAAAGGCGATGTCAGCAAAGGTTTTGAGCAGCATCAGGAACACCGGCAGCAGCACGGTGATCAGGGTGATGCTGAAGCTCGGCAGGTTTTTCGAGTCGGTCTCACGGGCCAGTTGATCCACCAGCTCCTGGGACGGGTTGCCCGGGATGTGCTTGGCAATGAACGTACCGAAGATCGGCCCGGCAATGATGGCGGTCGGCAAGGCAACGATCAGGCCGTAGAGAATGGTCTTGCCAATGTCTGCGCCAAACACGCCGATGGCCAGCAACGGCCCCGGGTGCGGCGGCACCAGGCCATGGACCGCCGACAGGCCGGCGAGCAGCGGGATGCCGATCTTGATCAGCGATACACCGGTACGCCGCGCGACGATGAACACCAGCGGGATCAGCAGCACAAAGCCGATCTCGAAGAACAGCGGGATGCCCACCAGGAAGGCGGCGAACATCATCGCCCATTGCACCTTGTCCTTGCCGAAAGCACGGATCAGGGTTTGCGCGATCTGATCGGCACCGCCGGATTCGGCCATCATCTTGCCGAGCATCGTACCCAGCGCCAGGATAATCCCGACAAACCCGAGCACACCGCCAAAACCGTCCTGGAAGGCCTTGATGATCTTGTCCACGGGCATGCCCGAGGTCAGGCCAAGGAAGCCTGCGGCGATGATCAGGGCAATAAAGGGGTGAACCTTGAACCGGGTGATCAACACGATCAGCCCGATGATAGTGACCACTGCATCAAGCAGCAGGTACGACTCGTGGGACATTCCAAACATGGGGGTCTCTCCTGTTTGTTGTTGTTATTAAAGCGGGTGTTGAGTTTCGTGCCGCCAGATAGCGCTATCTTTCGGCCAAAAAATCATCGGGAAGGTTCAAAGCCGTGGGTCAGCCACCAGGCGTGGGTCTGCGCGGCCAGGTCCTCGATGCTGTCTTCACTGGCATTGAGGGCCAGGGTCAGCGGCTCGCCGATAGGCGATTCGAGGGTGGCGAACTGGCTGTCGATCAGGCTGGCCGGCATGAAATGGCCGGGGCGATGGGACACGCGGTCGGCGGCCACCTCGCGGGTCAGTTCCAGGAAGACAAAGCCCAGGCCCGGCGCGGCTTCGCGCAGGTGGTCGCGGTATTTTTTCTTCAGCGCCGAACAGGTCAGCACTGGATGCTCGCCAGCCTTGAGCGCACGGCGCAGCTCATCGCAGAGGATATCCAGCCAGCCGGCACGGTCGTCGTCGTTGAGAGGATGGCCTGCGCTCATCTTTTCGATATTGGCAGCCGGGTGAAAGCTGTCGCCTTCAATGGCGGTGGCGCCGTTCAACAGGCACAGGGCCTCGCTGACACTGGACTTACCACAGCCGGAAACACCCATGATGACCAGGGCGGTAACAGGTTGACTCATGAAACACCTCAGGACGCAGATAGCGCTACCTTTGCACGCCCTAAGGCTAGTGCAAAAACAGGCTTTTCCCGCGCCTAATTGTCATTTTTATGGAGTGACGCGTGCATCCGCTCCAACCGTTTGAGCAAGGATCAGGCAACCCTTTGCGCAAGTATTTGCAGGCCTTTGGAGACAGCGCTACCTTAGTGCCTCGATTTTTGTTTGGCAAGCCGCCTGATGACCTCCAAGAACGATAAAAATACCCGCACGACGGGTCGCCCTACCCTCAACGAAGTTGCCCGCCTGGCGGGCGTCAGTCCGATCACGGCCTCCCGGGCCTTGCGCGGCATCAGCACCGTGGCCCCCGACCTGGTGGAAAAGGTGCAAAAAGCCGCCGCCGAGCTGAGCTACGTGGTCAACCCGGCCGCCCGCGCCCTGGCCTCTGCACAGAGCCAGTCGGTGGTAGTGCTGGTGCCTTCGCTGTCCAACCTGCTGTTTATCGAAACCCTGGAGGCCATTCACCAGGTGTTGCGGCCCAAGGGCTTCGAAGTGCTGATCGGCAATACCCACTATTCCCGGGACGAAGAAGAAAACCTGCTGCGCAACTACATGGCCTATCAGCCGCGGGGCTTGCTGCTGACCGGTTTTGATCGCACCGAAAGCGCCCGGCGCATGGTGGAGTCGAGCAATGTACCTTGCGTGTACATGATGGACCTGGACCCCACGGCCGGCCTCAACTGCGTGGGTTTCTCGCAGATCAGTGCCGGCGAAACCGCCGCCGCCCACCTGATCTCCCGGGGTCGCAAGCGCCTGGCCTATGTTGGCGCACAGCTGGACCAGCGCACGCTGCTGCGCGGCGAAGGCTTCCGCCAAGGCCTGCAGAAGGCCGGTTTGTACGACCCGGCATTGGAACTGCTGACCCCGCGCCCCTCGTCGGTGGGACTGGGTGGTGAACTGTTCCTGCAACTGCTGGCCAGCCATCCGGACGTGGACGCGATTTTTTTCGGCAACGATGACCTGGCCCACGGCGCCTTGCTCGAAGCCTTGCGCCACGGGATCAAGGTACCGCAGCAAGTGGCGGTGCTGGGCTTCAACGACCTGCCCGCCTCCAGCTTCATGGTGCCGCGTCTGAGCAGCATCAGCACCCCGCGCGAAGCCATTGGCCGACGCGCGGCAGAGCATTTGCTGACAGTGATGGCAGGCAACAAGATCGCCCGGCCGGTGGTGGATATGGGGTTTGAATTGAAGGTGCGCGAGAGCACCTGAACCAATGTGGGAGCGGGCTTGCCCGCGATAGCGGTGTATCAGTGCCAGATGTATTGCCTGACACACCGTTATCGCGGGCAAGCCCGCTCCCACATTTTTGAGCATGCCCACTTAACTCTATCGCTGTCCTCCCGCGCCCCTGCTAAATTGCCCAACTCACCTTTTGCCAGGGAAGCACCATGGGACACGCGCTGAAAATCTTGGGTCGCACTTCGTCCATCAACGTACGAAAAGTCCTGTGGACCTGCCAGGAACTGGCTATCCCCTACCAGCGTGAAGATTGGGGCATCGGCTTCACCCCTACCCAGTCACCCGAATTCCTTGCCTTGAACCCTAACGCCCAGGTACCGGTCATCCTCGATGACAATGGCGTGCTATGGGAATCCAACACCATTTGCCGTTACCTGGTGGGCTTGCACCAACGCCACGACCTGCTGCCCGCCGCCCCTGCGCCACGGGCCAGGGTCGAGCAATGGATGGATTGGCAAGCCACCGAGCTCAACCCCTCCTGGGGCTACGCCTTCCATGCCCTGGTGCGCAACAACCCGGACTTCCAGGACCCGCAGCGCGTTGCCGCCGGCGTGCGCGGCTGGAACGACAAGATGGGACTGCTGGAGCAACAATTGATCAAAACCGGCGCCTATGTGGCCGGGGATAACTTCACCTTGGCCGATATCCTGATCGGCCTGTCAGTGCACCGCTGGCGGATGACGCCCATGGAGCGCCCTGCCTACCCGGCTGTGGACGCGTACTACGCCCTACTCAGCCAGCGCCCAGGTTTCCAGGCTTTTGCCCTCGACGGTCACAACTAAGGACTACACGATGAAAGGACTCAACGTACTGCTCACCGGTGCCTGCGGCAGAATCGGCAAGACCTTCTTCGAGGCCTCGAAAGATCGTTACCGCTTCACCCTCACCGACCGCGTCACACCAGGCTTCGCCCTCGACGGCCATCGCTTCGTGCAGGCCGACTTGAGCGACAAAACCGCACTGCCAGCGCTGCTCGACGGCATCGATGTGATCGTGCACCTGTCGGGCATTCCCCACGCCAGCGCGACCTTTGACGAACTGCTACCCAACAATATCCTCGCCACCACCTATCTGTTCGAAGCGGCCGTGGCCGCCCACGTCAAGCGCCTGGTCTTCGCCAGCAGCGCCCAGACCATCGAAGGCTATCCGGTGGACCGGCAAATCACCCCCGGCATGCCGGTGCTGCCGGCCAACCTGTATGGCGTGAGCAAATGCTACGGCGAAGCGCTGTGCGGGTATTACGCGGCCAAAACCCCACTCTCCACTATCGCTCTACGCATTGGGGCCTTTGAATTTGCCGAAACCCACGACCTGAACAACGCTCGCGACCTCAGCGCCTGGCTCAGCCCTCGGGATGCCGTCCAGTTGTTGCAGCGTTCGGTGGAGGCGGAAGGGGTCAAGCACCTGA
Source organism: Pseudomonas sp. 06C 126 (assembly GCF_001855215.1). Classification (NCBI taxonomy): domain Bacteria; kingdom Pseudomonadati; phylum Pseudomonadota; class Gammaproteobacteria; order Pseudomonadales; family Pseudomonadaceae; genus Pseudomonas; species Pseudomonas sp. 06C 126. The sequence continues at coordinate 61,489 of NZ_MIFU01000085.1, read as the reverse complement.
TCGCCCATGGCATTTCCAACAACCGCTTCAAGCGCCTGGATTTGAGCGAGACCACGCGGGTCCTGGGTTATCGACCGGTAGATGATGCATTCCAGCTATTCGAGATTCCCATCACCTACTGAAGCCTGTGGCCGCCGGCGGCAAACATTCGCCGTTGGCGGCCCCCCTCATGACTATGCAGCGCCCTCAAAGCCAATGAATCCGGGGGTGTTGGCTCTCGGCACGCTAATTGCTAAATCCTCTGCATCGTTCAAACCCACAGGTGCCCGATCATGTTGGTCAATACCCAAGTCTCGTCCGTGATCCAACAGTCCAAACGCCCCGACCTGGACCCCGCCAACGCCGCCGCCAGTGCGCTGTACAGTGGCGTGATGCAGAACGTGCAGAATGCTGCTGCCGCGACCCAGGTGCAGGCCACGCAAAAGGCCACTGACGCCACCGCAAGCAACGTGGATGCCGCTTTTGCCAAGACCCGCCTGCAACTGCAAGCGACCCCGCCGACCAGTGCCACGCCGACCACCGCGACCAGCACCCAGGCCCGCGCAGAATTCACCGACTATATGACCAAGACCCCGGCCGAACGCATCCGCGATCAGATCCTGCTGGAAAAGGGCCTGACCGAAGACGATGTAAAAGCGATGCCCGTGGAACAACAAGACGCTATTGCCCAGGAAGTGGCTGATCGCCTAAAGATGCAGGTAGCGGAGCAGTTCGCCGAGAAGACTGCTGATCCGCAGATCAAGGCCGTGAAAGACGCCCTCGCCGCAATCTGACTCAGCACAACGCCCTTTGTAGGAGCGAGCTTGCTCGCGAAAAACCTGAGACCGCCACGGGGAACCAGATACCCCGCGTTATCGTTGAAGTTTTTCGCGAGCAAGCTCGCTCCTACACAGAGGCACTATTGCAGTTGCAGGGTGGAGTTGAACTGGCCGATGGCGTCCACCACATGCCGCGAGCCTTCCTGGATCTCCAGGATCACCTGCCCTGCTTCATTGGCCAACTCCACCCCCAGCCCGGTACGACTCAGGCTCGACTGCATGCTCGACACCGCGCTCAGGGACAAGTCGTGGTTCTTGCGCACCACATCGACAATCTCGATTGTCGCCTGGCTGGTACGCGCCGCCAGGCTGCGCACCTCGTCCGCCACCACCGCAAAACCCCGCCCGTGCTCACCGGCCCGTGCCGCTTCAATGGCCGCGTTAAGCGCCAACAGGTTGGTTTGATCGGCAATCCCGCGAATGGTCTGCACGATGGTGCCGATAATGTCCGACTGCTTGCTTACCGCGTCGATGCTGACTGCCGCTTGATTGAGGTCGCGGGAAATTTCTTCGATGATCTGCACCGTCTGCTGCACCACTTGCGACCCCTTGCGGGCACAGGCGTCATTCTGCACCGAGGTGGCATGGGCCGAATCGGCAGCGGTGCGCAAGGTAGTGACTTGGTCGGTGATGTCACTGGCGAACTTCACCACTTTGTACAGACGCCCGTTGGCATCGAAGATTGGGTTGTAGGAGGCTTCCAGAAATAGCGTCTGACCCTGTTTGTTGCGCCGCTCAAAACGATGGGAGTGGAATTCGCCCCGGTTCAGTGACGCCCAGAATGCTTTGTAGGTCGGCGATTCCACCTCGGCGCGATGACAGAACATGCTGTGGTGCTGGCCGACAATTTCACCGAGAGAGTACTGCACCGTCTTCAAGAAGTTCTGGTTGGCATTGAGGATCTGCCCCTGGGGCGTGAACTCGATGACCGCCATGGAGCGGCCTATGGCATCGATCAGGCTTTGGTTTTCGTGCTCGCGGTGAACCCGTTCGGAAATGTCCGCAGCCACCTTGATCACGCTCTGCACTTGTTTATCCGGACCGTAGACCGGCATGTAACTGGCCTCCAGCCACACTTCCTGGCCAGTTTTGGTCAAGCGCATGAACGTGCCGCTGATGGGTTCGCCCTGGCCCAGGTCGCGCCACAATTTGGCGTAGTCATCGCTGCGGTAATAGGACTCTTCACAGAAGATTCGATGGTGTTTACCGCGTACTTCCTCGGCGCTGTAACCCATGACCTTGCAGAAGTTTTCGTTGGCATCCAGTACCACGCCGTCGCGATCAAACTCGATCATCGCCATGGAACGGCTGATGGCCGCCAACTTGGCTTGGGCCTGGGTCAGCGCGCAGGAAAAGCGCTCGATTTCCAACAGGTCGGATTTGTGGTGGAGGTTAAACATGATCGGATCACCTTCAGCGCTGTCTTTGAATGACGGTTAGTTCTTGGATTTGACCCAGTACAACTTTCCACAAAACAGGCAAACGCAGCTGTCCATAAGGCAGGACAAGTGTCAGGCGATAGATAAATGATGGCTAATCGGAGAGTCCATGGGACAACGCTCGTTTCAAGGCATCCTTTTCTTGATGACCCCAGCCGGGGCCCGCTTTAACCGACACACGTAAATCCATTTAACCTGCAGCTCCTTTTTCCGGCGCTTTGACATACGCACTTATCTATTCACAGTTTGTATAGTGCTCATCAACCACTATGCAAACAGCCACCCGAAACGCTTCATATGGCAAGCGACATAAGTGGTTATGGGTGAGCATAGACAGGGCTTGGCGCTATGCAAGGCCATTAATCAGCCAGCATTTATAGACAGGTGTTGGAGGGGATGTGCAGGGGCAGGATGTATCGATGCCGCTGTAGGAGCGAGCTTGCTCGCGAAAAGCTCGAGAGCGCCGTGTTTTTCCTGCGAACACGCGTTTTCGTTAACGCTCTTCGCGAGCAAGCTCGCCCCTACAGTGAAGTACTCAGTGACCGAACAGACCTGTCTCGGTCTTCTTGGCTTTTTTGTCCGCACGTTTTTCATCAGCGGTCTTTGCCGGTTTTTTCTTCGCGGCTTTCTTTGAATCCATACCTTTGGCCATGCTGCATGCTCCACTAACAGAGGAAGTAACAAGGGGTATAACACCTATTGTCCACCAGAAGGCGCTTTGCCCGACTTATAATCCCCGCCCCTGGATCACACCTGTCATACCGTCATGCCCGAGTTGCACATTGATCGACTGGCAGAGCCCCTGTGGCCGCTGCTTAACAAGTTTTATCGCAGCCACAACTCATCGATGAAAGCCCTCAAGGGCGGCCAATTGTGGGTGGCGCGTAATAGCGAGATTGTGGCCGGTCTGTGCCTGAGCCCCGTGGTCGGCGGCCAATGGCTGACCGGGCTGTTTGTCGATCCGGCATTACGTGGTCAAGGGCTGGCGACGCGGCTGATTGCGCAAGCGATCGCGCCTGTCGAAGGCTCGGTATGGCTGCTGTGCCACCCGGACCTGGAAGGGTTTTATGCAGCCCAGGGCTTCAGCCAGCAGACGGTGTTGCCACAGTCCCTGGCCGAGCGCCTGGTGCGCTATAAGCGCAACAAGCCGATGATCGCCATGGGCGTGTGCCGCCAGGCCTAGGCGTCGGCGGCAGGATCCAGTTCAGGGAACATCACCTCGATAAACCCGAACTTGCTGAAATCAGTGATGCGCGAAGGGTACAGGCGACCGATCAGGTGGTCGCATTCGTGCTGCACCACCCGCGCATGGAAACCATCGGCAATCCGCACAATCGGCTCGCCCTTGGGGTCAAACCCTTCGTAGCGAATCTGCTGGTAGCGATCCACTGCACCACGCAGGCCTGGCACCGACAGGCAGCCTTCATAGCCCTCTTCCAACACCGGGCTCAGCGGTGTAATCAGCGGGTTGATCAGGATGGTCTGGGGCACCGCCGGGGCATCCGGGTAGCGCTCGCTGCTTTCGAAGCCGAAGATCACCAGTTGCAGATCGACACCAATCTGCGGCGCGGCCAGGCCGACGCCGCCCACATGCTCCATGGTCTGGAACATGTCATCGATCAGTTGCCACAGCTCGGGGCTGTCGAACATTTCCGGTGGTACCGGTGGCGCGATACGCAGCAGGCGTTCGTCGCCCATTTTCAGGATTTCACGAATCATCGGTCAGGTTTCATCAGTGGTGGGCTTGGGAATCGAGTGGTCCCGGCCGAGGCCCGAGACATGCTGTTTTTCATCGGGGTGGTGTTCGCCAAAATCCTTCTCCCCCGGATCCTTGCCTTCGGCGGACATATGTTCGATCACCGCATTCATTTCCGCACCGAGCAACAATACGGCGGCGGAAATGTAGAAATACAACAACAGCACGATGATCGCACCGATGCTGCCATACATGGCGTTGTAGTCGGCGAAGGTCTTGACGTAATAGCCAAAACCCAATGAAGCCACGATCCAGACGACCACCGCCAGCACTGAGCCTGGCGTGATAAAGCGAAATTTCTGCTTCACATCCGGCATCACGTAGTACATCAACGCCACGGCGAACATCAGCAGGATCACGATCAAGGGCCACCGCAGGATGGTCCACAGGGTAACGACAAATTCCTGCATGCCGATCTGCCCGGCCAGCCACTCCATCACTTGCGGCCCCAGCACCATCAGCGCGGCAGCGGCCAGCAACATGCCGGCGATGCCCACGGTGTAGAGAATCGACAGCGGGAAGCGCTTCCAGATCGGCCGGCCTTCCACCACGTCGTAGGCGGCATTCATCGCGCTCATCATCAGGCGCACGCCGGCCGAGGCGGTCCACAGCGCGATGACGATACCCACCGACAGCAGCCCGCCCTTGGATTGCTGCAATTGGTCGATCACCGGGTTGACCTGCTCCAGGGCCTGGGGCGGCAGCACCAGTTCCGATTGCAGGCGCAGCCAACTGAAGAAATCCGGCAGGTGCAGGAAACCGATCAGGGCAATCAGGAACAGCAGGAAGGGGAACAGCGAAAACAGCATCTGGTAGGCCAGTGCCGAGGCGTAGGTGGGCATCTCGTCATCGATGAATTCTGTGACGGTGCGCATCAATACGCGGTGCAGCGGCAGATCTTTTAATACCGGAAAAATCATAGCGTCTCCTTTCGCCGCAAAAAGGTTGAGTTCGTGGGCGACTCAGGGGCCGTTTTCTACATCAAGGTAGCCTATTTGGCGACCTTGAAACAATTTCGAAACTTTAAACATCGGGCGTGACATAAAAACGGCCATCCGTGGATGGCCGTTGTACTGCGTGTTGCAAATGCTGGAATCAAGCCTTGTCGACGGTATTCTTTACCGCATCCTTGACCTTGCCGACCGCTTGCTGGGCTTCGCCCTTCTTCTCTTGAATCTTGCCTTCGGTCTCAAGTTTGGTGTTGTCAGTGGCTTTGCCGACACCTTGCTTGATGTTGCCGATGGCTTCGTTCGCTAAACCTTTTGCCTTATCCGCTGTGCTGCCCATGGTATTTCTCCGTAAGAACAATCAAGGGTTTTGGTCATTACGTAAGGGTTGACCCTGGGCCTCTGCGCAGAGTTTCAATTATTTGCGTGAGGCATTTCATCACCCCATACAGGTTTGGCTTTATGTTTTGCCGCCAACCCCCGAGAATGCCCGGCAGATTCAGGCTCAATCGCTGAATAACAGATCCCGTAGGAAGGTTATGAAACTCAATAAATCACAGGCCATCGCCCGCAGAAACCTGGAACTGGGCGGTGCCGTGCTCGGCGTCAACAACTGCCACTTCACCGACCTGGACCGCAAGCGCAACATCTGGTGGTTCGACCTACCGGTGGCCCGCATTGCCATTGGGCAGTACGAGTGGATTCACTTGTTGATGCACAACGCCGAGACCGACCAGTTGCTGCACTTGAAAGTACCGACCGCGTTCCTGCGTGAAAAGCTTGAAGGGTTGGTGGTGCGCAATGCGGGCAAGCGCAAGCCGGAGATTACCCTGGAGCTGAGCGCGGACAAGGACTCGTTCCTCAAGGATGTACGCCCGGCAGGCGCTGGCGTGAGCTTCGCGCAGTTCGCCCTGTAAGCAGGCGCTCAAAAATGTGGGAGCTGGCTTGCCTGCTCCCACATTTGGATTGCAGTCCAATCAGCGCCCAATAAAAAGCCCCGTATTCACGGGGCTTTTTGTTTACTTCTTCAGGCCCAACTTCTTCAGCTCTTCATCACGCAACTCACGACGCAGGATCTTGCCCACGTTGGTAGTCGGCAGCGCTTCGCGGAATTCAACAGCCTTCGGCACTTTGTAGCCGGTGACGTTGGCGCGCATATGCTCCATCACCTGCTCCTTGGTCAGCGTCGCGCCCGGCTTGACCACGATGAACAGCTTGATGTGCTCGCCCGACTTCTCGTCCGGCACACCAATGGCAGCGCACTGCAGCACGCCTGGCAAGCTTGCCAGCACGTCTTCCAGCTCGTTGGGATAGACGTTGAAACCGGAGACCAGAATCATGTCCTTCTTGCGATCAACGATACGCATGTAGCCGTCTGGCTGGATGATCGCGATATCACCGGTCTTCAACCAGCCTTGGCTGTCGAGGACTTCGGCGGTGGCGTCTTCACGCTGCCAGTAACCTTTCATCACCTGCGGGCCCTTGACGCACAGTTCGCCGATTTCGCCCAGGGGCAACTCGACGCCCTCGTCCGAGATGACCTTGCACAGCGTCGAAGGCACCGGAATGCCGATGGTGCCGATCTGGATATTCTGGATCGGGTTGACCGTGGCCACCGGGCTGGTTTCGGTCATGCCGTAGCCTTCACAGATGTTGCAGCCGGTCACGGCTTTCCAACGCTCGGCCGCCGCCAGTTGCAGGGCCATGCCGCCCGACAGGGTGACCTTGAGCGCCGAGAAATCCAGCTTGCGAAAGCCTTCGTTGTTGCACAAGGCAACGAACAGGGTGTTCAGGCCGACAAAGCCGCTGAACTTCCACTTCGACAACTCCTTGACCATCGCCGGCAGGTCGCGCGGGTTGCTGATCAGGATGTTGTGGTTGCCGATCAGCATCATCGCCATGCAATGAAAGGTGAAGGCATAGATGTGGTAAAGCGGCAGCGGTGTGATCAGGATCTCGCAACCTTCATTGAGGTTGGAGCCCATCAGCGCCTTGCACTGCAGCATGTTGGCCACCAGGTTGCGATGGGTGAGCATCGCGCCCTTGGCTACGCCGGTGGTGCCACCGGTGTATTGCAGCACGGCCACGTCTTCGCTGGCGGGACTGACTTCGTTGACCGGCTGGCCATGGCCCTTGGCCAGGACGTCGTTGAACTTGATCGCCTTGGGCAAGTGATACGCCGGGACCATTTTCTTCACGTACTTGATGACGCTGTTGATCAGCAGCCGCTTGAGCGGTGGCAGCAGGTCAGCCACTTCAGTGACGATCACATGCTTGACGCCAGTCTTGGGTACGACTTTTTCCGCCAGGTGCGCCATATTGGCCAGGCAGATAAGGGCCTTGGCCCCGGAATCGTTGAACTGGTGTTCCATTTCCCGCGCGGTGTACAGCGGGTTGGTGTTGACCACGACCAGGCCGGCACGGATGGCGCCAAACACGGCCACCGGGTATTGCAGGAGGTTGGGCAATTGCACGGCGATTCGATCACCGGGCTGCAAGTCGGTATGCTGTTGCAGGTACGCGGCAAAGGCACCGGACAGTTCGTACAACTCACCGTAGGTGATGGTCTTGCCCAGGTTGCTGAAAGCCGGTTTGTCGGCGAAGCGCTGGCAGGACTGTTTCAGTACCGCCTGAATATTTTGATACTCGTCTGGATTGATGTCTGCAGCAATCCCGGCGGGGTACTTATCCTTCCAAAAGTCTTCGATCATGGAAGCCCACTCCTCAGCGACGCGAATTCATTCACCGCATTTGATGCGATTATTATTTGTGTGTGTTTTTTTAGGTGATTCTGGCTGTTTCAAGCAGGCCGAGAGGTCACAAAGCGCGCCGAGAGTAGCAGCTTTGCAAAGGGCCGCCTAGAGCCAAAAGAGGGCCCTACAGTCATAAACATGACTCAAGAATATGCAGTAGTCATTTTTAGAGCAAAGATTCTATAACCCCTGAAACAGCTCTATTTTGCGGACTTACACCGTAAATGCAGGAGCTGGCTTGCCAGCTCCCACATTTGAATCGCATTTCAATCCAGGTCAGGCGATGTCGCGCAGCTCCCGGCGCAGGATCTTGCCTACCGGCGTCATCGGCAACGAGTCCCGCAACACAATGTGCTTGGGCACTTTGTAACCGGTGAAGTTGGCCTTGCAGTAGGTCTTCAATTCCTCAAGGCTGACGCCCTGGGCCCGCGCCACCACAAACAGCTTCACGGCCTCGCCGGTGCGTTCGTCGGGCACGCCGATCACCGCGCAGTTGGCGACGTTCGGGTGGGCCATCACTACGTCTTCGATCTCGTTGGGGTACACATTGAAGCCCGAGACGATGATCAGGTCCTTCTTGCGATCGACAATGCGCACAAACCCGTCCGGGTCGATCACCGCAATATCGCCCGTCTTGAGCCAGCCCTCGGCATCCAGGCTCTCGGCGGTGGCCGCCGGTTGCTGCCAGTAGCCCTTCATGACCTGCGGGCCCTTGATGCACAACTCGCCACGCTCGCCCAGCGGCAACTCCACGCCGGCGTCATCGATGACTTTCATCGCCGTGCCTGGCACGGGAATACCCACGGTGCCCAGACGCGATTGATCACCATAGGGGTTGGTGCTGGCCACCGGCGACGTCTCGGTCAGGCCGTAGCCTTCGCCGATGGAACAGCCGGTGATCTGCTTCCAGCGTTCGGCCGTGGCCTTGACCAGGGCCGTGCCGCCGGAGTTGGTGATCTTCAGGTGGGAGAAGTCCAGGGTCTTGAAGTCCGGGTGTTCCATCAGCGCGACAAACAGGGTGTTGAGCCCCAGCAGCCCGGTAAACCGCCACTTCTTCAACTCCTTGATAAAGCCGCCGATGTCCCGGGGATTGGTGATCAGCACGTTGTGGTTGCCGGTGACCATCATGCACATGCAGTTCGCGGTGAAGGCATAGATATGGTAGAGCGGCAACGGCGCGACCATCACCTCCTGCCCTTCCTTGACCAGCGGATGCCCGTCTTCGCGCACCTGTGACATGCACGCCCGCACCTGTTGCATGTTCGCCACCAGGTTGCCGTGGGTCAGCATCGCGCCCTTGGCCAGGCCGGTGGTGCCACCGGTGTATTGCAGCACCGCGATGTCATCCAGGGTGACCGGATGGCGGGTCACGGCCAGGCCTGCGCCCATGTGCAAGGCGCGCTTGAACGACATCGCCCGGGGCAGGCTGTAGGCCGGCACCATCTTCTTCACCTTGTCGACTACAGTGTTGATCAGCCAACCCTTGGCGGTGGGCATGAAATCGCCCATTTTGGCTTCGATCAGGTATTCGATCTCGGTGTCGGCCGCCACTTCCTGCACCCTGGAACCGAACAGGTTGAGGTAGACCAGGGCACGAATGCCTGCGTCCTTGAACTGATGACGCATTTCCCGCGGCGTGTACAGCGGGTTGGTATTGACCACCACCAGCCCGGCGCGCAAGGCGCCGAAGACGGCAATCGGATAATGCAGGACGTTGGGCATCTGCACCGCAATACGGTCGCCCGGTTTCAGGTCTGTGTGGTGTTGCAGGTAGCCGGCGAACGCCGCGCTCTGGCGCTCCAGGTCGGCGTAGGTCAGGGTGATCCCCATGTTGCTGAATGCCGGACGGTCGGCAAAGGCCTTGCAGGAACGCTCGAAGACTTCGATTACTGACTTGTACGCCGACAGGTCTAACTCATTGGGCACACCGGCCGCGCGTTTGTCATTCCAGAAATCAGGTTGCATTATTCTTGTCCTCTTACCCGAGTGTGCCCGACCGCTTCCGGCTGTTTACGGGAAGCGGAGCTTCGGGGACGTTAGCAGTTATGGCCAAACAGGCAAATACACAAAAACGTGTCATTGATTGTATGAATCTTGCCCCTGAGGCCAAGGGTGATCAGACGCCCGCCCACAGATGAGCTATACACTGCAACGACCCTGAGCAAAGGAAGCGCCATGAACCACACCACTTTCTGGCTGACCGCGAATGACCGCAGCCGCCTGCACGTCAACCAGTGGCTCCCGGACGAAACGCCCACGGCGCTGGTGATGCTGGCCCATGGCATGGCCGAGCATAGCGGCCGTTATGCGCGCCTGGCCCAGGCCTTGTGTGGCGCCGGCTACGGTGTGTATGCCCCGGACCTGCGCGGGCACGGCCGCACCGCCGATGAAGGTACCCTGGGCCTGTACGCCGAGCGGGATGGCTGGAACAAGGTGGTGGGTGACCTGGCCGCCCTCAACCAGCATATCGGCCAACAGGCCCCCGGTGTACCGATCATCCTGTTGGGCCACAGCATGGGCAGCTATATCGCCCAGGCCTATCTGCTGCACCACAGCGCCAGCCTGCACGGGGCGATTCTCAGTGGCTCGAATTTCCAGCCGGTGGCCCTGTACCGCGCCGCCCAACTGATCGCCCGCGCCGAACGCTTGCGCCAGGGCCTGCGGGGGCGCAGCGCGCTGATCGAGTTCCTGTCGTTCGGCTCGTTCAACAAGGCCTTCAAACCCAACCGAACGGCATTCGACTGGTTGAGCCGCGATCCGGACGAAGTGGACAAGTACATCAATGATCCCTTGTGCGGCTTTCGCTGCACCAACCAGCTGTGGATCGACTTGCTCGGTGGCTTGCAGCAAATCAGCAAAGCGTCCAATCTCAAACAGATTGATCCGGGCCTGCCGATCCTGGTGATGGGTGGCGAATGTGATCCGGTCAGTGAAGGCAAGCGTCTCACCAGCCTGGCCAACGCGCTGCGCGATGCGGGCTGCCAGAACCTGCAATTGAATATTTACCCGCAGGCCCGGCACGAACTGTTCAATGAAACCAACCGCGATGCGGTCACCGCCGATGTGCTGGCGTGGATGGCCCAGGCCGTGAACCATCGCCGGCCGGCACGCTGCGAATGAACAGAAAAATATTTTCGTTTAAAATCAACGAATTAAGACTATCGATTAGCCACAGGATGCACGATTAGATGACCCAGGTTACCAACACGCCTTACGAAGCCCTCGAAGTCGGCCAGAAAGCCACCTACAGCAAAACCGTGGAAGAGCGCGATATCCAGCTGTTCGCGGCGATGTCCGGCGACCATAACCCGGTGCACCTGGATGCGGAGTTTGCCAAGGCGACCATGTTCAAGGAGCGTATCGCCCACGGCATGTTCAGCGGCGCATTGATCAGCGCGGCAGTCGCCTGTGAGTTGCCTGGGCCGGGCACCATCTATATCGGCCAGCAGATGAGCTTCCAGAAACCGGTGAAAATCGGCGACACCCTGACCGTACGTCTGGAAATTCTCGAGAAGCTACCCAAGTTCCGCGTGCGGATTGCCACCCAGGTGTTCAACCAGCGTGATGAGTTGGTAGTGGATGGCGAAGCGGAGATCCTCGCACCGCGCAAGCAACAGGTCGTGACCTTGACCCAATTGCCAGCGATCAGCATCGGCTGAAAATCCCTGGTCCTGTGAAAGCAAAATAATGTAGGAGCGGGCTTGCCCGCGATGGCGGTGAAGCAGTCGATATCTAAATTGACTGATCCACCGCCATCGCAGGCAAGCCAGCTCCCACAGTTGTTTTGGGGCGTACTCAAACATCCTGCCCGGCACAAACCCCTTGTGGGAGCGGGCTTGCCCGCGATGGCGATGTGGTAGTCGACATCTAAATTGACCGATCCACCGCCATCGCAGGCAAGCCAGCTCCCACAGTTGTTACTGCGAGGCTACTCAGGACTGGGCGCGGGCCTGGTTACGCAGGGCTTTGACCTGGTCATGGTTGCGCTGTGCGCCGTGGTACTGACGCTCAACCAGGTCACGAATACCGACCAGGTTGTGCTTGTTGATTTTCTCGATGGCTTCTTTGTAAGCCTTCAACGCATGGTCTTCACCACGCTCGGCTTCGTTGAGGACTGCTTCTTCATCCTTGCCAGTCACCAGCGACTTCACGTCAACCCAGCCACGATGCAGGGCGCCAGCAACGCTGCCGGAATCTTCCGGGTCACCACCCAAGGCACGCACGGCTGTCTGCAGTTCGGCAGCCGCCGTGGCGCAGTCAGTTGAACGCTTGGTGAACAGCGCCTTGAGCTCTGGGTGCTTGATGTCTTCTGCGCAGGTCTTGAAGCCTTCCTGGCCGTCTTTACTGGTTTCGATCAGGTCGTTGAGTACGGAGATCGATTCTTTGTTGATGTCAGTCATTTTTCAATTCCTTCACAGGTTTAGAAACGTACTGGGGTAGTTGCAGCGCCCGTGCCAGGTCTTGAATTAAAAATTAAACCTTAATTTTCAACGAGTTATAAATAAACTCCAAATCTGTATCCGCTTTATTTGCATGATCTGTCATTTGGCCTTCATGCAGAATGCCTGTATTTTCCAGGGCATCCTCCTGATTGCCTGAAGCACCTATGAACCCCGAAAAACTCGAACTGCTGATCACCCGCCAAATGCCGTTCGGCAAGTACAAGGGCCGGATCATTGCCGACCTGCCCGGTCCTTACCTGAACTGGTTTGCCCGCGAGGGTTTCCCCCACGGCGAGTTAGGCGGCCTGCTGGCGTTGATGCAGGAAATCGATCACAACGGCCTGTCCGAACTGCTCGAACCGCTGCGCGCCAAACACGGTAAACCTGCCCCTCGCCACTAATCGAGCCCGACCATGCCCTACACCCGCGACGAGGCCTACTGGCAGGCCATTGCCCAGCGCTATGAGCTGGAACCCGGCCCCATCAACCTGGAAAACGGCTACTTCGGCCGTATGAGCCGGGCGGTGCTGGCGCAATATCAGGAGCATGTGGCCTTTATCAATCGCAGCAACTCGGTGCATGTGCGCCAACGTTTCGAGCAAGGAGACAATGTCGAGATTCGCCGGCAACTGGCCGAATTAATCAATGTCGATCCAGAAGCCATCGCCTTCACCCGCAATGCCACCGAAGCCCTGCAATCGTTGATCCGCAACTACAACCGCCTGCAACCGGGCGACCAGGTGCTGATCAGTGACCTGGAATACGACACGGTCAAGGGCGCCATGCGTTGGCTCGCCGGCTACCGGGGTGTGGAGGTGATAGAAGTGTCCCACGCCCACCCGGCCAGTTTCGACAGCCTGGTGCAGACCTATCGCGATACCTTCAGCCGCTACCCGCGCCTGAAGCTGATGGCGCTGACCTATGTCACCCACCGTACGGGCCTGGTTATGCCGGTAGAGGCCATCGCCCGGGCTGCACGGGAATCTGGCGTCGAAATCATCCTCGATGGCGCCCATGCGTTGGGCCAGATCGACTTCGACCTGGCCCAACTGGGCATCTCGTTCGCGGGTTTTAACCTGCACAAGTGGATCGGTGCGCCGCTGACCCTGGGCTTTTTGTACATAGCCCCTGAGCGCCTGGCCCAGATTGATCCGGACATGGCCGAGTTCCATTACCCGATCACCGATGTGCGTGCCCGTACGCCCTACAGCACACCGAATTTTCCGGCGCTGATGACCTTACCGCTCGTGCTTGAAGAACATCGAGCCTTGGGCGGCGCGCATGCCAAGGGTGCGCGGGTGAAGTACCTGCGTGACCTGTGGGTGAGCCAGGTGCGGCCATTGCCGGGGATCGAGGTGCTGACCTCGGATGATCCACGGCTGTATTGCGCGATTACGGCGTTCAAGTTCATCGGGCGCGACCAGCAGGTGATGGCGGATCGATTGCTCGATGAGTACAACCTGTTTACCACCCTGCGCAGCGGGGCGGCATTTGGCAGTTGTATCCGGGTGACGCCGGGGTTGGTGACCTCGGCGGCGGACATCGGCGTGCTGGTCAACGCGATTACCGAATTGAACACCGATTAAAATGTGGGAGCGGGCTTGCTCGCGAATGCGCGGTGACAGTCACTGAATGTGTTGAATGACCCACCGCATTCGCGAGCAAGCCCGCTCCCACAGTTCGATTGCCGTGATTTCAAGGTTTTCTGTAGGCAAAAAAAAGCGGCACACCGACCAAGTGCACCGCAAACATGCCGTGAAGCACAGCAACAACGATTCGGTAAATCAGATCAATCGAGCAGCGCCAGCGCCTCGGCGGTGACTTCCTGGATACGCCCCCAGTCGCCGTCCTTGATCCACTGTGGATCAAGCATCCAGCTACCGCCCACGCACATCACGTTTTTCAACGCCATGTAGTTTTTGATGTTGGCCGGGCCAACGCCGCCAGTCGGGCAGAATTTCACTTCGCCAAACGGCCCACCCAAGGCCTTGATTGCTGCCACGCCGCCGCTGACTTCCGCGGGGAACAGCTTGAAGCGGCGATAACCCAGGCCATAGCCTTCCATGATGCCGGAGGCATTGCTGATGCCAGGCAGCAGCGGGATCGGGCTGTCGACACTGGCTTCGAGCAGGTCGCGGGTAATGCCGGGGGTGACGATGAACTGCGAACCCGCCGCCTCGGCTGCCGCCAGCATGGTGCGATCGAGCACCGTGCCCGCACCGGTGACCAGCTCCGGACGCTGCTCACGCAGGACCTGGATAGCCTTGAGGCCGAACTGCGAACGCAGGGTCACTTCCAGCGCGGTCAAGCCACCCGCCGCCAGGGCATCAGCCAGGGGCAGAATGTCCTGCTCGCGGGCAATGGTGATCACCGGCAGGATCCGCGCCTTGGCGCAGAGGCTGTCGATCAGGGCAACTTTATCCGCCATGGACACGGTCGGGTGAGGGCTTTTCATAGCGGCTGATCCTTGGCTCATGGGCACCAGTAAATCTCTAGAGTAGGTTGCAAAAACGCGCGAATCGGCATGCCGGCAACATCGTCGCCAGCCAGCGCTTCGCTCAGGGTGTGGAGTTTCGAATCGCCGGCAATCGACAACACGGTGTAACGGGCACTGGCCAGCAACGCACGGCTCATGGTCAGGCGCTGATGGGGCACGCTCGGCGCCAGCATCGGCCAGCAACGACGAGTGCCATCCGGCTTCAAGGCTTCGGCCAGGTTCGGGCTGTTGGGGAACAGGGAGGCGGTATGCCCGTCATCGCCCATGCCCAGCACCAGCACATCAATTGCCGGCAGTTCAGCCAGCAGGCGATCGGCCTGTTCGGCAGCACCGTCCAGGTTCACCGCAGCACTGTAGAGGCTCAAGAACCGGGCCTTGGCCGCCGGGCCTTGCAGCAGATGTTTTTTCAACAGGCCGGCGTTGCTGTCGGCATGCTCGACCGGCACCCAGCGCTCGTCGGCCAGGGTGATCGTCACCTTGGACCAGTCCAGGCCCTGCTTGGCCAGGTTCTGGAAAAACGCCACCGGGCTGCGGCCACCGGACACCACCAGCGTCGCCTCGCCCCGGGCACTGATGGCCGCGCGCAGTTGTTCGGCCACGTCATTGGCCAAGCCTTCGGCCAGCAGTACCGGCGTGCGGTACTCGTGGGGTGTTACGCCTTGCGGCAGTTTCAAATCAGATATCGCCATACCACGACCTCCCATCCCGCGTGATCAGTGCAATGGAGCTCATCGGCCCCCAGGAACCCGCCGCGTACGGCTTGGGTGCATCACCGGACTTCTTCCACCCGGCGATCAACTGGTCACACCACTTCCACGCGGCTTCGATTTCATCTTTACGGACAAACAGGTTCTGATTGCCGCGCATCACTTCCAGCAACAACCGTTCGTAGGCATCGGGGATCCGCGTACTACGGTAGGTGTCGGAAAAATTCAGTTGCAGTGGCCCGCTGCGCAGTTGCATGCCTTTATCCAGGCCCTGCTCCTTGGTCATCACACGCAAGGAAATACCTTCGTCCGGTTGCAGGCGGATGATCAGCTTGTTGCTGATCTGCAGGCGCTGCTCGGGGGCGAAGATATAGTGGGACGGTTCCTTGAAATGGATGACGATCTGCGACAGTTTTTGCGGCATGCGCTTACCGGTGCGCAGGTAGAACGGCACCCCGGCCCAACGCCAGTTGCGGATATCGGCACGCAGGGCAACGAAGGTTTCGGTGTCGCTCTGGGTGTTGGAATTCTCTTCTTCCAGGTAGCCCGGTACCGGTTTGCCGGCGCTGTAGCCGGCGATGTACTGGCCGCGCACTACCTGGGTGGTCAGGCCTTCGGGGCTGATCGGCGCCAGGGCCTTGAGCACCTTGACCTTCTCATCGCGGATGCTATCGGCCGACAGGTCGGCCGGCGGGTCCATGGCAATCAGGCAGAGCAATTGCAGCAGGTGGTTCTGGATCATGTCCCGCAGTTGCCCGGCCTTGTCGAAGTAGCCCCAGCGGCCTTCGATACCCACCTGCTCGGCCACGGTGATTTCCACGTGGGAGATGTAGTGCTGGTTCCACTGGGTTTCAAACAGGCTATTGGCAAAACGCAGGGCGATCAGGTTCTGGACCGTCTCTTTGCCCAGGTAGTGGTCTATGCGGTAGGTACGGTTTTCCGGGAAAAACTGCGCCACGGCGTCGTTGACCTTGCGCGAGGATTCCAGGTCCGAACCGATGGGCTTTTCCAGGACAACGCGGGTATTTTCCGCCAGGCCAACCTTGGACAGGTTCTCGCAAATCGCGCCATACACCGCGGCCGGGGTGGCGAAGTAGGCGATCAGGCGTTGTTCGGTGCCGGCCTTGGCGGCCAGGGCCACGTAGTCATCGGCGTTCATGAAGTCGACGTGCACGTAGGCCAGACGCGCCAGGAAGCGCGCGGCCACCGCTTCATCCAGCTCTTGGCCGACGTACTTGCGCAGTTCGTGCTCGATGTGGTCCAGGTGCTGCTGCTCGGAACCGGCCTCGCGGGCCAGGGCCAGGATGCGAGTGTCGGCGTGCAAGAGCCCGGCGCCATCGAGTTGATAGAGGGCAGGAAATAACTTGCGCAGCGCCAGATCACCCAAGGCGCCAAACAGGGCAAAGGTGCAGGGTTCCACGGTTATCGAAGGCATGATGTTTGTTCTTTTATCAAGTTAAGCTACAAATACCTTTTTTCAAGGCATCACTCAAGGAAAAATGTAGTAATAACCACAACATTTTCCCAAAAAACGCATTGCGAGTGGTGGTGTTCAACTACCCTCAGTAGGATAGGCCACCGCCAAGGGCCGCTCGTCGACCTTTTACTGGCCCCTACTTGCATCGTCGCCCGAAGGAAAGACTGAATGGACCGCGTGCGAAATCTTCTGGAACAGATCCGGAACCGCCTCGAAGAATTGAACAAGGCCGAGAAAAAAGTCGCCGAGGTCATCCTGCTCAACCCACAGCAGGCGACCCGCTTCTCTATCGCGGCCCTCGCCCAAGCCGCCTCGGTCAGTGAACCGACGGTCAACCGTTTCTGCCGCTCGTTCGGCGTCAGTGGTTACCCTGAACTGAAATTGCAGCTGGCGCAAAGCCTGGCCAGTGGCGCGGCCTATGTCAGCCGCGCGGTGGAGGCCGATGATAACCCCGAGGCCTACACGCAGAAGATTTTTGGCAGCGCCATTGCCTCACTGGACAGCGCCTGCCAGGCCCTGGACCCCAACCTGATCAGCAAGGCCGTGGACCTGCTGATCCAGGCGCGGCAGATCCACTTCTTTGGCCTGGGGGCTTCGGCGCCGGTGGCCATGGATGCCCTGCACAAATTCTTCCGTTTCAACCTGTCGGTGACCGCCCATGCGGACGTGCTGATGCAGCGGATGATTGCCTCAGTGGCGCATACCGGCGAGCTATTTGTGATTATTTCCTACACCGGCCGTACCCGTGAGTTGGTGGAAGTGGCGCGTATTGCGCGGGAAAACGGTGCTTCGGTGCTGGGCGTAACTGCCGAGAACTCGCCACTGGCCAAGGCCAGTACGGTGAGCCTGAACATCCCGTTGCCGGAAGACACCGACATCTATATGCCAATGACCTCGCGGATCATTCAGTTGACGGTGTTGGATGTACTGGCTACGGGCATGACCTTGCGTCGCGGGGTGGATTTCCAGCCGCATTTGCGCAAGATCAAAGAGAGTTTGAACGACAGCCGGTATCCGGTTGGGGATGAGTTCAACTAAAGCTGGAACCTCCTCAAGCAGGGCCGGCCCTATCGCGGGCAAGCCCGCTCCCACATTTTTGATTGGTGAACACATTCGAATGTGGGAGCGGGGTTGCCCGCAAAGACGCCTTCAGCAACACCGCTAAACCCCAGCCCGGGCCTGCAGACTCAAATGCGCCCTCTCCCCCGGCGCCAGGCAGGCCCCGGCCATGGCCGACTCGACACACACAAAGCCCGACGCTTCATTAAAGCTCACCCCCAGCAATGGCCGGCTGCCCGGATGCCAGACCACCGTGTCTGCACTGTCACCCGTATCAATGCACAACTCGCGCTGCCACGCATGGTCCTTGAGCTGCAATTCGCCTTCATGCTGGAACACGCGCTGGCAGCCGCCATCGACGCGCAGCTCACCTTCCTGCTGGCAGGCCTGGCGGCTCAACTGGTCGTAACCTTGCGCACCCTCTAGCCCAGACAGCGCTATCTCACCAACGTGACCAATACGCCAATAAGCGTGCAAAGCGTGGCTCAATTGGCACGGCAGTTCGTCCTGGTGCTCGGTGCTCAAGCGCAATTGCAGGCTTTCACCCAAGTGCGCATGCAGGTCCACCTGCCAATCGCACAACTGCAATTGCCAGTGCAGGCGCACGCCGTCCTCGCCGGTGCTGCTGTCCAACAGCTTCCAGTCGATCAGGCGCGCCCAGCCATGGGAAGGCCAGGCGTTTTCGCTGGGATGACGGCCATACCACGGCCAGCACACGGGCACGCCGCCACGAATCGCCCCAACTTGCGGCCACTTTGCCGCGCACCACAGCCATGGCTTCTGGCCCGTAGGCTGGAAGTGCAGCAATTGCGCGCCCTGGCGGCTGAACACCGCCTGGCAGAGCGGGTGATCGATCACCAGCACGTCACGCATCTGGAAGCGCTCCCAGGCAAACACCGGTTGCTCGCGCAGGGATTTGAAAAAGCGTTGCAGCGGTTGCTCATGCATGTGCCACGGTCCTGATAATCATGTCGCGCAAATGCGCCCATACCTGTAGGAGCGAGCTTGCTCGCGAAGATCGTTAACGCTGACGCGGGCATTTTGGATGAACGCGGCGCTCTCAAGTTTTTCGCGAGCAAGCTCGCTCCTGCAGGGCTGTTCGCCCTTCGCAAAAAAAAGCGGATAGCCATGGCTACCCGCAAATGCGCACAGAGAGAAGGAGCTTATCGCAACAGCGTTAGAACACCGACTGAATTTTCAGGCCGGCCACCAGCGCGTTGTCGACTTTATCCACGCCGCCCGGTTGGACAACGTATTGCAGGTTGGGACGCACGGTCAGCCAGTTGGTGACGTGGAAGCCGTAGTTGATTTCGAAGTTGTACTCGGTTTCGCGCAGCGGCGAGAACCGCGCATTGTCGTAGTCACTCACACCGTTGGAAATGTTGCGCAGCTCGGCGTTTTTCTTCACGTCGTCGTTGACGTGCAGACGTGCGGCGCCAATCCCTACGTCATCTTTTGGACGCGCGTCGAATGGGCCTTTGTACACCAGCATGATCGACTGGTAGTTATCGACGGTGTTGGTTTCTTTGTCGTGGAACGTGGCGTTGGCAGCGATATTCAGACCACGAGAGGCGTCGCCGTTGTGGGTGGTGAGTTGCTGTTGCGCAACGAACCAATAGCCTTTCTTGCTGCTGCGGGTGCGGTAGTCAGCGCCAGTGGTGGCGGCATCGTTACCGTTGACGTCCTCACGCACATCAGGAGCATCGGCGGCGCTCTTGTAGTAACCCACGCGGTATTCGCCCGGCAGGTTATTGACCTTCGGCGACCAGACCAACTCCACCGGAATCACGGTGCCCTTGGTGCCACTGCCGCTGAGTTTGAAGCCGTTGCCGTGCTCCAGTTGCGACGGGTTCTGGTTGTACGCACCGATCTGCGCATACAGCTCAGGGGTGATGTGGTACTTCACGCGGATCGCGGCCTGGCTGACCGGCCAGTTGTACCAGGTGTTGACGTAGTTACCCACTTGGGAGCCGCAGAACGACAGGTTCTGGAAGTCGCATGGGAAGGTGTTGAAGTCTTCGCCTTCACCGAAGTAACCGAGTTTTACATCCAGCTTGTTGTCGAACATCTGGTGCTGAATCCAGAACTGGGTCAGGCGCACCATATGGCCACGGCCGTACACTTCTTGAGATGAACTCAAGGTGCCTGCACGCGGGTCGCCAATACGGTCATTGGAAATGTTACGACCATTACGGCTGGTCATCTGGATCTTGGCCTGGGTGTTGTCCCAGCCCCACAGCTTTTGCAGGTCCAGCGCTACGCCGAGGCCGAACTGGTCAGCGTAACGACCGGTCTTGTCATCGTTGTAGCCGCCGCGCGCGTTGTAGCCCGCTTCCCCAACGTAGTCGGCCTTGATGTCGATACCCTGCTCGATCAGCTTGGTTCGCTCGCCGCCCCAATCGCCGGTCATCCATTTGGAGTCGGCGCTGAAGGCTTCGTCTGCCATCGCATTGGCGGACAAAACCAGGGCTGCTGCCGCTGACAGTTGGCAGATCAGCCGGGTGTTGTTGTGTTGCTTTTTCATCCCTACATCCTCGTCTTTATTGTTATTAACTGTTTTTATCTAACGCGGTTTACATCTATTTTTATCTGAAGTAGGAGCGAGCTTGCTCGCGAAGATCGTTAACGCTGACGCGGGCATCCTGGATGAACGCGGCGCTCTCACGTTTTTCGCGAGCGAGCTCGCTCCTACAGTTATTGGTCTTCAGCGGCCCTTGAATTGGGTGACGTTGTCGGCATGCGACTGTGCCGGCTGCGCAGCAGCGGTGCCCAGGCGTTCACCGGTCTTGGCGTCGAACAGCAGCACCTTGGCCGGATCGAACTGCAAGGTCAGGCTCTCGCCCACTTGCGGTGCCACGTCCGGCGCCAGGCGGCAGCAGACCTTGGTGTCATTGAGCTGGACAAACACCAGGGTGTCCGGGCCGGTGGGCTCAGTGACCTGGACCTCGGCACGAATGCTCGGCAAACCATTGCCATCACCGGCAGCCAGCACAATCTGTTCCGGACGCAGGCCAAGAATCACATCACGCTCTTCAAGACCGGCGTCGCTCATGCCCAGCGGCAGCTCGCAACGCGCCTGGCCACTGTCGAGCAGGGCCAGCAGACGGCCTTCCTTGCGCTGTAAACGCAGGGGGATGAAGTTCATCGGCGGCGAGCCAATGAAGCTGGCAACAAACAGGTTGGCCGGATCGTTGTAGATCTCTTTGGGCGTGCCGAACTGTTGGATGATGCCGTCCTTCATCACCGCCACTTTGTCGCCCAGGGTCATGGCTTCGATCTGGTCGTGGGTCACGTAGACCGTGGTGGTTTTCAGGCGCTGGTGCATCAGCTTCATTTCGGTGCGCATCTCGACCCGCAGCTTGGCGTCGAGGTTGGACAGCGGTTCGTCGAACAGGTAGATCTTCGGCCGCCGCGCCAGCGCCCGGCCCATGGCCACCCGCTGCTGCTGGCCGCCAGAGAGCTGGCCCGGCTTGCGATTGAGCAAGTGTTCGATCTGCAGCAGCTTGGCCACCCGCGCCACTTCCTCATCGATGGCCGGCTGGCTCATCTTGCGGATTTTCAGGCCGAACTCGATGTTCTCGCGCACGCTCATGGTCGGGTACAGCGCGTAGGACTGGAACACCATGGCGATGTCCCGATCCTTGGGGCTCATGCCGCTGACGTCCTGGTCACCGATCATGATCGCGCCGCCGCTGATGTTTTCCAGGCCGGCGATGCAGTTCATCAAGGTGGATTTGCCGCAGCCCGAGGGCCCGACGAGGATCAGGAATTCGCCGTCCTTGATCGACAGTTCGATATTTTTCAGGGTGTCCGGCAGGCCAGCACCATAGGTCTTGTTTACATTGCGAAGTTCGAGCGTAGCCATGATTACCCCTTGACCGCGCCGGCCGTGAGACCGCGCACGAAATACTTGCCTGCGACCACATAGACCAGCAGGGTCGGCAGCCCGGCGATCATCGCCGCCGCCATATCAACGTTATATTCCTTGGCCCCGGTGCTGGTGTTGACCAGGTTGTTCAGCGCCACTGTGATGGGCTGCGAATCACCGCTGGAGAACACCACGCCAAAGAGGAAGTCGTTCCAGATCTGGGTGAACTGCCAGATCAGGCAGACCATGATGATCGGTGTGGACATCGGCAGAATGATCCGACGGAAAATGGTGAAGAACCCTGCACCATCCAGGCGTGCTGCCTTGACCAGCGCATCCGGGATGCTCACGTAGTAGTTACGGAAGAACAGCGTGGTAAACGCCAGGCCGTAGACCACATGCACAAACACCAGGCCGGTGGTGGTACTGGCCAGGCCCATCTTGCCGAGGGTGAACGAGGCTGGCAGCAAGACCGTCTGGAACGGCAGGAAGCAGCCGAACAGCAACAACCCGAAGAACAACTGCGAGCCGCGAAAGCGCCACATCGCCAGCACATAGCCGTTCAATGCACCGATGGTGGTGGAGATCAGCACCGCCGGGACGGTGATCAGGAACGAGTTCCAGAAGTAACCGTTCACCGTGGCCCAGGCCTTGACCCAGCCGATCCCGGTGATCACCGTCGGCCAGCTCAGCAGGTTGCCGGTGCTGATATCTTCCGGGGTCTTGAAGCTGGTGAGCAGCATGACCACCAGCGGCACCAGGTACAGCACCACGGCCAGGATCAGCACCGCATGGATCGCGACACGGCTGAAGCTGATGGAAGGTTTGGCGAGACTAGTCATGGCGCTTGGTCCTCAGCTCGGAGTACAGGTAAGGCACGATGATCGCAAGGATCGCCCCAAGCATCAGGATCGCACTGGCCGAGCCCATGCCCATCTGGCCACGGCTGAAGGTGAAGGAGTACATGAACATCGCCGGCAGGTCGGATGAGTAGCCTGGGCCACCGGCCGTCATCGCGGCCACCAGGTCGAAGCTCTTGATCGCGATGTGCGCGAGGATCATCACCGCACTGAAAAACACCGGGCGCAGGCTGGGCAGCACCACGCTCCAGTAGATGCGCGGCAGGCTCGCACCGTCGATCTGTGCGGCACGGATGATCGATTGGTCAACGCCACGCAGGCCGGCGAGGAACATCGCCATGATAAAGCCCGAGGCTTGCCATACCGCCGCGATCACCAGGCAATACACCACGCGGTCCGGGTCGATCAGCCAGTCCAGGCGAAAGCCTTCCCAGCCCCAGTCGCGCAGCAGTTTGTCCAGGCCCATGCCGGGGTTGAGCAGCCATTTCCAGGCGGTACCGGTGACGATCATCGAGAGCGCCATCGGGTACAGGTAAATAGTGCGAATGAAGCCTTCGCGGCGGATACGCTGGTCAAGGAATACCGCCAGCAGCACACCGATCACCAGGGTGATGCCGATAAACATGCCGCCAAACAGCGCCAGGTTTTTGCTCGCCACCCACCAGCGATCGTTGTCGAACAACCGCGCGTATTGCGCCAGGCCTACCCACTTGTAGGTCGGCAGGAAGGTGGAGTTGGTGAACGACAGTACGAACGTCCACAGGATGTAGCCATAGAAGCCCACCAGGACGATGAACATGCTCGGGGCCAGCACCAGTTTAGGTAGCCAGCGCTGCAATGCATCGAACGGCGAGGCCTTGCTGAACACAGCAACAGAACTCATGGGGAAATCCAGGGCAGGGAGTAAGGGACTAGTGGATAACCGTGTGGGGGCCGGCTTCAGGTGGGAGCTGGCTGGCCTGCGATGGCATCACCTGGGTGTCATAGATACACCCAGGTGCCTGCATCGCGGGCAAGCCCGCTCCCACACTCAAGCCCAGCCTTCCAAGGGTTACTTGGCAGACTTGATCGCCGCACCCAGCTTCTTGGCGGTGTCGGCCGGGTCGGCTTTCGGGTCGTTGATGAAGTTGGTCACCACATCAAAGAACGCGCCCTGTACCGCCAGGGTGGTCGCCATGTTGTGCGCCATGCTTGGTTGCAGGCCGCCAGACTTGGCATCGACCAGGAAGTCCTTGGCCGCAGTCTGGGCGCAGCTGTCAAAGCCGTACTTGGCCATATCGCCGAGCATGTCGTTGCGCACCGGGATCGAGCCCTTGTTGATGCTGAAGACCTTCTGGAAGTTCTCGCCCAGCACCACCTTGGCGATGTCCTGCTGCCCGGCCGAGGTGCCGGCATCTTTCTGCTTGAACACTGCCAGGGAGTCGATGTTGTAGGTGAAGGCCTTGTCGGTGCCCGGGAAGGCTACGCACTCGTAGTCCTTGCCGGCGACTTTCTTGGCGGCAGTCCACTCGCTCTTGGCCCAGTCACCCATGATCTGCATGCCGGCCTTGCCGTTGATGACCTTGGCGGCTTCCAGGTTCCAGTCCTGGCCCTTGCCGTCGGCGTCCATATAGGTCGCGACTTTCTTCAGCTCCGTCAGCGACTTGACCATATCCGGGCCGGTCAGGGCTGCGTTGTCGAGGTCGACCAGGGCTTTTTTGTAGCCATCAGCCCCCATGACCGACAACACCACGGCTTCGAACACCGTGCTGTCCTGCCAAGGCTGACCACCGTGGGCGAGCGGGATGAAGCCTGCGGCCTTGAGCTTGTCGCCGGCGGCGTAGAATTCTTCGAGGGTAGTAGGGTTTTTGGTGATGCCGGCTTTCTTGAAGACTTCCGGGTTGATCCACAGCCAGTTGACGCGGTGGATATTCACCGGCACGGCCACGTAATCGCCTTCGTACTTCACGGTATCGGAGACTTTTTTGTCGAGCAGGCCATCCCACTTCTCGGCCTTGGCCACGTCCTTGAGGACGTCGGTATCGAGCAGCCCGGTGGAGGCCCACTCCTGGATGTCCGGGCCCTTGATCTGGGCAACGCCTGGCGGGTTGCCGGCGACCGCGCGGCTTTTCAGCACGGTCATGGCAGTGGCGCCGCCACCACCTGCAACAGCCCCGTCTTTCCAGGTAAAGCCGTCTTTCTCAACTTGGGCCTTCAGGACATCCACCGCCGCCTTCTCACCACCCGAGGTCCACCAATGCACAACTTCAACCGTCCCTTTCGAGTCGGCGGCAAATGCACTGAGGGGAAACAACGAGGCAATGGAAATAGCAACGGCGAGGCGATTAATCGCGTTCATCTGAGTACCTTTTTCTTGTTGTTATGCATGCAAGTCTGGAGCTTGCGCTGCATAGGATTCTAAACAGGGATTTTTCCCAGGCACGTAACAAAGGGACGGCCAAATGTCACCACTTGGTGACATAAGCACCCACCCCCAACGCACTGGCCATGCTTGGGGATAAAGGCAGACCCGGCAGCAATACCGCTTGCCAGGCATGGTACAGATCCGGCTTGCCGCCCCAGATCTTGCTGGCGGGCTGGTTGAGCGGGTCGAGTTCATGATGCCAACTGCCCTGGACCCGGTCGATCAGGTGAGTTTCACAAAACTCCCAGAAACGCCGGTACCAGGTTTCGTAATGCCACTCACCCGTGCGCTTGAGCAGGGCCTGGGCGGCTGCACTGGCTTCGGCGTGGGTCCAATGCAGGCGCTCACGCACCACCGGGCGAAAGTGCCAGTCCAAGGTGTAGACCAGGCCCGGGGCACCGTCCACCGACCAGCCATACTCGCAGGCACTGGCGAACAAACCCTTGGCGTCCTCCAGCAACCACTGCGGCGTGACGAGCCCTGCCTGCTGGCGTGCGGCTTCGAGGTGCAGCACCAGGCGCGACCATTCGAAGCCATGGCCAGGGGTAATGCCGTAGGGACGAAAGCCGTCGGCCGGGTTGTCTTCGTTGTAACGATGCAGGGGCTGCCAATAGCGGTCGAAATGTTCGATCACCATAAATTCATTGGCGCTGGCGTGCTGATGGATCACCCGCTCGACAATGCGCAACGCCCGCCCCAGCCATCGGCTGTCGCCGGTGACATCAGCCAGGGCAAGGAACGCTTCGGTGGCGTGCATATTGCTGTTGGCCCCGCGATAGGCTTCCTCGCCGCTCCAATCCTGGGCGAAGGATTCAAGCATCGCGCCCTCCTCCTCGCACCAGAAATGCTCGTCGATGCATTGGACGGCGTCCGCCAGCAAGGCTTGCGCCCCAGGGGCACCCGCCACTACCGCGGAGCTGGCGGCCAGGGCGACAAAAGCGTGCAGGTAGGCGGCCTTGCCTGTATTGCCATCACGCGCGCCGGCGACGGCGAACCAGCCGCTATGTTCGGCATCGCGCAACGGGCCACTGAGGCTGGCCACCCCGTGCTCTACCAACTGTGCATAGCCTGGCAGCCCTTGGGCGTGAGCCATGGCAAAGCTGTGGGTCATGCGGGCGGTGTTCATGGTTTCGGCGCAGGCATCGGCGGGCAGGCGGCCCTGGACGTCGAGGTTGCCGAAGCCTTCAGGCAGCCTGGAAGCCTTGGCAAACGCCAGCAGGCGCTGCCCCTCGGCGGCAAGCCAGGCGTGATGGGCAGGTGCGTTCAGCCAACTGCTGGCAGGCAGTGGTTGGATGGTCATGGGTGGCCCTTTTTGTTTTTGTGGGATGACCGCAGTCTAAACAAGGGCCGAGAAGGGACATGTAACGAAAGGGAAGACAAATGTCACTGAACGGTGACACTTGCCGGGGATGGCGGCCCTGGAATCAGCGCAAGGCTACTGGCACCATCGCCGCATAGGTATATACACAACTTTCAGAAACTGACGCCCCCCGTGGCGAGCGGGCTTGCCCCGCGCTGGGCTGCGAAGCAGCCCTAAACCCTGCCATCGCGGTTTATCTGAAGAAACGTGGAGGGCTTTTTGGGCTGCTTCGCAGCCCAGCGCGGGGCAAGCCCGCTCGCCACAGGAGAGTTCGTCAGTTTCTGAAAGTTGTGTAGATACCTATGCCCATCGCCGGCAAGCCGGCTCCTACAGCAATTGGCTCATTGGCCCAGGGGCGTAGCCCTGGCCGGTGCGCTGACTTCCCTCTGCAGGTTCTGCATCTGGGTCTGCAAGGTCGTGATGTTGCGGGTGGTCTGGATGCGGAACACGTCGAACTCTTTATTCGACGGCCCTTCCGTGGCGGCGCGGTTGTCCAGTTCGCTCTTGATTACCAACAGGTCCTGTTCCAGGCGTGCAATGGCCGTGGCCGGGTTGCCCTGCTTCTTCAACGCTGCCACATCCGTGCTCAGTTCCTTGACTTCGGCATTCAACTTGGCGGCTTCGGCCTGCGCAGCCTTGAGGGCCGTCAGTTCTGTCGCCAGGGTTTGCACCTGGGCCTGCATCTGGGTATTGGCAGTGGTCAGTTCCGTGGTGCTGGCACTCATCTGCGCCAAGCGCTGGTCCAGCTCGGTGGCCTGGCCTGCCACACCCAACTGCTGCTTGCCCTGCTCCAGCAACTGGCTTTCCAACTGTTTGATCTGCAGCTTGAGCGCTTCACTGCCGGTATTGACGCTGGCCTCACTGGCCACCACCTTGCCGGAAATGTCCTGCAAACGGCCGGCAGCTTCTTCGCTGATGCGCGCAAAACTTTCCTGGGTCGCCACCAGTTGCTGCCCCATCAGGGAAATCTGCTGGAAGCTCCACCACGCCAGGCCCACAAAGGCGAACAGCAGCGCCCCGACCAAGGCCCACAACGGCCCGGTGCTGGCGCTCTTGACCTTGACCACCGGCGCCGGACGCGAGCGCATGGACGTGGCGGCGGTCGGCACAAAATCATCGTCATCGCCAACGTCGGCCCGCAGGCTCGGCACATGGTCGAAGTCGTCTTTAATATCGTTACGCATGAATCAACCTTGAAATAGCCGCATAAAAAAACTGAGCGGCGGGAGTATAAACCCCTGGCCCGTCGCCTTGGTCGACCGGCAACCGAAAAATCGGTTCCCGGTGTTGCCAACGCTAGTTGGAGCCCGGTTCCTGGACTTTCCACCAATGACAGAACTCATCAAGGGCCGTCCACAGGCTGACCTTGGGCTGGTAGTCGAGATAGTGCTGCGCACGGCTGATATCGAGGCTGAAATCCTTGTTCATCACTTGCATCCCCAGGCGTGACAGGGAAGGTTCCGGACGCCCCGGCCACATCGCGCAAAAGGCCTCGTTGAGCGCCGCGATGCTATAAGACAAGCCGTAGGAGCGGTAACGAGTGACCTGGGGCATGTCCATCTGGCGCATCACATAGTTGACCACGTCCCACACCGGCACCGGCGCGCCATTACTGATGTTATAGGCCTTGCCCAGCGCCGAGCCGGTGGCCAGCAGGCTGCTGAGCAGGGCCTCGTTGAGGTTGTGCACACTGGTGAAGTCGACCTTGTTCAGGCCATCGCCAACGATGGCGAGACGGTTCTTGCGCTGCATTTTCAACAGGCGCGGGAAGATGCTCATGTCGCCAGCCCCGGTGACAAAACGCGGGCGCAGGGCCAGCACTTCCAGGCCGAATTCCTGGGCACCAAAGACTTTTTGCTCGGCCAGGTACTTGGTCGCCGCATAGGGATGCTTGAAGCGCTTGGGCACTTGCTCTTCGGTCAGTCCCAGGTGATCGCGGCCATCGAAATAGATCGATGGCGACGACAGGTGCACCAGGCGGCCGACCCGTTGTTTAAGGCAGGCTTCGACCACGTTTTCGGTGACCTGCACATTGCCCTGATAGAAGTCCTGGTAACGTCCCCACAGCCCTACGGCGCCGGCGCAATGAACCACGGCCTCAACGTCGCGGCACAGGTTGCGCGCCAAATCCGGATCATTCAGATCACCCTGGATAAACTCGGCGCCGCGCCGCACCAGGTGCTCGACACCCTCGGCGCGCCGCCCGTTGACCCGCACGTCCAGGCCCTGCTCCAGGGCGAAACGCGCAAAGCGCCCGCCAATGAAGCCGCTTGCGCCGGTGACCAGAATTTTCATGTGTTACCCCGTGTTCTTTCATTTTTCATCGCAGTTGCGTTGACGCCGACGGTCACTCCAACGGCACCAGCAATTGGCCGGTAGCCCGTGCCAGATGCTCGGTCAACAAACCGAGCAATTGCCCGCCACTGCGCCAATGATGCCAGTACAGCGGCACATCGATGGGTTTATCTGGCAGTAATTCCACCAGCACGCCCCGTTGCAGCTGATCACGCACCTGCAACTCCGGCACCAAGCCCCAGCCCAGGCCGGCCTCGGTCAGGCGGATAAAACCTTCGGAGGACGGGCATAAATGGTGTTCAAAACCACCGTCCACGCCCAGCGACGCCAGGTAGCGATGTTGCAGGAAGTCATCCGGACCAAATACCAGCGCTGGCGTACGCGCCAGTTGATCGGCCCGTACTCCGCCGGGGAAGTGCCGGGCAATAAACGCCGGGCTCGCCAATGCCCGATAACGCATGGCCCCCAGCAACAGGCTGCGGGCACCGGCCACCGGGCGTTCGCTGGCGCAGACGCAAGCCGCCACCTCGCCGGCGCGCATACGCTTGAGGCCGACGGTCTGGTCTTCCACCACCAGGTCGAGCAGCAAGTGCTGCTCGGCGCAAAAATCCCCGACGGCCTGCGCCCACCACGTCGCCAGGCTGTCGGCGTTGATGGCGATGCGCAGCCGCTCGGGCATGCCCTCTTCGTCCAACGCCGGCACCTGGCTTTGCAGGTCGCGCTCCAGCAAGCGCACCTGCTGCACATGGTTGAGCAGGCGGCGGCCGATTTCCGTGGGGGTCGGCGGGGTCGCGCGTACCAGCACCGGCTGGCCGATGCGGGCTTCGAGCAATTTGATGCGCTGGGAAATGGCCGATTGCGACACACCAAGCACCTGGGCCCCGCGCTCGAAACCGGCCTGTTCCACCACTGCCGCCAGGGCGGAGAGCAATTTATAGTCGAACATCAGTTTTCCTAATGAGCGATCAGCAATATTTGTTTTTCTTATACAACCTCAACGCCGACAATCGCCAGCATTGATTAGCAAGCAGAGTAAATATTATGTGGCAGAGTTATGTGAACGGCCTGCTGGTCGCCTTGGGGCTGATCATGGCCATCGGCACGCAAAACGCGTTTGTTCTGGCCCAGAGCCTGCGTCGCGAACATCACTTGCCCGTGGCGGCCTTGTGCGTGGTGTGCGATGCGTTGCTGGTGGCTGCCGGCGTATTCGGCCTGGCGACAGTGCTGGCGCATAACCCGCTGTTGCTGGCGATTGCGCGCTGGGGCGGCGCGGCGTTCCTGCTATGGTATGGCGCCCTGGCCTTGCGCCGCGCCTGTTCACGTCAAAGCCTGGAGCAGGGTGAAGGGCAAAAAGTGCGCTCGCTGCGCGCGGTAATGCTCAGTGCATTGGCCGTGACCCTGCTCAACCCCCACGTCTATCTGGACACGGTGTTGCTGATCGGCTCCCTCGGCGCCCAGCAGACCGAACCCGGCGCTTATGTCGCAGGTGCTGCCAGTGCGTCCTTGTTGTGGTTTTCCGCCCTGGCCCTCGGCGCGGCGTGGCTGGCCCCGTGGCTGGCACGCCCGGCGACCTGGCGCCTGCTGGACCTGCTGGTGGCGGTGATGATGTTCAGCGTGGCCTATCAATTGATCAGCAACTGAGGAATATTCCAAAACGCTCTGGAACCTCTATTCCACACAGTTGTTGCGTGGTTTTGCCGCACCCCCGGTGCTATGATCCAGCCCCTGCGCCGCAAAGAGTACAAACTCCCCGGCGCTTGTTTGGCCGCCCGTGATCGGCCTTGCGCTCACCGCAACTGACCTGATTAGGAGAATTATCATGGCTTTCGAATTGCCGCCGCTGCCGTACGCACACGATGCCCTGCAGCCGCACATCTCCAAGGAAACCCTGGAGTACCACCACGACAAGCACCACAACACCTACGTCGTGAACCTGAACAACCTGGTGCCAGGCACCGAGTTCGAAGGCAAGACCCTGGAAGAGATCGTCAAATCCTCTTCGGGTGGCATCTTCAACAACGCCGCGCAGGTCTGGAACCACACTTTCTACTGGAACTGCCTGGCACCAAACGCTGGCGGTCAACCAACTGGCGCATTGGCTGAAGCCATCAACGCTGCGTTCGGTTCGTTCGACAAGTTCAAGGAAGAGTTCACCAAGACTTCCGTCGGCACCTTCGGTTCCGGTTGGGGCTGGCTGGTGAAAAAGGCTGACGGTTCCCTGGCCCTGGCCAGCACCATCGGCGCCGGCAACCCGCTGACCAGCGGCGACACCCCGCTGCTGACCTGCGACGTCTGGGAACACGCCTACTACATCGACTACCGCAACGTGCGTCCAAAGTATGTGGAAGCGTTCTGGAACCTGGTCAACTGGAAGTTCGTTGCCGAGCAGTTCGAAGGCAAGACCTTCACTGCGTAAGTGACCCTTGCAGTACAAAGAGCCCGGCAATTGCCGGGCTTTTTCATGCGCTCGATCTGGAACCCGATGTGTCGCTTCTGCCACCTAGTGGATGAGGAATATCCCTCTCATCCCTGTCGGAGATTTCACAATGTCTATGTCAGCACTCGCAGCGCTTCCAGTGGTTGGTGAACTGGCCACAGCAGCTGCCGATATCACCAAATCGATCGCTCCCCTGATCCAACCCTTCGCCGACGTCGCCGCAAATACCTTGGGCGACACTCTGAAAAACACCAGCGATGGGCAAAACACGTCCATAGATTTCGACGTAGCGAAAAAAGAACAGAGCGCAACAATCACGTTCAGTTGAGAGATCAACCTGCCCATCTGACCGTCCAAACCCGCCTCTTCGTTGAACAGCGCCCACCCCGCTACCGCAAGGCGGATGCAAATCCGCCTTGCGCCATCGATGCCCGCCTCACCAGGAAACGACCCCGCGCCGCTTCAAAGCTGCAACTGCTTCAATGTCCCTTTGACTGCCACCCCGGGATTGCCAATACTCATGGCATATTGAGGCTACCCGAATGGAACAAGGAATGACCCTTTGAAGCTGGAACTCAAAAACAGCTTGTCGGTGAAGTTGCTCCGGGTGGTGCTGTTGTCGGCACTGATTGTGGGCGTGGCACTGAGCGTGGCGCAGATCGTCTTCGATGCCTATAAGACGCGCCAGGCCGTGGCAGGCGATGCCCAGCGCATCCTCGACATGTTTCGCGACCCTTCCACCCAGGCCGTCTACAGCCTGGACCGTGAGATGGGCATGCAAGTCATCGAGGGCCTGTTCCAGGATGATGCAGTGCGCATGGCCTCCATTGGCCACCCCAACGAGCCCATGCTTGCCGAAAAGAGCCGGGAACTGCAGCACTCCCCAAGCCGCTGGCTGACGGACGTGATTCTCGGCCAGGAACGCACCTTCACGACGCCCCTGGTGGGGCGCGGGCCCTACAGCGAATATTACGGCGACCTGAGCATCACCCTCGACACGGCCACCTATGGCCAGGGCTTTATCGTCAATTCGGTGATCATTTTTATCTCCGGGGTGCTGCGCGCCCTGGCCATGGGCCTGGTGTTGTACCTGGTCTATCACTGGCTGCTGACCAAGCCCCTGTCGCGGATCATCAGCCACCTCAGTTCGATCAACCCCGACCGGCCCAGCGAGCACAAGATCCCCCAGCTCAAAGGCCACGAGAAAAATGAACTGGGGCTGTGGATCAACACCGCCAATCAATTGCTGGCCTCTATCGAACGCAACACTCACCTGCGTCATGAAGCCGAAAACAGCCTGCTGCGCATGGCCCAGTACGACTTCCTCACCGGGCTGCCCAACCGCCAGAAGCTGCAAGAGCAACTGGACAAGATCCTCATCGATGCCGGCCGCCGTCAACGCCGGGTCGCGGTGTTGTGCGTGGGGCTGGATGACTTCAAGAGCATCAACGAGCAGTACACCTACCAGGCCGGCGACCAACTGCTGCTAGCCCTGGCCGACCGCCTGCGCGCCCACAGTGGCCGGCTCGGCGCCCTCGCCCGCCTGGGTGGCGACCAATTCGCCCTGGTCCAGGCCGATATCGAGCAGCCCTACGAAGCCGCCGAGCTGGCGCAAAGCATCCTCGATGACCTGGAAGCCGAGTTCGCCCTCGACCACGAACAGATCCGCCTGCGCGCCACCATCGGTATCACCTTGTTTCCCGAAGACGGCGATAGCACCGAGAAGCTGCTGCAAAAAGCCGAGCAGACCATGACCCTGGCCAAGACCCGCTCGCGCAATCGCTACCAGTTCTATATCGCCAGCGTCGACAGCGAAATGCGCCGGCGCCGCGAGCTGGAGAAAGACCTGCGCGAAGCCCTGGGCCGCGACCAGTTTCATTTGGTGTACCAACCGCAGATCAGCTATGTGGATCATCGCGTGGTCGGCGTCGAGGCGCTGATTCGCTGGCAACATCCGGAACACGGCCTGGTACCTCCCGACCTGTTTATCCCGTTGGCGGAACAGAACGGCACCATCATCCCCATTGGCGAGTGGGTACTGGACCAGGCCTGCCGGCAATTGCGCGAATGGCACGACCAGGGTTTTACCGAGCTGCGCATGGCGGTCAACCTGTCCACGGTGCAACTGCACCACGCCGAACTGCCACGGGTGGTCAACAACCTGTTGCAGATCTATCGCCTGCCGCCGCGCAGCCTGGAGCTGGAAGTGACCGAGACCGGCCTGATGGAAGACATCAGCACCGCCGCCCAGCACTTGCTGAGCCTGCGCCGCTCCGGCGCGCTGATTGCCATCGACGACTTCGGTACCGGGTACTCGTCGCTGAGCTACCTCAAAAGCCTGCCCCTGGACAAAATCAAGATCGACAAGAGCTTTGTCCAGGACCTGCTGGACGACGATGACGATGCCACCATCGTGCGGGCGATCATCCAACTGGGCAAAAGCCTGGGCATGCAGGTCATTGCAGAAGGCGTGGAGACGCCCGAGCAAGAGGCCTACATCATCAGCGAAGGCTGCCACGAGGGTCAGGGCTATCACTACAGCAAACCCCTGCCGGCCCGTGAACTGGCGGCCTATCTCAAACAGGCCGAGCGCAACAACGCGGCGATCTTATAGCGCAATGCTGGCCACCCAGGGCAAAGCCTTGGGCGGCCAGGGCGCGAATGTGAAACTTTTACTGCGTTAACTCTTTACAGAAAATGCAAATCTTTCGCATTATGTCGCAGTTTTGCGCGCTGCATTGCGCCCCGATCAACTACCGAAGCAGGATGTTCGCCATGATTCGTATGCCCCTGGCCACCGCCAGTCTGCTGGCCATCGCTATTTCTCTCGCCGGCTGCGGCGAGGGTAAAGACAAGGCCGCCGCTCCTCAGGCGCCAACGCCAGCTGCCAGCACTACCGCTCCAGCGGCTGCCGCTACCGCCGGCCAGGTTGACGAGGCTGCCGCCAAGGCGGTCGTCGCGCATTACGCAGACATCGTGTTCGCGGTGTACAGCGACTCCGAGGCCACTGCAAAAACCCTGCAGACCGCCATCGATACCTTCCTCGCCAACCCCAACGACGAGACCCTGAAGGCCGCTCGCACCGCCTGGATCGCTGCACGCGTACCGTATCTGCAGAGCGAAGTGTTCCGCTTTGGCAACACCATCATTGATGACTGGGAAGGTCAGGTGAACGCCTGGCCGCTGGACGAAGGCCTGATCGACTATGTCGACAAGTCCTACGAACACGCCCTCGGCAACCCGGGCGCCACCGCCAATATCATCGCCAACACCGAGATCCAGGTCGGCGAAGACAAGATCGACGTCAAGGAAATCACCCCGGAGAAACTCGCCAGCCTCAACGAGCTGGGCGGCTCCGAAGCCAACGTCGCCACCGGCTACCACGCCATCGAATTCCTGCTGTGGGGCCAGGACCTGAACGGCACCGGCCCTGGCGCCGGCAACCGTCCAGCGTCGGACTACCTGCAAGGCGAAGGCGCCACCGGCGGTCATAACGAGCGTCGCCGCACTTACCTGCGCGCCGTAACCCAACTGCTGGTCAGCGACCTCGAAGAAATGGTCGGCAACTGGAAACCCAACGTCGAAGACAACTACCGCGCCACCCTGGAAGCCGAACCTGGCACCGACGGCCTGCGCAAGATGCTGTTCGGCATGGGCAGCCTGTCCCTGGGTGAACTGGCGGGCGAGCGGATGAAAGTGTCCCTGGAAGCCAACTCGCCGGAAGACGAGCACGACTGCTTCAGCGACAACACACACTACTCGCACTTCTACGACGCCAAGGGCATCCGCAACGTCTACCTGGGCGAGTACACCCGCACCGACGGCACCAAACTGACCGGCGCCAGCCTGTCGTCCCTGGTGGCCAAGGTTGATCCGGCTGCCGATGAAGCCCTCAAGGCTGACCTCGCTGCCACCGAAGCCAAGATCCAGGTCATTGTCGACCACGCCAACAAGGGTGAGCACTACGACCAACTGATCGCTGCCGGCAACACCGCAGGCAACCAGATCGTGCGCGATGCTATCGCATCCCTGGTCAAGCAGACCGGCTCCATCGAGCAAGCGGCTGGCAAGCTGGGCATCGGTGACCTGAACCCGGATACCGCTGATCACGAGTTCTGATCCGCGCGGTTTGAATGAGGCGGCCTTCGGGTCGCCTTTTTTGTATTACCCCCACAAAACCCATGTGGGAGCTGGCTTGCCTGCGATAGCGGCGGGTCAGTCAAGCAGTCGAACCTGACGCACCGCCATCGCAGGCAAGCCAGCTCCCACATCAGATCCGTACCCCCCGGTTTACAAGCCCTGCACCCTAGGTAGAATGGCGCCTCAAACTGTCACCCGAGCGCAATTCATGGCAATGCCGACCCTGCGAATCATTGGTTTCATCATCGGCATCTTCCTGATTACCCTCGCGGTCGCCATGGTAGTGCCCATGGCCACCCTGATGTTTTTCGACCGCACCAGCGACCTGCCGTCCTTTCTCTGGGCAAGCATGATCACCTTTATCGCAGGCCTGGCCCTGGTGATTCCCGGTCGCCCGGAACAAGTCCAACTGCGCCCCAGGGACATGTACCTGCTGACCGTGAGCAGTTGGGTGGTGGTGTGTATCTTTGCCGCGCTGCCGTTCTTGCTGACCCAGCACATCAGCTATACCGACTCGTTCTTTGAAAGCATGTCCGGCATCACCGCCACCGGCGCCACCGTGCTCAGTGGGCTGGACACCATGTCACCGGGCATCCTGATGTGGCGCTCGATGCTGCACTGGCTCGGCGGCATCGGTTTTATCGGCATGGCGGTGGCGATCCTGCCGCTGCTGCGCATCGGTGGCATGCGCCTGTTCCAGACCGAATCCTCGGACCGCTCCGAGAAGGTCATGCCCCGCTCGCATATGGTGGCGCGCCTGATCGTGGCGGCCTATGTCGGCATTACCATCCTCGGCAGCCTGGGCTTCTGGTGGGCCGGCATGGGCCTGTTCGACGCGATCAACCACGCGATGTCGGCCATTTCCACCGGCGGTTTCTCCACCTCCGACGAGTCATTGGCGCACTGGAAACAGCCCGCCGTGCATTGGGTCGCGATAGTCGTGATGATCATGGGCAGCCTACCGTTTGCCTTGTATGTCGCCACCTTGCGTGGCAACCGCAAGGCGCTGATCAAGGACCAGCAGGTACAGGGCTTGCTGGGCATGCTGTTGGTGACCTGGATCGTGCTCGGCACCTGGTACTGGTGGACCACCAACCTGCACTGGCTGGATGCGCTGCGCCATGTGGCGCTGAACGTCACGTCCGTAGTGACCACCACCGGTTTTGCCCTGGGTGACTACAGCCTGTGGGGCAATTTCTCGCTGATGCTGTTCTTTTACCTGGGTTTTGTTGGCGGTTGCTCGGGCTCCACCGCTGGCGGAATCAAGATTTTCCGCTTCCAGGTTGCCTATATCCTGCTCAAGGCCAACTTGAACCAGCTGATTCACCCCAGGGCGGTGATCAAGCAGAAATACAACGGCCATCGCCTCGACGAAGAAATCGTCCGGTCGATCCTGACGTTCTCGTTCTTCTTCGCCATCACCATCTGCATGATCGCCCTGGCCCTGTCGTTGCTGGGCGTGGACTGGATGACCGCCCTGACCGGCGCCGCCAGCACCGTTTCCGGCGTGGGCCCGGGGCTGGGCGAAACCATCGGCCCGGCCGGCAACTTCGCCACCCTGCCAGATGCCGCCAAGTGGATCCTGTCCCTGGGCATGCTGCTCGGCCGGCTGGAGATCATTACGGTGTTTGTACTGTGTATGCCGGCGTTCTGGCGACACTGACACTCGCCGAAGTCTCCAATAACCGCGCCCGGTATTCGCCGGGCGTGGCATCGAACCAGCGGCGAAACGCGCGGAAGAAGTTGCTCGGGTCGGCAAACCCCAGCAGGTAGGCGATTTCCAG
Source organism: Pseudomonas sp. 06C 126 (assembly GCF_001855215.1). Lineage (NCBI taxonomy): Bacteria > Pseudomonadati > Pseudomonadota > Gammaproteobacteria > Pseudomonadales > Pseudomonadaceae > Pseudomonas > Pseudomonas sp. 06C 126. Next base: position 24,446 of record NZ_MIFU01000085.1, on the reverse strand, counting down.
CAAGGTCATGCTCGGCTGCGCCAGGTACTGCTCGGCCAATTCGCGGCGGGTGTCGTCGAGCAAGGTCTGGAAGCTGGTGCCCTCCTCCTGCAAGCGCCGCTGCAGCGTACGCTGGGACAGGTGCAACGTCTGCGCGACCATCTCACGCTTGGGCTCGCCCTGGGGCAGCAACCGGCAGAGCACCTGGCGGGCCTTGTGGGTCACGCGGCTCTCGGAAAACCGCGCCAGGTATTCCCCGGCAAACCGGTCGTGCAGCAGCGCCATCGCTTCATTGGCGGTAGGCAACGGTGCTTCCATATCCGCCCGCTCGAAGATCAGCGCGTCATACGGCGCGTTGAACACCAGCGGCGCATGAAAGGCCTGCCTATAGGGTTCCAGGTCGGCTGGCTGGGCGCCTTGCACCAACACTTTGCGCGGTTGCAACGTGCGCCCGGTCAGCCAGCCACACAACGCCAACGCGCAGGCAAGCGATGCCTCGGCGCTTTGCCGGGTGGGCGGCAGATGATCGCCGTGTACCGTAAGGATCAACGCATAGCCTTCGGGCAACAGGCGGAAGCTCAAGTCAGCGCTTTCGGCGATGATCCGCTGGTAGCGCACCAGCCGGGTAAAGCCCTCGGCCAGGGTACTGCTGGACATCAAGGCATAGCCGGCCACATGGAATGACGCCGGGCGCACTACCTTGCCCATATTCAGGCCAATGGCCGGGTTGCCCGAAACCTCCACCGCACGCTGCCAGAGCCGGGTCATGGAGTCCTGGGGAAAGCGCGCGTCGGGGTCATCCAGGGCGCTGTAATCCAGGCCCAGCTGTTTGAACAGCGCGCGGCAATCCAGGCCCTCGAGCTCCAGCGCCTTGACTATCCCCATCGCCCAGCTTGCAGAAGTCGTTCGTTCGTTCATGGCGTTATCTTGCACGCGTTCTATGACGGGACGGCTGAAATCGCAGCCAGGAACCCAAGGATACTAAAGTGGCGTCTATTGTCACTGGCCCTTGCCAGTGATGACTCTAGACTCAAATAAGCTCCCCGCCGAACATCCGTCGGGCACAACAATAACCAGAGGGCCGGCCAACGTGGAAAATGTCAGACAATTCAATAGCTTCGCCGAGTTCTATCCGTATTACCTGAGTGAACACGGCAACAGCACCTGTCGGCGCCTGCACTTTATCGGTACCAGCCTGGTGATTTTTATTCTCGCGTTCGCCATCGGCAAGGGTGCCTGGTGGCTACTGTGGGTACTGCCAGTGGCCGGCTACAGCTTTGCCTGGGTCGGGCACTTTTTCTTTGAAAAGAACCGCCCGGCGACATTCCAGCATCCGTTCTACAGCCTGCTGGGAGATTTCGTGATGTACCGCGACATGATCCTGGGCAAGGTGCCGTTCTAAACCATCCAAAACAATAAGAGACACGCCGATGAGCCAGCAGGCCCGCTTCACCCATATGCAAGACGGCACCCAGGAAGACTGGTCCATCATCGCCGCCGACTTCAGTGCCTATGCCCGCCAGTTGCCCGGGCGAATCCTCGCGCACCTGCGGCTGCTGGAGGGTGACTTCGGTGGCTTCCCGGTGGACCGCCTGACCCACTCCCTGCAGACCGCCAGCCGCGCCTGGCACGATGGCCGCGACGAAGAATATGTGGTCTGTGCGCTGCTCCATGACATCGGCGACACCCTGGGTTCCTACAACCACCCGGACATTGCCGCCGCCATCCTCAAACCGTTCGTCAGCCCGCAAAACCTGTGGATGGTGGAAAAGCACGGGATTTTCCAGGGCTACTATTTCTTTCATCACCTGGGCATGGATCGCCACCTGCGCGAGCAATTTGGTGAACACCCGCAGTATGAGCAAACCATTGAATTCTGCGCGCTGTACGACGCGGCCGCCTTCGATCCGGCCTATGCCACCCTGCCCCTGAGCTTTTTCGAACCCATGCTGGCACGGGTCTTCGCCCAGCCAAAAAACTCCATCTACAAGGCCGCCATGGAGCGCCAGGCCAGCGTGTGACCTCTTGTCACTTGCGTCTTGGGGCGAAAGGTTCGTGCATTTGGCGAGATAAAAGTCTTTTTGTCATTTGCAGTGCTGTATCCTGCCCAGGCTTTGTAAAAAGCGTGGCACATCTGCAATCCCACAACAGACCTTGCGAGGAGCGACGACGATGCACGAGATTCCCAATCTCCCCTTCCCAAGCCTGCACGAGACCGAGCAGCCAACCCCACAACAGGCCGGCAGCGATAAACAAGCGCCAGCACAAGCAGCACCGGTCGACAGCGATAGCGACGACTGACCGCAGTACCCAGACCGTGTGGAAAGCGTGACATTGCGCGCTTTCCACACCGCCTGAATCAAGAGACACGCAACATGCCTGACACTCCCAAGCATTCCCCCGATGACGCGATACTCGGCGCCGCCCTGCAAATGGTCGATGTGTGGAGCCGCCTCAGCCCGGAAAAACAAGCGCTGCTGCTCAAGCGCTTTGGCACCCAGGAAAACGCCCTGGCCGCGCTCGTGACCACGCGCATGCTCAGCCCCGCGCCACTGTAGGCGCCGGCTCGCCAGCGATGGCGGGCGTTCAGCCGCCAAAGGTTTTATGCCCTGTGCGGCGCAAAGCACCGGTATCATAAGCAGCCTATCTTTTACTGCCGCGACAGTGGACCCCTCCCATGCCAGATACCCAGCGCCCCATGGCGGTCACGCTGCAAGTCGTTTCCATCGTGCTGTTCACCTTTATCGGCTATCTGAATATAGGCATACCCCTGGCCGTATTGCCGGGCTATGTCCACAGCGACCTGGGTTTTGGCGCGGTGATCGCGGGCCTGGTGATCAGCGTGCAGTACCTGGCCACCCTGCTGAGCCGGCCCTATGCCGGGCGCATCATCGATAACCGCGGCAGCAAGCGCGCGGTGATGTACGGCCTGGCCGGTTGTGGCTTGAGTGGGGTGTTCATGCTGGTGTCCGCGGCATTGACCCATCTGCCGGCCTTGAGCCTGACCAGCCTGCTGATTGGCCGGCTGGTCCTGGGCAGTGCCGAAAGCCTGGTGGGATCGGGCTCCATTGGCTGGGGGATTGGCCGGGTCGGTGCGCTGAATACCGCCAAGGTCATCTCCTGGAACGGTATTGCCAGCTACGGTGCCCTGGCGATTGGCGCACCGCTGGGGGTGCTGCTGGTCAGCCGGTTCGGGCTGTGGAGCATGGGCGCCAGCATCATGGTGCTGGCGGTGCTGGGCCTGCTGCTGGCCTGGCCGAAAGTCGCGGCGCCCATCGTAGTCGGCGAACGCCTGCCCTTCATGCATGTGCTGGGCCGCGTACTGCCCCACGGCTGCGGGCTGGCCCTGGGCTCCATCGGCTTTGGCACCATCGCCACGTTTATCACCCTGTATTACGCGACCCAGAACTGGGATAACGCGGTGCTGTGCCTGAGCCTGTTCGGGGCCAGCTTTATCGGCGCGCGGTTGCTGTTCGGTAACCTGATCAACCGGATCGGCGGGTTTCGCGTGGCGATCGCCTGCCTGTCGGTGGAAACCCTTGGCCTGCTGCTGTTGTGGCTGGCGCCGAATGCCGAACTGGCGTTGGCGGGCGCGGCCCTGAGTGGCTTTGGCTTTTCCCTGGTGTTTCCGGCGCTGGGCGTCGAGGCGGTCAACCTGGTGCCTGCCTCCAGCCGTGGCGCGGCGGTGGGGGCCTATTCGCTGTTTATCGACTTGTCTTTGGGCATCACCGGGCCATTGGCCGGCGCTATTGCGGCGGGTTTCGGCTTTGCTTCGATCTTTCTGTTTGCCGCACTGGCGGCCTTCGCCGGGCTGCTGTTGAGCCTGTACCTGTATCGCCAGGCCCCCAAATACCGCGACGAACGCAACGCCGGCTAGAAATCCACCTTGCCGCGCCCGGCCTTGATGCTGCCGCGCTTGGTCTTGGATTCCAGGCGACGCTTTTTCGAGCCCAGGGTGGGTTTGGTCGGACGGCGTTTTTTCTCGACCTTGGTCGCGCTGAGGATCAACTCCACCAGGCGCTCCAGGGCATCGGCGCGGTTCTGTTCCTGGGTCCGGTATTGCTGGGCCTTGAGGATCAATACGCCTTCGCTGGTGATGCGGCTGTCACGCAGTGCCAGCAGGCGCTCCTTGTAGAACGGCGGCAACGATGAAGCGCCGATATCGAAGCGCAAGTGCACCGCGCTGGAAACCTTATTGACGTTCTGCCCCCCTGCGCCCTGGGCGCGGATGGCCGTCAACTCGATTTCAGCATCGGGCAGGTGCACGTTACTGGAGATTACCAACATGGAAAGCGGGTCCGTTGACACCTGCAGGAGCCGGTTTACCGGCTCCTGCAGGGTAGGCTAGTTGTTCAGCGAGGATACCGCACTCAGGTTTTCCCGAGCCTCGCGCTTGCTCTTGAAGAAATAGCAGACCCACATGAACGCCAGCCAGATCGGAATCGCATACACCGACTTCTGAATGCCCGGTGTCATCAGCATGATCGCCAGGATAAACACCACGAACGCCAGGCACACAAAGTTGCCATAGGGGTACCACAGCGCCTTGAACAGCGGCACCTGGCCGGTGCGGTTCATGTGCTGGCGGAACTTGAAGTGCGAGAAGCTGATCATCGCCCAGTTGATCACCAGCGTGGCCACCACCAGGGACATCAGCAGTTCCAGGGCGTGCTGCGGGATCCAGTAGTTCATCAACACCGCCACCAGAGTGACTGCCGCCGAGGCCAGGATCGAACGCACGGGCACGCCGCGCTTGTCGATCTTCGCCAACGCCGCCGGGGCGTCGCCTTGTTCGGCCATGCCCAGCAGCATGCGGCTGTTGCAGTAGGTGCCGCTGTTGTACACCGACAGCGCCGCCGTCAACACCACAAAGTTGAGGATATGCGCGGCAGTGTTGCTGCCCAGCATCGAGAACACCTGCACGAACGGGCTGCCGCTATAGGCATCGCCGGACGCGTTCAAGGTCACCAGCAGGCTGTCCCATGGCGTCAGCGACAACAGCACCACCAGGGCGCCGATGTAGAAAATCAGGATGCGGTAGATCACCTGATTGATCGCCTTGGGGATCACGGTCCGTGGCTGGTCCGCTTCAGCGGCGGTAAAGCCGAGCATTTCCAGGCCGCCAAACGAGAACATGATGATCGCCATGGCCATCACCAACCCACCGACGCCATGGGGGAAGAACCCGCCGTGTTCCCACAGGTTGCTCACCGAAGCCTGTGGCCCGCCGGTGCCGCTGACCAGCAGATAGCTGCCCAGGGCGATCATGCCGACAATCGCCACCACCTTGATAATCGCAAACCAGAACTCGGCCTCGCCAAACACTTTGACGTTGGCCAGGTTGATCACGTTGATCAGCACGAAAAATGCCGCCGCCGAGACCCAGGTCGGAATCTCCGGCCACCAGTAGTGCACGTACTTGCCGACGGCTGTCAGCTCCGACATGCCCACCAGGATATAAAGGATCCAGCAGTTCCAGCCCGACAAAAAGCCCGCGAAACCGCCCCAGTACTTGTGGGCAAAATGGCTGAAGGAGCCGGCTACTGGCTCTTCGACAATCATTTCGCCCAGTTGGCGCATGATCATGAAGGCGATAAAGCCGCAGATGGCATAGCCGAGGATCATCGACGGGCCGGCTGACTTCAGCACCCCCGCCGAGCCCAGGAACAGGCCGGTACCGATCGCGCCACCGAGGGCGATCAATTGGATATGACGATTTTTCAGGCCGCGCTTCAGTTCACCTGAAGGCGAGTTGTTTGCACTCATGAAAAGGGTCTCACGCAAGGTTTGATGATGTTGATTACACGATGCTGCTTTGAAACCGACTCAAGCAGCGCCGATCAAACCCCAGCGCAGGCACCAGGAGTTCAGCGTCTTTCTTACGGTCATGCGTCACCTGTTTGTTTTTATCTGTGACGAAATCGAACCCGTCCGGCTTATGGCCAGGCGGAGTTAACAAGGCAGCCAGCCTTGAAGGCCTTTTGCATGGGTATGCAAGGGGGGTCACAGTAAAACGCGGCGCATTGTACACCGCTCGATTGGTTAGGGAGCCTTGCCGGGGAGATTGTTGACCGATCGGCAAGTTTTCTTTACAGATAAAAAAACACGAGACCAAGACAGGCGTAGGCTCAGGCCATGCGTAAAATAATTGTTACAGCGCGGAAGACATTCATGACGACCGGGCTTGCCATCATCTGTAGGAACGAGCCTACTCGCGGCAAACGCCCGAGCACCGCGTTCATCCTGGATAAGCGTGACAGCTCTGGTTTTTTCGCGAGCAAGCTCGCTCCTGCACAAAATCCGACGCAAAAAAAACGCCAACCCTCAGGGTTGGCGTTTTCTCTTACCGCTCGCAGCTTAAAACTTGCCGCAGCCCTTAAGGCTTCTTGCGACCAAAGCCCGGACGCTGCCCGGAACCTGCCGGTGCACCACGGCGCTTGCCCGATGGCTCGTCAGCCACCAGTTTGAGCCCAGGGCGCTTTTTCGGCGCTGGCTTGGCTGGGCGCTTGGCGCCTTCGGCTGGACGATCGGTCTGCGGCGCACCGCGGCCTGCATCGCCTCGGTTGCTGCGGCCACCTGTTGGCGCTTCGCCACGACCGGCCGGACGTGGAGTACGCGGCGCACGCTCGCCATCCTGACGGGCTGGAGCCGATGGGCGACGATCACCCTCGATCTGCGGCTGACGGGAAATACGACCGCCAGTGGCCGGTGCATCCAGGGCCGGGCGCAAAGTGCGGGCAACGCGCTCGGTACGAGCCACTGGGCGCGACGATTTACGCTGCATACGCTCCAGCTTGTCTTTGCTCTTGGCGTTCATCTGCGGCATGGCCACCGGGGTCAGGCCCACTTCAGCACTGAGGATGTCGACTTCGTACTGGCTCATTTCGCGCCAGCGACCCATCGGCAGGTCAGAGTTGAGGAACACCGGGCCAAAACGCACGCGCTTCAGGCGGCTGACCACCAGGCCCTGGGATTCCCACAGGCGACGTACTTCACGGTTACGCCCTTCCATCACCACGCAGTGGTACCAGTGGTTGAAACCTTCGCCACCTGGAGCCTGCTTGATGTCGGTGAACTTGGCCGGGCCGTCTTCCAGCACGACGCCAGCCTTGAGGCGCTCGATCATCTCGTCATCGACTTCACCACGTACACGCACCGCATATTCACGGTCCATCTCGTAGGACGGGTGCATCAGGCGGTTGGCCAGTTCACCGTCGGTGGTGAACATCAGCAAGCCGGTGGTGTTGATGTCCAGGCGACCGATGTTGATCCAACGGCCTTCTTTGGGCTTGGGCATCTTGTCGAACACGGTGGGACGGCCTTCCGGGTCGTCGCGGGTGCAGATCTCGCCGTCGGGCTTGTTGTACATGATCACGCGGCGCACCGATTCGGCGGCCTCTTCACGCTTGATGACCTTGCCATCAATGGTGATCGCGTCATGCAGGTCGACGCGCTGGCCAAGGGTGGCCTCGACGCCGTTGACCTTGATGCGCTTCTGGGTGATCCAGGCTTCCACGTCGCGACGCGAGCCGACGCCGATACGGGCGAGAACTTTTTGCAGTTTCTCGCCTGCTGGGCCGATTTCCTGGCTGTCGTTCTGGTCTTGGTCTTTCATCTTAAGCACCTCCCGGTGTGTCGATTCAGGCGTGGCCTGAAGGTATTGAAACTGGGTTCTTGGGCGAACGCATCGCCGAAGGGTCGCGAATCATACGCTCATGGCGCGCATTGCGCATCAGAGACTAGTCGATATGGGCCGGCTCATTTACTTTTCCGCCGACCGGTGGCACCCAGGGCGAGCAGCCGTAACTCGGCTTCGGCCAGCACCGCGCGCTTGTCGACCTTGTCGAGTTTCTTCCAGGCCCGGATCTCACGCTTGCTGCGCCCGCAGCCGAGGCAGATATCGTCGCTGAATTTGCAGATGCTGATGCAGGGGTCTTTGGTGGAGCTCATCACTACCTCACTGCACAGGGCTTATCTGTGGGAGCTGTCAGTCTTCGAATTCGCGGCGTTCGTTTTCGATGGCTTCGGCCAGTGCTCGGGCTTCGGCTTCTTCTTCGCTCAACTCGGGCTGTTCAAGGGCGGCGACGGCGGCCAGCAATTTTTCGCGAGCGGCTGCCACACCCAAGATGTCTTCCAGAGGTTCAGGTTCGACCGCTGGCGTCGTTTCGACGTTCACCGGCGTTTCGGGCTCGGCCGCCCCATCGCGCAGCAAGTCATCAAAATCGGTCTTGATCCCCTGCTCCATATCGTCCAGCTCCAACAGCAGCGTATGGAAACTGGTCTCGTCCTTGGGCTCTTCCGGCTCGGCGCTGGCATCAGCCAGCTCCTGCAAGCCAGCCGGCACTGGCGCATCGTCGAAATCGAGCACCGGTTCGGCCTCGATCTCCCGCAATTCGGCCAATGGCGGCAGGTCGTCGAGGTTCTTCAGGTTGAAGTGATCGAGAAACACCTTGGTGGTGGCAAACATCGCCGGTTTGCCCGGCACGTCGCGGTAACCGACGATACGGATCCACTCGCGCTCCAGCAGCGTCTTGACGATATGACTGTTGACCGCCACGCCGCGTACGTCTTCGATCTCGCCACGGGTGATGGGCTGGCGATAGGCGATCAGCGCCATGGTTTCCAGCATCGCCCGGGAGTAACGCTGCGGGCGCTCTTCCCACAGGCGCCCGACCCACGGCGAAAACTTTTCGCGAATTTGCAGGCGGTAGCCCGAGGCCACTTCCCGCAGCTCAAAGGCCCGGCCTTCACAGGATTTGCGCAGGATCTCCAAGGCCTTCTTGAATACCGGCGGCTCCGGGCGCTCAGCCTCTTCAAACAGTTCGAACAGGCGCTCCAGTGATTGCGGCTTGCCCGAGGCCAAGAGGAAGGCTTCCAACAGCGGGGCCAGTTCGCGGGGTTCAGTCAGATTCATCGATTCAGCTCGTTATTCGGCTCGCGCCCGCACGTGGATAGCCGCAAAAGGCTCATTCTGTACCAGCTCGACCAAGGACTCCTTGACCAATTCGAGGATCGCCATAAAAGTCACCACCACCCCCAGGCGCCCTTCTTCAGCGGTGAACAGCTCGACAAACGGCACAAAACCACCGCCCTTGAGGCGCTCCAGCACATCACTCATGCGTTCGCGAGTGGACAAGGCTTCACGGCTGACCTGGTGGCTTTCAAACATATCGCCACGGCGCAGCACCTCGGCCATGGACATCAGCAATTCTTCCAGGCTCACATCTGGCAACAATTTGCGCGCCCGGGCTTCCGGCGCATCCAGCTTGGGCACCACCACGTCACGGCCCACGCGGCTCAAGCCGTCAATGCCCTCGGCGGCTGCCTTGAAGCGCTCGTACTCCTGCAGGCGGCGGATCAGTTCGGCGCGCGGGTCGTCCTCTTCGGCCTCGATCGTCTCCGAGCGCGGCAGCAGCATGCGCGACTTGATCTCGGCCAGCATCGCGGCCATCACCAGGTATTCGGCGGCCAGTTCCAGGCGCACCGACTGCATCAACTCGACATAGCCCATGTACTGGCGGGTGATTTCTGCCACCGGGATATCAAGGATATTGATGTTCTGTTTGCGGATCAGGTACAGCAGCAAGTCCAGCGGCCCCTCGAAGGCCTCAAGGAAGACTTCCAGGGCATCCGGCGGGATGTACAAGTCCAGGGGCATTTCCATGACCGCCTGGCCGTAGACCATGGCAAATGGCAGCTCCTGCTGGGCGCCGGCCTGGCTGTCGACGGGTTCCACGGCCGACATTCAGGCCTCGACCATGAACGGCGTGGGATCGCCGCAACCGACGCGCACCACTTCAGGCTCGCCGTCGGCCAGGTTGATCACAGTAGACGCCTTGTTGCCGCCGTAGCCGCCGTCGATGATCAGGTCTACGTGTTTTTCCAGGAGTTGGCGCATTTCGTAAGGGTCGTACAGCGGCTCGGACTCTCCGGGCATGATCAGCGACACGCTCATCAGTGGCTCACCCAGCTCGGCCAGTAACGCCAGGGCGATGGGATGCTCCGGCACCCGCAGGCCGATGGTGCGCTTCTTCGGGTGCAGCAACAGGCGCGGCACCTCGCGGGTGGCATTGAGGATGAACGTGTAGGGCCCTGGCGTATGGGCCTTGAGCAGGCGGAAAGTGCCCGTATCAACCTTGGCGAACAGACCCAGTTGCGACAAGTCGCTACAGATCAACGCGAAGTTGTGGTTCTTATCCAGGTCGCGCAGGCGTCTTACGCGCTCCACCGCATTCTTGTCGCCGATCTGACAACCAATGGCGTAGGAGGAGTCCGTGGGGTAGATCACCACGCCACCGGCACGGATGATCTCCACGGCCTGCTTGATCAGCCGCGCTTGCGGGTTTTCCGGATGAATCTGGAAAAATTGACTCACGTTTTCTACCTGTTCAGACGGTGGCGGTAATGGGGTCATGCTTGAATCGCCCCCACAGGAGCGGCAAGTCTTCCGGGACCGGGCGGTATTCGCCGATCTCCGACCAGCCGCCTGGGCCATGGAAATCACTGCCGGCGCTGACCAGCAGCCCAAATTCACGGGCAAGAATCGCCAGGCTGCCAACCTGTTCGGCGGGTTGATGCCCATTGACCACTTCGATGGCGTGGCCACCTGCTTGAATATAGTCGCCTATCAGCTTGCGGCGTTTACTGCGGGTGAAATCATAGTGCCAGGGATGCGCCAGGCTGACCCAGGCCCCCGAAGCGCGCAGGGTGGCCACGGTGTCTTCGAGGGTCGGCCAGTGCAACTTCACGTCCCCCAGCTTGCCGGCGCCCAGCCATTTGCGGAACGCTTCGGCGCGATCCTTGACGTAACCTGCGCGCACCATCCAGTCGGCAAAATGCGGACGGGCCGGCGCGTTGCCACTGTCGCCCAGCTCCTGCTGGATGGCACGGGCGCCCTCCAGGGCGTTGGGCATGCCTTTGAGCGCCAGTTTGCGGCTTATTTCTTCGGACCGCAGCCAGCGGCCATCGTGCAAACTGGCAATGGCCGCCACCAATGGCGGGGCGTTGACGTCGAAACCGTAGCCCAGTACATGAATGGTCGCCCCGCCCCAGGTGCAGGACAGTTCGACGCCATTGACCAGATACATCCCCAGTGCCGTGGCGGCGCTGCGCGCCTCGTCCAGGCCTTCGAGGGTGTCGTGATCGGTCAGCGACAGGACTCGCACGCCTTTTTCAAACGCACGCGCAACCAGTACCGCGGGCGCCAGGGCGCCGTCGGAGGCCGTGCTGTGGCAGTGCAAATCAACATTCACGGGAGTGTGTAACCTCAAGTCAGCTGGCGCTATCGCAACCAAGGATGTTTGTTATTATGCCGCCACATCCAGCTTCTGGCTCTTACTGTGAAACAATTCATCGACTTCATCCCGCTGTTGCTGTTTTTCATCGTCTTCAAAACCGACCCACGGGTCTTGGATATCGGCGGCCATGAGCTGTCGTTCGGCGGCATCTACAGCGCCACCGCGGTGCTGATCATCAGTTCCCTGGTGGTCTACGGCGCGATCTTCATCTCCCAGCGCAAGCTGGAAAAAAGCCAATGGCTGACCCTGATCGCCTGCCTGGTCTTTGGCGGCCTGACCCTGGCCTTCCACAGCGAAACCTTCCTTAAATGGAAAGCCCCGGTGGTCAACTGGCTGTTCGCCCTGGCCTTTATCGGCAGCCACTTCATCGGCGATCGCCTGTTGATCAAGCGGATCATGGGCCATGCCCTGAGCCTGCCGGAGCCGATCTGGACCCGCCTGAACATCGCCTGGATCCTGTTTTTCCTGTTCTGCGGCGCGGCCAACCTGTTCGTGGCCTTTACCTTCCAGAGCTACTGGGTCGACTTCAAGGTGTTCGGCAGCCTGGGCATGACCGTAGTATTCCTGGTTGCCCAGGGCATCTACCTGTCGCGCCACTTGCACGATACCGACTCCACCACGCCAAAAACCGAGGACTGACATGCTCTACGCAATCATTGCCACCGACGTCGCCAACTCCCTGGAAAAGCGCCTGGCTGTGCGCCCGGCCCACGTGGAACGCCTCAAGGCGCTGCAAGCCGAAGGACGCATCGTGCTCGCCGGCCCACACCCGGCAGTCGACAGCAATGACCCGGGTGAAGCCGGCTTCACCGGCAGCCTGATCGTTGCCGAGTTCGCGTCCCTGGCCGATGCCCAAGCCTGGGCCAAGGCCGACCCGTACGTAGCGGCCGGTGTGTATGCCGATGTCGTGATCAAACCCTTCAAGCAAGTCCTGCCTTGATCCGGGTGGCGCTGAACCTATTGGGTTCGGCAAACGCCTGATCGCTCATTATTCTCGGTAACCTGCCGACAACGTTCTGAATATTCGTGTGGAATCAGGAGTTCCGATGCGCTTAAGTCAGTTGTGTCTGTTGGCAGTGTTAACGATCGGGGCCACGGCCCAGGCTGAAGAAACCTCGAACACCGGCAGTTCTACGCCCCTGTCCTTGAGTGCCGGCAGCCAGATCACCGAGTTGCAGCAACGCTTGAAAGAAAGCGAACGCCTGCGCGAAGAACTGAGCAAACAATTGCAAACTGCCGATGCCGCCCGCGAGAGTGCGCAATTGAGCCGCTTGCGCCAGGAGAACCAGCGCCTGGCCCAGCAACTCAAGGACGCACAAGGCAGCACCCTGCCCCGCTGGCTCACCGACCAGCAGCAATGGTTCGTGATTGGCGCAGGAGTTGCGCTGGTTGCCCTGCTGTGCGGTATCTTCGCCAGTGGCGGGCATCGGCGCCGTCGACAATGGCTAAATTGAGTGAGTCATGAGCGAGCTGTTACTGATAGATGATGACCAGGAGCTCTGTGAGCTGCTGACCAGTTGGTTGAGCCAGGAAGGTTTCCAGGTGCGCGCTTGCCATGACGGCGTGAGCGCCCGCAAGGCCTTGGCCGACGCCGCGCCGGCGGCCGTGGTGCTGGACGTGATGCTGCCCGACGGCAGCGGCCTGGAGCTGCTCAAGCAATTGCGCGCCGACCACCCGGAACTGCCGGTGCTGATGCTCTCGGCACGGGGCGAGCCCCTGGACCGGATCCTCGGCCTGGAGCTGGGCGCCGATGACTACCTGGCCAAGCCCTGCGACCCCCGCGAACTGACCGCCCGCCTACGGGCGGTGTTGCGCCGCAGCCATCCGACGGCTGTGTCGACCCAACTGGAACTGGGCGACCTGTGCTTCAGCCCGGTGCGCGGCGTGGTGATCATCGACCATCAGGAACTGACCCTCACCCTGTCCGAAAGCCGCCTGCTGGAAGCCTTGCTGCGCCAGCCGGGCGAGCCGCTGGACAAGCAGGAACTGGCGCAGATTGCCCTGGGCCGCAAGCTGACCCTGTATGACCGCAGCCTGGACATGCACGTCAGCAACCTGCGCAAGAAAATCGGCCCGCATGCCGACGGCCGTCCGCGGATCGTCGCCCTGCGCAGCCGTGGCTACTACTACACCCCCTGAAATCCCCTGTAGGAGCCGGCTTGCCGGCTCTTACCTGTTTTGTAAGCCCCCACCCAACCCGTCTTTACCCAAGCTTTACCCTCCCCTGACCGCCGCTGACCTTGATCCTCGTAATCTACTCACATCCGGACTCACCGGAACCGAGACAAGGAGAAACACCATGCGCAAGACCCTTATCGCTCTGATGTTCGCTGCTGCCCTGCCTACCGTTGCCATGGCCATGCCAGAAGGCCCAGGCCCGGTGGGCGGTCCAGAAGGCCATATGATGGGCGGCCCGGGCCACGGCGGTGAACACGGCATGCGCGGCAAAGGCGGCCCTTTCAGCCAACTGGACCTGACCCGCGAACAGCGCCAGCAGATCGGCAAGTTGATGGGCGAGCAACGCGAAGGTCGTCAGCAACTGGTCAAAAAGTACCTGGACAAACTCCCGGCCGCTGAGCAGAAAGCCATGAACGACGAGATGGCCGCCGCCAAGCAGAAAACCCAAGCCGATATCCGCGCCCTGCTCAAGCCTGACCAGCAGAAGAAGTTCGACGAAATGGCGAAGAAACGCGCCGAGCGTCAGGCCGAGTGGCAGCAGTTCCAGGCCTGGAAAGCGCAACAACCGCAAAAAGCGCAATAATGCGTTAGCAATCTCCCAGCCCAGTGGCCCGCGCCACTGGGCTTTTCCTGTTTGAGGGTTTCCTGTGCGTTCACTCTTCTGGCGCATCCTTGCCAGTTTTTGGCTGGCCATCGCCCTGGTTGCCGGGCTGTCGATCCTGCTTGGGCATATGCTCAACCAGGATGCCTGGATTCTCAGCCGCCACCCTGGCCTCAGTAACCTGGCCGAGGAATGGACCCAGCGCTACGAAACCCAAGGCGAGGATGCGGCCCAGGACTTGTTGCAACAGCGCAAGCGCCAATACCACGTCGATGTGCAAGTGCTCAACGAAAGCGGCGACCCGGTGGTACGTGGCACCTTCCCGCGCCGTGCCGCCGCCTTCGAAGCGCGACAGCATGAGAGCCACGAGGGCCGGCTGCCCTGGCGTCGCCTGACGGCCGAATACACCAGCGAGAAGACCGGCGATACCTACCTGCTGATCTACCGCATCGCCCTGCCGGAGCTGGATGCCTGGCACCGCAGCAGCCTGCTCTGGCCATTGAGCGCCCTGGCGATTGCGCTGGTGGTGCTGACCCTGTTCAGCCTGCTGGTGACCCTGTCGATCACGCGGCCTTTGAGCCGCTTGCGCGGCGCGGTGCATGATCTGGGGCAGACCACGTACCAGCAAAACAGCCTGGCTCGCCTGGCCGACCGGCGCGATGAGTTTGGCGTGCTGGCCACCGACTTCAACCGCATGGGCGCGCGCCTGCAAAGCCTGATCGGCAGCCAGCGGCAACTGCTGCGCGACGTCTCCCATGAGCTGCGCTCGCCCCTGGCCCGCCTGCGGATCGCACTGGCCCTGGCGGAACGGGCCACCCCCGAGGCACGGGAAAAGCTCTGGCCGCGCCTGACCCTGGAATGTGACCGCCTCGAAGCCCTGATCAGCGAGATCCTGGTACTGGCGCGAGTCGACGCCGACAACGCCAGCGCCGAAGACATCGACCTCAATAGGCTGCTCGAGACCCTGCAAAAGGACGCCCAGCTCGGCGCCCCGGACCAGGAAGTCCGGCTTCAGGCCGACCCGGCGTTAAACCTCAAGGGCTGGCCCCATATGATCGAACGGGCGCTGGACAACCTGTTGCGCAATGCCCAGCGCTTCAACCCGCCCACCCAGCCGATTGAAATGCGCGCCCAGCGTGAGGGCGAACGCATTGTGATCAGCGTGCGCGATCACGGCCCGGGCGTAGATGCCGAGTGCCTGCAAAAACTGGGCGAGCCGTTTTACCGTGCCCCCGGGCAAACCGCCCAAGGTCATGGCCTGGGCCTGGCCATCGCCCGGCGCGCCGCCGAGCGTCACGGCGGCAGCCTGAGCCTGGCCAACCACCCCGAGGGCGGTTTTATCGCCACCCTGGATTTGCCCTTGCAACCGGGGATTGCAGGACACCCCTGAAGATCTTCTATGATGGCCCTTCTGTTAAGGAGGGCCCCTGATGACTGATCTGCTCACATCGATCCAACTTGCACTCGATCTGCCGGCCGCACCGCTGGCGACCACAGAGGCCGGTGCCCTGCCGTCGGCCTTCGCCGTCACCGAGTTGGCCTGCGCCAGCATGGGTGCGGCGGGTCAGGCAGTGGCCCGCCTGCTTGAACAACAGACCGCGCGCTTGCCCGCCGTCAGCGTCGACCGGCGCCTGGCCTCGTTCTGGTTCTCCAGCTCCCTGCGCCCGCTGGGCTGGAGCGTTCCGCCATTATGGGACCCGATTGCCGGCGACTATGCCTGCGCCGATGGCTGGATTCGCCTGCACACCAACGCCCCACACCATCGTGCCGCCGCCGAGCGAGTACTCGGACAGGCGGCGCAGCGGACGGCAATGGCCCTCAAGGTCGCCCGGTGGAACGCTGGCGAGCTTGAACAAGCGATAGTCGACGAAGCCGGCTGTGCGGCGCAGATGCGCACCTGGCAGGAGTGGCAGGCCCATCCACAAGGGTTGGCGGTCAATCAGGAACCCCTGATCGCATGGGAGCGCTTCGACGCGCGCGGCAAAAGCCGCTGGCTCGGCAGCGTTGCGCGCCCGCTGGCGGGGGTCAAGGTCCTGGACCTGACCCGCGTCCTGGCCGGCCCCGTGGCCAGTCGTTTTCTTGCAGGCCTGGGTGCCGACGTATTGCGCATCGACGCACCCGACTGGAACGAACCCGGGGTTGTCCCGGAAATGACCCTGGGTAAGCGCTGCGCGCGCCTTGATCTTAAACACGCCAACGACCGGCAACTATTCGAAAACCTGCTCAGGGATGCCGACATTCTGCTTCACGGTTATCGGGCAGATGCGCTGGAACACCTGGGTTACAACGCAACCGCACTGCAGCAGATTGCCCCGGGCCTGATCGACGTCAGCCTTAACGCCTACGGCTGGAGCGGCCCGTGGCGCAATCGCCGGGGCTTCGACAGCCTGGTGCAGATGAGCAGCGGCATCGCCCACGCCGGTATGCAGAGCAAACAGTTGGATCAACCCGTGCCGCTGCCAGTGCAGGCTCTGGACCATGCTACCGGCTACCTGATGGCCGCCAGTGCGATACAGGCCTTGGCCCAGCGCTTGAACAGCGGGCACGCAGGTTCGGCACGGCTGTCGCTGGCGCGTACGGCAAAATTGTTGGTCGAAGCGGCACACGGCAAGCAGCCCGCATTGCGTGAAGAACAACCCGCTGATCAGGGGCTGCTGGTGGAACAGACGGCCTGGGGGCCGGCACATCGTTTGCTGGCCCCGGTCACTATTACCGGGACACCGCTGCAATGGGTCTTGCCGGCCGGGGAATTGGGCGCGCATCGGGCACAGTGGTGACCTTGGGATTGTCATCGCGGGCAAGCCCACTCCCACAGTTGATTGTGTACAACTCAGTCAATGTGGGCTTGCCCGCGATGAAGCCCGCACAATCGCTCATAGGCTCAACACACCACTGTACAACCCATACGCCGCCAGGCTCGCCCCAGCGATCACACAGCTGAAAATGCCTTTTTCCAACAAGGTAAACAGCGGCTGGCCCTGCTCGCGCTTGGCCTGGGCAAACAGGATGACGCCCGGCGCATACAGCAGCGCTGACAGCAGCAGGTATTTCAAGCCACCGGCATACAGCAGCCAGACCGCATAGCCCAGGGCAATCACGCCCACCAGCAGGTCCTTGAGCCGCTCGCCCTGGGCGCCCTCATAGGTTTCCCCGCGCCCGCACAGCAGCACGGCATAGGCCGCCGACCATAAATACGGCACCAGAATCATCGACGAGGCCAGGTAGATCAGCGTGGTGTAAGTGCTGGCGGAAAACAGCGTGATCACCAGGAACAGCTGGATCATCACATTGGTCAGCCACAACGCATTGACCGGCACACGGTTGGCATTTTCCTTTTTCAGGAAGGCCGGCATGGTCTTGTCATGGGCGGTGGCGTAGAGAATCTCGGCGCACAGCAAGGCCCATGACAGCAACGCCCCCAGCAAAGACACCGCCAGGCCGATGCTGATCAACATCGCGCCCCAGGGGCCCACGATATGTTCCAGCACGCCCGCCAGTGACGGGTTCTGCAAGTTGGCTAACTCGGGCTGGCTCATGATCCCCAGGGACAGCACGTTCACCAGTACCAGCAGGGCCAGCACCCCGACAAACCCGATCACCGTGGCGCGCCCCACGTCGGAGCGTTTTTCGGCGCGCGCCGAGTACACACTGGCGCCTTCGATGCCGATAAACACAAACACGGTGACCAGCATCATGTTGCGCACCTGGTCCATCACCCCACCGAATTGCGGGTTGCCCAGGCCCCAGATATCCCGGGTAAAAATGTCTGCCTTGAAGGCCACGGCGGCGATCACGATGAACATCAGCAACGGCACGATCTTGGCCACAGTCGTGACCTGATTGATAAACGCCGCCTCCTTGATGCCGCGCATCACCAGAAAATGCACGGCCCACAGCAGCAACGACGCGCAACCGATCGCCACGGGCGTGTTGCCCTGGCCGAACACCGGGAAAAAATAGCCCAGGGTGCTGAACAGCAACACGAAGTAGCCGACATTGCCCATCCAGGCGCTGATCCAGTAGCCCCAGGCCGACGAGAAGCCCATGTAGTCACCAAAACCGGCCTTCGCGTAGGCATACACACCCGAGTCCAGGTTGGGCTTGCGGTTGGCCAGGGTCTGGAACACAAAGGCCAGGGTCAACATGCCAATGGCGGTGATGCCCCAGCCGATCAGGATCGCCCCCACCTCTGCCCGCGCCGCCATGTTCTGCGGCAACGAGAAGATCCCGCCGCCAATCATCGAGCCCACCACCAACGCCACCAGGGCGCTGAGGCGCAGCTTTTGTGCCGGTTGCGACATAGAAACTCCTGCAGATAAAACCGTCATTGAGCTAACAACTGTGCACTCGGCTAATTTATCGAAAACATGCAACGTTTATTATCTATAGCGAATAACACTGCTCGCCTCATAACTTAATGACATTTCA
Source organism: Pseudomonas sp. 06C 126 (assembly GCF_001855215.1). Lineage (NCBI taxonomy): Bacteria > Pseudomonadati > Pseudomonadota > Gammaproteobacteria > Pseudomonadales > Pseudomonadaceae > Pseudomonas > Pseudomonas sp. 06C 126. The sequence goes on along the minus strand of NZ_MIFU01000085.1, from coordinate 5,963 downwards.
GTTAGTCGAGTTTAGGCAAATTTAGAATTTAAATACCCCTTGTCTTTTATCCTTGAGAGGTATTTGGCAAAGCCTTTTGAAAAAGTTTGCACATCTGCGAAAACGGGCTAGCTTCAAACATCCACGCCTTACGCATATCGCATTAATCCAAACGGATAAAAGCTCTGGGACGCGCTTATCCGAGTAATTATACGCCCGCAGCATTTATTCATAAGTCTTTAATTCACAATGGAATGTGCCAATGAAGTGATCTGAGTCAGCTGTTTGAATAGCGCACAGTTTTATTCTGTGGTCTCTCTTCTCCTGCATTGGAGTCACGCAATGTCTGAATCTCCCGGAAAACTTCGATTAGGCGCCCTTGTTGCTCTAGTTGTGGGCTCAATGATTGGCGGTGGGATCTTCTCGTTGCCGCAAAACATGGCCGCCAGCGCCGATGTTGGTGCGGTATTGATTGGTTGGGTTATCACCGCCGTAGGTATGTTGACCCTGGCCTTTGTGTTCCAGACCCTGGCCAACCGCAAACCCGACCTGGACGGCGGTGTATACGCCTACGCCAAGGCCGGTTTTGGCGACTACATGGGTTTCTCGTCGGCCTGGGGCTACTGGATCAGTGCCTGGCTGGGCAACGTCGGTTACTTCGTGCTGCTGTTCAGCACCCTCGGTTACTTCTTCCCCATTTTCGGCGAAGGCAATACCCCGGCGGCAGTGATTGGCGCCTCGGTGTTGTTGTGGGCCGTGCATTTCCTGGTGCTGCGCGGCATCAAGGAAGCAGCGTTCATCAACCTGGTCACTACGGTCGCCAAGGTCGTGCCGCTGGTGCTGTTCGTATTGATCGCACTGTTCGCGTTCAAGCTGGACATCTTCACCGCGGATATCTGGGGCGTGAAAAACCCCGACCTGGGCAGTGTGATGAACCAGGTGCGCAACATGATGCTGGTTACCGTCTGGGTATTTATCGGTATCGAAGGCGCGAGCATCTTCTCGTCCCGTGCCGAAAAGCGCTCGGATGTGGGCAAGGCCACCGTCATCGGCTTTATCACCGTGCTGCTGTTCCTGATGCTGGTGAACGTGCTGTCCCTGGGGATCATGACTCAACCGGAACTGGCCAAGCTGCAGAACCCGTCGATGGCGGCCGTGCTCGAGCATGTGGTCGGCCACTGGGGCGCGGTGCTGATCAGCGTCGGCTTGATCATCTCCCTGCTCGGCGCGTTGCTGTCGTGGGTGCTGCTGTGCGCAGAGATCATGTTCGCCGCTGCCAAAGACCACACCATGCCGGAGTTCCTGCGTAAGGAAAACGCCAACCATGTGCCGGTCAACGCCCTGTGGCTGACCAACGCCATGGTGCAGATATTCCTGGTAATCACCCTGTTCTCCGCCAGTACCTACCTGTCGCTGATCTACCTCGCCACCTCGATGATCCTGGTGCCTTACCTGTGGTCGGCGGCCTACGCACTGTTGCTGGCGGTACGCGGCGAGACCTACGAGGCGGCCCTGGCCGAGCGCAAGAAAGACCTGTTCATCGGCGCCATCGCCCTGATCTACGCGGTCTGGCTGTTGTATGCCGGCGGCACCAAATACCTGCTGTTGTCCGCCCTGCTCTATGCCCCTGGCGCGATCCTGTTCGCCAAGGCCAAGCGTGAGCTGGGCAAACCGATTTTCACCAACGTCGAGAAGCTGATTTTCGCCGCAGTGGTCATTGGCGCCCTGGTGGCGGCCTATGGGCTCTACGACGGCTTCCTGACCCTGTAACACCTGAATCTTTTGTTCACTGGAGGATCTGTAATGACCACGGAAAAAGTTAAGTACGGCGTACATTCCGAAGCCGGCAAACTGCGCAAAGTCATGGTGTGTTCCCCAGGTCTGGCCCATCAGCGGCTGACCCCCAACAATTGCGACGAACTGCTCTTCGATGACGTGCTCTGGGTGGCCCAGGCCAAGCGCGACCATTTCGACTTCGTCACCAAGATGCGCGAGCGCGATATCGATGTGCTGGAAATGCACAACCTGCTGACCGAGATTGTCGCCATCCCCGAAGCGCTGGACTGGATCCTGGAGCGCAAGATCACCGCCAACACCGTGGGCCTGGGCCTGGTCGATGAAGTCGGCTCGTGGCTGCGCAGCCTGGAGCCACGCAAGATCGCCGAGTTCCTGATCGGTGGCGTGTCGGCCGATGACCTGCCCAGCAGCTTCGGTGGCAAGACCATCGAGATGTTCCGCGACTTCCTCGGCCACGCCAGCTTCATCCTGCCGCCGCTGCCCAACACTCAGTTCACCCGTGACACCACGTGCTGGATCTACGGTGGCGTGACACTCAACCCCATGTACTGGCCGGCGCGACGTCAGGAAACCCTGCTGACCACCGCCATCTACAAGTTCCACCCCGAGTTCACCAACGCCGACTTCCAGATCTGGTACGGCGACCCTGACCAGGAGCATGGCGCTGCCACCCTGGAAGGCGGCGACGTGATGCCGATTGGCAACGGCGTGGTGTTGATCGGCATGGGCGAGCGTTCGTCCCACCAGGCTATCGGCCAACTGGCGCGCAACCTGTTCAAGAACAAGGCCGTGGAAAAGGTCATCGTTGCCGGCCTGCCGAAATCCCGCGCGGCGATGCACCTGGACACCGTGTTCAGCTTCTGCGACCGCGACCTGGTGACCATCTTCCCGGAAGTGGTGAACCAGATCGTGCCCTTCACCCTGCGTCCAGATGAAAGCAAGCCCCACGGCATTGATATCCAACGGGAGAAAACCAACTTCCTCGATACCGTGGCCGCCGCCCTCGGCCTCAAGGCCCTGCGCGTAGTGGAGACCGGCGGCAACAGCTTCGCCGCCGAACGCGAACAGTGGGACGACGGCAACAACGTGGTGGCCGTGGAGCCTGGCGTGGTGATCGGCTACGACCGCAACACCTACACCAACACTCTGCTGCGCAAAGCCGGTGTGGAAGTCATCACCATCAGCGCCGGCGAACTGGGGCGCGGCCGTGGCGGCGGCCACTGCATGACCTGCCCGATCATCCGCGACCCTATCGACTACTAAACGACCATCTCCCCGGCGGCGTCCACCCGATGCCGCACGGGCCGATTACCGAATCCAAGGAGAATCATCATGGCGTTCAACATCCACAACCGTAACCTGCTGAGCCTGGAACACCACACCCCGCGCGAACTGCGCTACCTGCTGGACCTGTCCCGCGACCTCAAGCGCGCCAAGTACACCGGCACCGAGCAGCAGCACCTCAAAGGCAACAACATCGCGCTGATCTTCGAGAAAACCTCGACCCGCACCCGATGTGCCTTCGAAGTGGCGGCCTATGACCAGGGCGCCAACGTCACCTACATCGACCCGAACTCGTCGCAGATCGGCCACAAAGAAAGCATGAAAGACACCGCCCGCGTACTTGGGCGCATGTACGACGCCATCGAATACCGTGGCTTCAAGCAGGAAATCGTCGAAGAACTGGCGAAATTCGCCGGCGTGCCGGTATTCAACGGCCTGACCGACGAGTACCACCCAACCCAGATGATCGCCGACGTGCTGACCATGCGTGAACACGCCGACAAGCCGATCCACGACATCAGCTACGCCTACCTGGGCGACGCCCGCAACAACATGGGCAACTCGCTGCTGCTGGTCGGCGCCAAGCTGGGCATGGACGTGCGCATCTGCGCGCCAAAAGCCCTGTGGCCCCATGACGATCTGGTCGGTCGCTGCAAAAAATACGCAGAAGAAAGCGGTGCACGCATCACCCTCACCGAAGACCCGAAAGCGGCGGTCAAGGGTGTGGACTTCATCCACACCGACGTCTGGGTGTCCATGGGCGAGCCAGTAGAGGCTTGGGCCGAACGTATCGAGCAACTGCTGCCGTACCAGGTCAATGCCCAACTGATGAAAGCCACCGGCAACCCACGCACCAAGTTCATGCACTGCCTGCCGGCGTTCCATAACAGCGATACCAAGATCGGCAAGCAGATTGCCGAGCAGTATCCGCACCTGGCCAACGGCATCGAAGTGACCGACGACGTGTTCGAGTCCCCGGCCTGCATCGCCTTCGAGCAAGCGGAAAACCGCATGCATACCATCAAGGCGATCCTGGTTTCGACCCTAGCGGACCTGTAACCCGGCACCGCTTCCACTGATGCAACACGGTCAATGTGGGAGCGAGCTTTATGTGGGAGCTGGCTTGCCTGCGATGGCATCACCTCAATATGTCTGGCAGACCGAGGTGACTGCATCGCGGGCAAGCCCGGCTCCTACATAAAGCCTGTTCCCACACTTGGCCCAGTGTTCACAAGGCAGAATTCTAGAAGGATTGCATTATGCGTATCGTCGTTGCACTGGGCGGTAACGCCCTGCTCCGCCGTGGTGAACCCATGACTGCGGACAACCAACGCGCCAATATCCGGGTCGCCACCGAACAGATTGCCAAGATTCATCCCGGCAATGAGCTGGTGATCGCCCACGGCAATGGGCCGCAAGTCGGCCTGCTGTCGCTGCAAGCGGCCGCCTACACCCAGGTTTCCCCCTACCCGCTGGACGTGCTGGGCGCCGAAACCGAAGGCATGATCGGCTACATCATCGAACAGGAACTGGGCAACCTGCTGGACTTTGAAGTGCCTTTCGCCACCCTGTTGACCCAGGTCGAAGTGGACGCCAAGGACCCGGCCTTCCAGAACCCGACCAAGCCGATCGGCCCTGTCTACTCCAAGGCCGAAGCCGAAAAACTGGCCGCCGAAAAAGGCTGGGCAATTGCCCCCGACGGCGATAAATACCGTCGGGTAGTGGCCAGCCCACGGCCCAAACGCATCTTTGAAATCCGCCCGATCAAGTGGCTCCTGGAAAAGAGCAGCATCGTGATCTGCGCCGGCGGCGGCGGTATCCCGACCATGTACGACGAGAACGGCAAGCTCAAGGGCATCGAAGCTGTGATCGATAAAGACCTGTGTTCCTCGCTGCTGGCCCAGCAACTGGAAGCCGACCTGCTGGTGATCGCCACCGACGTCAATGCGGCCTTTATCGACTTCGGTAAACCGACGCAAAAAGCCATCGGCCAGGCGCACCCTGACGACATGGAAAAACTCGGCTTCGCCGCCGGCTCCATGGGGCCCAAGGTCCAGGCCGCCTGCGAGTTCGCCCGCAACACTGGCAAAACCGCAGTGATCGGTTCACTCTCGGACATCGAAGCCATTGTCCAGGGCACCGCCGGCACCCGTATCAGCACGGCAAAACCTGGCATCACCTACTTATAAATACACCCCGGGCGGTTGTTGCAGCCGCCCTTCTCCAATGCCTTGTTAGGGAGAGACGCCTATGGCCATTTTTGAACCCGGTCACTTGCATGTTGAACGCCATGCATTGAATGCCCAGGATCACAGCTACGACCTGTGCATCGACTACGAAGTCAGCCAGGACCCAAAGGAAGGCAAGGGAATGCTCTTCAAGATGCACGGTTCGGTGCAGGGCAAAGACCTCAAGGAAGAATTCTTCCTGCCCAAGGACCAGGCCTTCGACTTTGCCCGCCACGCCATGAACATCGCGCAGAAGTACGGCATGCCGAAAACTGCGGTGCTCAACGGTGGCATGCATAAACAGTACGACCTGATGTTCGAGGATGTGCGCCACCAACTGGATGTAAAACCGGGCGACCCGATCAGGCCAGAGCATCTGGAATAACCTCGGTTCCACTGCCATAACCAGTCAAATGTGGGAGCTGGCTTGCCTGCGATAGGCATGAGTATCTACGCAACTCTTTGATGGTTCTTGGGGATGTGTACATATCCGTTGCTGCGGTCACGGCGGCTATGGGTTCCGCCCTGACGGCGGGTCACTTTCGAAAAGCGCGAAAGTAACCAAAGCGCTCTTGCCCCCACCACTCGGTGCCTCGCCTAGGCTCGGCATGCCCGCAGTCAGGCATTGCTCCGTGGGCCCGCCGCGATCGGCCATCCATGGCCGTGTCGCGGCTA
>NZ_MIFU01000084.1:0-77035 GCF_001855215.1 Pseudomonas sp. 06C 126 | reverse complement strand
ACGACTGCCAGCACCGCCTGATCGGCCTCACCCAACCAGACGGCAGCCAGGCCAGCTATCGCTACGACCCGTTTGGCCGGCGCATCAGCAAAACCGTGGCGGGCAAGACCACCGAGTTTTTCTGGCAAGGCGACAAGGTCATCGCCGAACACACCCATGGCCAGCACCGCAGCTACCTCTACGAGCCTGACAGCTTCAGGCCACTGGCCTTGCTCGACGGTTTCGGGCCGGCCAATACACAGGTCTTCCACTACCAACTCGACCACCTGGGCACCCCGCAGGAACTGACCGGCGCAGACGGCAAAATCGTCTGGTCTGCCCATTACCAGGCCTACGGAAAAATCACCCGGTTGGATGTAGGCACGGTCGACAACCCACTGCGCTTTCAGGGGCAGTATTACGACCGGGAAAGCGGGCTGCATTACAACCGGCATCGCTACTACAATCCGGATAACGGACGCTACCTGACCCCCGACCCGGTGAAGTTGGCGGGTGGGGTGAACGGGTATTTGTATGTGCCTAATCCTACGGGGTGGGTGGATCCGTTGGGGTTGAATGCGTGTCCCGGCGGAGATGGGTGCAAGCCAAGCGCGACCGTTCAGGATCCCGCGAAAAACGTTGATCACGCAGAGCCTACTCTCCCGCAAACGACACGCGCAGAACGACAGGCAAGAATTGATGAGCTTGCAGAAGCAAATGCCTATAGTCGTTTGAAAGAAATGGAGCAAGCATTACCAAGAGCTCACTTCCTGGAAAAACATGGCGCGCAGACTACGCTGGACGCTCAACTTGAAAGGGTAATGACGGCTAAAAATCCAACTACAGGAGAAATCGAAAGACACGTTGATGGAAGAAGAGTCGGCCAACCAAAAATACCTAGCGCAGCAACCCGATACCTCAGCCACAGGGACCAATTAAATGCTATTTATCGGGCACAGCTTATACTCAGGAGAACCAACATAGGTAAATCACGCGAACCTATAGATATGGGAAAAGAAATTGGCGAGGGATACAAAAAAGCAAACTTGGAATACGGAAAGCAAACAAAAGCAAAAGTTATACTAGACACAAACGGAAAACCCATTACTGCATATACGGACTTTTAGCATGAAACTATTACCAAAACTTTCAATCATCCGAAGCCTGCTATTTACATACAGCTTTGACAATTACGACGACCCCGACAGGGAACGTTTTATTGTTTCAAAAAACGTTAATGACGACAAAGAACTTTCAGAGTTATTCGACAAACTGACGAAACCTGAGTTTCTTAATTACAAAAAAGAAGAAAGAGAATGGTACATCAATACACTAGAGCACTTCTTGAAAACCGATGAGAACTTTGATTCGGTTTTTTATCTTTTCGATACTTACTTTGACGATGAAATTACTGATCAGAGACAGTTTATGAAAGTCTTACTCGAATGCCTCAATCGCTATCACGCCGAGGCAATGCAGAATGAGTCATAAAATTAAAGCATCTGAACAACGCGCCTCAAATTTACTATTTCGACAACAGAAAGCTATGAGGTTCAACCCCCAGCACAGCTTCACTTAGTAAACCAACCCATGACCAGCGAGTCATAAAAAACGCCACCCTCGATAACCGGGACGACTCTATTTAATCGTAGCTCGATACAGCAGCAAGTTTGCCATTGCCCCCCCCGCAAGCCATTACTCTATGCGTAAATGCCGGAAAATACTTACGGCCGCTGCTCTCGCGCAGCGTTAAAAAGATCCGCACCTTTATATTGTATAAAGGCAAAAAGATACACTTTTCACAATAAGGCTCATTGACAATATCAACACCCATCCAGGCTCATTAAACAGCATCAATGACGTTGTAAGCTTTTCAAAAACCGTAGAAATAGATAAATCAAAAAGGCCAAGAGAATGAAAACCCAGACGATAGAAAATCTGATCAGCGAGGACGTAGCAAAAGGAAAAGCAAAGAAAATACATGACTCAACCTCCAACTTGTACTTTCAAAGCTCTTGACAAAAAAAACAAACATCAAAACCAATGCAGATCAACGCTCTTTAACAACATAATAAATGGCGAAAAATAGAGATGGATATTTAATAAAACAACAATTATCGCGACAGACCCACCGCTAAATAGATCCGTCCCCTTAAGTCCCAACACGACCATTTACGGCATTCCCAAAGTGAGCAATCTATGCTGAAAGCCCCCTTCACGGACACCCCCTACATCCCAAACATCTCCCACATACTGGGAGCGCTATCAATATACGACCTTGAAAACACCGTCGGAGAAGAACTTCGAAAATACGATCCAAATAACGCACAAGAAAGAGAGAAGATAATTAGGGATTTTATAATAAAAGATCTTCTATATCTGTCTTATAGGCACCGTTACTATTTAATTTTAGAACTCGAAAAGGCTTTGAAAACACCCAAGTACAATTTTGCCAAAGAATTTGAAAGCGATTACGACGAACACATAACTATGGCTTGGGACGAGACCGAGATAGATGATCCGCGACTTTTTTTTGCAGATATTCTGCGCCTAGCCAATGAAGAGTGGAAAGACGACCTGTACAAGGCCAGCCTGGAAGATCAGTCCACCTGGTGACTACTGCCTCAACGGCGACGGCCAGCCTGCCCCACCACCGTGCCCCAATTTGCCCCTCCCCCCCCTATCTGCTAGTGTCGCGCCCGTTTACCGTCAACCGGAATAGCCGCCATGGCCCGTAAAAAAGTTGCACTCGATTTCGAACAATCCCTCGCCGATCTGCAAACCCTGGTCGAGCGTCTGGAGAACGGCGAGTTGTCGCTGGAAGACTCGTTGACGGCGTTTGAGCAAGGTATCGGCCTGACCCGCGATTGCCAGAGCGCCCTGGCGCAGGCCGAGCAGAAGGTTCAGGTGTTGCTGGAACGGGATGGGGAGTTGGCCGAAGAACCTTTCGACGCGGAACAAGCGCAATGATCGACGTTTATCAGGCCAGCAGTCAGGCCCGGGTCAATGCTGCGCTGGAACCGTTGTTTGTCGCGCCAAGCCCGGAGCTGGCGCGGCTGTATGACGCCATGCGCTACAGCGTGATGAACGGCGGCAAGCGCGTGCGGCCCTTGCTCGCCTATGCGGCCTGTGAGGCGCTGGGTGTGGACGCCGCGCAAGCCAATGGTGCGGCGTGTGCGGTGGAGTTGATTCATGCCTACTCGCTGGTACACGACGATTTGCCGGCGATGGACGATGACGATCTGCGTCGCGGCCAGCCCACCACCCATAAAGCGTTTGACGAAGCCTGTGCGATCCTCGCCGGTGACGGTCTGCAAAGCCTGGCGTTCAGCGCCTTGCTTGATCCGCGCCTGAGCGGCGTCGATGCCCAGATCCGCCTGCGTATGGTCACCGCGTTGGCCGCTGCTGCAGGCCCGGCCGGTATGGTCGGGGGTCAGGCGATTGACCTGGGTTCAGTGGGCCTCAAGCTGGACCAGCAAGCCCTGGAATATATGCACCGGCACAAGACCGGTGCGCTGATCGAGGCTGCCGTGCACCTCGGTGCCTTGGCCAGTGGCCGCGCCGAAGCTGCGCAGTTGGCCGCCTTGCAGGTTTATGCCCGGGCTGTCGGCCTGGCGTTCCAGGTGCAGGACGATATTCTCGACGTAGAAAGCGACACCGCGACCCTTGGCAAACGCCAGGGCGCCGATATTGCCCGTGACAAGCCGACCTATCCGTCGCTGCTGGGGCTGGAATCCGCCAAGGCCTATGCCCTGGAGCTGCGTGACCAGGCCCTGGCCGCCCTGCGACCATTCGACGCGGCAGCCGAGCCGCTGCGTGACTTGGCGCGGTATATCGTCGAACGCCGCCACTGATTACAGCGGCCATTAGCGCCGCATATCGGCCAAGTTCGGTGCTCTGCGTGGGCAGTTTGCGATGCTTGAGGTAAACTGCCGCCTCTTCTATACCTATAACGATTCGCCTGATGCCCACGACGTTTCAAGAGATTCCCCGCAAGCGCCCGACCACGCCGCTGCTGGACCGTGCCAACACGCCGGCCGGCTTGCGCCGCCTGGGTGAAGCCGAGCTGGAAACCCTGGCCGATGAGTTGCGCCTGGAATTGCTCTACACGGTCGGCCAGACCGGTGGGCATTTTGGTGCCGGCCTGGGCGTCATCGAGCTGACCATCGCGTTGCATTACGTATTCGACACCCCGGACGACCGGCTGGTGTGGGACGTGGGTCACCAGGCGTATCCGCATAAAATCCTCACCGGACGCCGCGAGCGCATGGCCACCTTGCGCCAGAAGGACGGCATTGCCGCCTTCCCGCGCCGCTCCGAGAGCGAGTACGACACCTTCGGCGTCGGCCATTCCAGCACCTCGATCAGCGCAGCCCTGGGCATGGCGATTGCCGCCCGTCTGCAAAACAGCGATCGCAAGGCGATTGCCGTGATCGGTGATGGCGCGCTGACAGCCGGCATGGCGTTCGAAGCGTTGAACCATGCGCCGGAAGTGGACGCCAACATGTTGGTGATCCTCAACGACAACGACATGTCGATCTCGCGCAATGTCGGTGGTTTGTCCAATTACCTGGCGAAAATTCTGTCCAGCCGCACCTACGCCAGCATGCGCGAAGGCAGTAAGAAAGTGCTGTCGCGCCTACCCGGCGCGTGGGAAATCGCCCGCCGCACCGAAGAGTACGCCAAGGGCATGCTGGTTCCCGGCACCCTGTTCGAGGAGCTTGGCTGGAACTATATCGGCCCGATCGACGGCCACGACCTGCCGACCCTGATCGCCACCCTGCGCAACATGCGTGACCTCAAGGGCCCGCAGTTCCTGCATATCGTCACCAAGAAAGGCAAAGGCTTCGCCCCGGCGGAAGTCGACCCGATTGGTTACCACGCCATCACCAAGCTCGAACCCCTGGACGCGCCCGTGGCGGCGCCGAAAAAAGCCAGCGGGCCGAAGTATTCCGGCGTGTTTGGCGAATGGCTGTGCGACATGGCCGCCGCCGATCCACGCTTGGTGGGCATTACCCCGGCGATGAAGGAAGGCTCCGACCTGGTAGCGTTCAGCGAGCGTTTCCCGCTGCGCTACTTCGACGTGGCGATTGCCGAGCAACACGCGGTGACCTTTGCTGCCGGCATGGCCTGCGAAGGCGCCAAGCCAGTGGTGGCGATCTATTCCACCTTCCTGCAACGCGGTTATGACCAATTGGTGCATGACGTGGCGGTGCAGAACCTCGACGTGCTGTTCGCCATCGACCGCGCCGGTTTGGTGGGCGAAGACGGCCCGACCCACGCGGGCAGCTACGACTTGTCCTACTTGCGCTGCATCCCCGGCATGCTGGTGATGACCCCAAGCGACGAGAACGAACTGCGCAAGATGCTCAGCACCGGGCACCTGTACAACGGCCCGGCGGCGGTACGCTACCCCCGTGGCAACGGCCCGAATGCAGTGATCGAGAAAGACCTGGAACCGATCGAGATCGGCAAGGGTATCGTGCGTCGCCAGGGCAGCAAGGCCGCGTTCCTGGTATTCGGCGTGCAACTGGCCGAAGCCCTGAAAGTGGCGGAGAAAATCGACGCCACGGTGATCGACATGCGCTTCGTCAAACCTCTGGACGAAGCCCTGGTGCGCGAAATCGCCGGTAGCCATGAGTTGCTGGTGACCGTTGAAGAAAACGCCATCATGGGCGGCGCCGGTGCTGCAGTCAGCGAGTTCCTGGCGCGGGAGAATATCCTCAAGTCGGTGCTGCACCTGGGCTTGCCGGATATATACGTGGAGCACGCCAAGCCGGCGCAGATGCTGGCTGAGTGCGGGTTGGATGAAGCAGGAATCGAGGCCGCGGTGCGCCAGCGCATGGCCTTGCTCGGCCTGTAACCCAATCCTCCGGTAAAAACCGGATCAAATTGTGGGAGCTGGCTTGCCTGCGATAGCATCACCTAGGTCTATCTGAAAGACCGAGGTGTCTGCATCGCAGGCAAGCCAGCTCCCACATTTGTTTTGTATTGCCTTGGAACCCATGGACGGCCCATGAAATACCTTCGATTTGCCCTGCCCCTCCTGTTTTTACCCTCTGCGCAACTATTCGCCGACAGCCGCGACGCCGCCCTGAAGCTCCCCGACGTGGTGATCAGCGCCAACCGCCAGGTGCAGGCGCGCAATGACAGCAGCGCCGCCAACACGGTGTTCACCCGCGACGATATCGACCGCCTGCAACCCTCCAGCGTCACTGACCTGCTCAGCCGCGTGCCCGGCGTGCAAGTGGCGCGGACCGGTGGCCGGGGCAGCTTGCCGGGGATTTTCATACGCGGCACCAAGTCGGCACAAAGCCTGGTGCTGGTGGATGGCCAGCGGATCGCCAATACCACCTCCGGCGACAGCGGCTTGCAATACCTGAATGTCGATCAGATTGAACGGGTGGAAGTGCTGCGCGGGTCGCGCTCGGTGATTTACGGCAGTGACGCGATTGGCGGGGTGATCCAGATATTCACCCGCCGCAATGCCGGACAAGGCCTGCAACCGCGCCTGAAACTGGGCTTTGGCAGTAACAACACCTGGGAGCGCAGCCTGGGGCTGTCGGGCGGCGATGAACGCACGCGCTTCAACCTGGGCGCGAGCCTGGATGAAACCGCCGGTATCGATTGGAGCCACGCCTCATTCCCCAGTGACCGTGACCATGATGCCTATCGCAATAAGTCGCTGAGCCTGAACCTCAGCCATGAGTTCAGTGATGAACTGGAGGTGGGCTTCAACCTGCTGGATAGCCGGGGCAAGTCGGAATATGACAATAGCTTTGGTCGCTATGATTTCGCCACTGGGCAAAGCGTCGGCCAGAAGCCCTATACCGACTACACCGTCAGCAGCGCCAGCGCCTATATCGACGCCCAACTCAACGAGGCATGGCAGACCCGTGTGGAGCTGGGCCACAGCGAAAACCGCGATACCAAACGCGACAAGCTCAGCCCTGACTTCAGTGTGTTCAACACCTACCGCGACTCGATCAACTGGCAGAACGACCTCACGCTCGATCAGCAAAACAGCCTGATCCTGGGTGGTGATTGGTATGAAGACCGTTTTCACGGCAGCACCACGTTCAGCGAAAACAGCCGCTGGAACCGCGCAGCGTTTATCCAGCATCGCTTCAAGGGAGAGTGGTTTTCCACCGAACTGGGGCTGCGTCACGACGACAACCAGCAATTCGGCGCGCAGAACAGTTGGAGCGGTACGCTGACCTTGCCGGTCAATAGCGACAACGACATATTACTGAGTTACAGCGAAGGCTTTCGTGCGCCGACCTTCAATGACCTGTATTACCCCGACACCCAATACAGCAACCCAAACCTGCAGCCCGAAACGTCAAAAAGCTACGAACTGCAATGGCGCAGCCAGCTCAGCGACAGCTCGCGGCTGGAAGCCTCGCTGTATCGCACCGACTTGAAAGACGCGATCATTCTCGACGGCGGCAAACCGCAAAACGTCGCCACCGCCCGCATCAACGGCTTCGAAGCCGCCCTCAAGCAAGAATTGTTCGGCTGGCAAGGCAACCTCGGCCTGTCGATCATCGACCCGCGCGACCGCACCAGCGGCCATACCCTGGCCCGCCGAGCCCGGCGCACCCTGAACCTGGACCTGGATCGGCAGTTCGATCAGTTGAGCCTGGGCGCTAGTTGGCAGGCCATCAGCAGCAGCTACGACGCCGAGGACAACAAGAACCGCCTCGCGGGCTATTACCTGGTGGGATTGCGCAGCGGCTGGGCGCTGAGTCGGGAAGTGGCGTTGTCGCTTAAGGTCGATAACCTGCTGGATCGCCGCTATACACGGGCGTGGTACAGCTATAACGATCCGAATTTCCAGAACAACCAGCCGTATCGGGAAGAAGGCCGGACGTGGATGGTTGGGGTGACGTGGACGCCGCAGCTCTGAGGTTGTCTGGGCCGACTTCATCGCAGGCAAGCCAGCTCCCACATTTGACTGTACTCACACTCGGCAGTACAGAATATTTTGGCCGCACCCCAGAACAAATGTGGGAGCTGGCTTGCCTGCGATAGCGGTCTCAGCGGTTCGGCGCAATCACCTGACACAACCTGCCCACCGCCTCCACCATCTGCCCACTGGGCCGCTCCAGCCCTTTATCCGGCACGATCAGCAAGCGCCCCTGGGCCACCGCCGCCACCTGGGGCCAGGCCTTCCAATCGTCCAGTTGCGCTTGATCCGCCGCCAGGATCACCTCGGGGTCACGCTGTAACACCGACTCGATACTGACCTGCGGCGCTGGCAACTTGAGGTCGTCAAACACATTGCGCGCGCCACACACACTTAGCGCGTCGCTGATGATCTGCCCACCGCCCACGGTGTACAGCGGCTGGTTCCAAACCTGGTAGAACACCCGCAACGGCTCGCTGCGGTAATAGCGCTGACGCAGCTCGGCCAAGCGTTGGCGCAAGCGGGCGGCCAGTTGGCGACCATCCTCGGCACGGCCCAACTGCCGGGCGATGGCCTCGACCTGGCTGCTCAGTTGTTCAAGGCTATGGGGTTCGGCGACGTAGATCGGGATGTTCAAGCGCTTGAGCTGCTCGCGCTGGGCAGGGCCGACGCTGCCGGGCCAGAGCAGCAGCAAGTCAGGCTGCAGGCTGAGCAGGCGCTCCAGGTCCAACTGCCCATAACGCCCCACCGAGGGCACATTGCGCAGCGCGTCAGGCCGTTCGCCGCCGTCGAGAACGCCCACCAACAGATCACTGGCGCCCAGTTCAACGACGATTTCAGATAAGGATGGCGCGAGGCTGACCACCCGCTCGACCGCCGTCGCCGACGCGCTGGCGGCCAGCAGCAAAACCGCCAGCCAGAGGCGCATCAACCGAGCTGACGCGGGATGCGATAGAGGTAGAACAGCACCAGGGTCGACAAGGCCAGGAGAAACAGCGGCACCGCTTCCAGGCCGACGAACACCGCCAGCGCACCGATCCAGGCGGGGAATGCCGCGACCAACAACGCCGTGCGTCGACGGGCCGCAAGGGTGATCCACGCGGCGGGCTCTTCAGGCGTATCGAGGGCCTTGGAGGTGGCGATCAGCGCGTGTTTGTAGCCATGGAAGTAACGCAGGCTGGCAAACATCGAGGCGACACCGGCGATAAAGAACGGCATCGCCAACACCGGCAACAATGGCTCACCCTGGCCAAATACCAGGTTGATCACGAACAACGGCAACACCGCCAGCGCCAGGTACTGCCACCAACTGAACGACAGCCGCCGCTTGACCTGGCCGCGCGTCACGCCCGGTCAACCTCGCCCTGGTGCTCGTTGCCCATCATGTGGTCGAGCTTGCTGGCCTTGGTCGCCAGGTAGAGTTTGTTGTGCGGGTTATGCCCGGTGTGCAGCGGCACGCGCTCGGCAACGGTGATGCCCATTTCGGTCAAGGCTTTGACCTTGCGTGGGTTGTTGGTCATCAGACGCAGGGACTGGATGCCCAGGTGTTCCAGCATCGGCAGGCAGATGGCGTAGTCGCGCTGGTCGGCGGCAAAGCCCAGGCGCTCGTTGGCCTCGACCGTATCGGCGCCACCGTCTTGCAGTTCGTAGGCGCGGATCTTGTTCAGCAAGCCAATGCCACGGCCTTCCTGACGCAGATACAGCAGCACACCACGGCCTTCACGGGCGATGGCTTGCAACGCGGCTTCCAGTTGCGAACCGCAGTCGCAGCGCTGGCTGAACAGCGCGTCACCGGTCAGGCACTCGGAGTGCACCCGGCCCAGGACCGGGGCGCCATCGGCCACGTCGCCCAGGCTGAGCACGACATGCTCGCGCCCGGAGGCTTTTTCAAGAAAGCCATGCATGGTGAACGTGGCAAAAGGGGTAGGCAGCTTGGAAGCAGCGACGAAAACGACGGGCACCGTGTGCTCCTGATTTCAGATTTCACAGAGGCGGGCATTGTAACAGCACGTTCCTACACACGCTTAAGCTGAATTATCGCTGATAAAGATCAATCGGTTCGATTGGCCTTTGCCTTGGTTCTATGAATGCTCAGCTTTTCATGCAGGAGCGAGCTTGCTTGCGAAGAACCAGAGAGCGCCGCGCTTATCCTGCAACCAAGCGTTATCGTTGACGTTCTTCGCGAGCAAGCTCGCTCCTACATAAAAGCGGGGTGATCAGAACGGATAGGGCTGGTGCCAACGTTCGAAGATGGGTTTCAACTCGCCGCTTGTCACCAGCGACTCCATGCGCCGGTCAAACAACGCCATCAACGCCCGGCCCCGCTCATTGTCGGTAAACCCAAGGAACAGCGGCAGTTCGGCAATGTGCGTGAGCTTGAACACCGCGGGGTCGTCGGCTTGGCCAAGGATGTATTTCAGTTCGGCCAGGGCATCGATGTAGAAATCGGCCCGCCCGTGCTGGAGCATCGGCAAAATCCCGCCGCGCCGCTCGATCTGGTTGAAGCGGTGAATATTGGGCAGGTATTCCTCGTATTTATAGCCGCGCACCCAGGCCAGGCGGTAGGCACCCAGCGTCTTCAGCGTCGGCTCTGGGCTGCTCGCCAGGCCCAGGGCGTAGATGTGGTCGGCGTCATAGTTCCAGCGGGCGTACAGCACGCCCTCGGTCTCATCGTGATAGGAGCCGACCCAGGCATCTACTTCGCCGCGCCGCGCCAGGCCGACCGAACGGGTGTAAGGCACGCTGCGGATCTTGACCTTGACCCCGGCGGGCTCGAAGACTTCCCGCAGCACGTCCCAGGCCAGGCCGCTGCCATCGGCGTTGGTGTAGTCATTCCAGGCTTCACTGGCCAGGCGAATCTGGCCGGGTACTTCGGGAGTGTCAGCGGCCCACCCGGCAGATGCGCCAACACACAGCAGGATCAGCAACCAGCGACGTAGGCCCATGATGACGTCCTCCTGGGAAAACGACCTTTTCTGTAACGTTGTAAAGGGTAGCGCAGCCAGCCGTGTCACGGCGTCTCGCGAAAATGCTGATAACCGCGCACGGCCGGGGTGATGTCGTGGCCACCGGCATCCAGCAGCCTCACACCCGCTCCCGCCTCCACCCGCCCGACGACATGCACCGGCCACCCCTCAGCCAGCAATGACCCCAGCTCAGTGGGTGGCAAGGTGAACACGAGGACATAATCATCCCCCCCACTCAAGGCTGCGGACCGCGCCTGCTCATCGCCGAGAAAGGCCAGCAACGCGGCCGACAGCGGCAGCCGTTGTCGCTCGATCACCAGGCTTACGGCCGAAGCCTTGGCGATATGCCCACAATCAGCCAGCAGGCCGTCAGAGATATCCAGCGCAGACGTAGCCTTGCCCCGCAACGCCATTCCCAAGGCCAACTGCGGTTGTGGCGACCAATAGTGGCCCAGCAGCGGCTCGGCGATTTGCGCTGCGGCGCTACGTTGCCCCAATACCAACGGCAAGGCCCCCGCTGCATTGCCCAGGTCGCCGCCGACACACAGCAGGTCGCCCGGTTGCGCGCCACTACGGGTCAACGCCAGCCCGGCCGGGACACGGCCAAACACGGTGACGGTCAGGCTCAACGGGCCACGGGTAGTGTCGCCGCCCACCAGGCCCACGCCACAACGCTGGGCCATGGCGTTCAAACCCTGGGCATAGAGTTGCAACCAATCGGCCGCGACCGTAGGTGTGGTGAGTGCAAGGGTAAAGGCAAGGGGGTAGGCGCCCATGGCCGCCAGGTCACTGACTGCCACCGCCAGCGAGCGCTGGCCGAGCAGGAACGGATCGCAGGGGTCGGCAAAGTGCACGCCGGCCACCAGGGTATCGGTAGAAATCGCCAGTTGTTCCCCGGAGGGAACTGCCAGTAAGGCGCAGTCGTCGCCGATCCCCAGGGCAATGCCTTCGCCGCCTTGCGCACAGGGCGCGGCGGCGAAGTAGGTGCGGATCAGCTCGAACTCGCCCATCAGGGAGCCAAGCGCAGGTTAGCGCTTGTACGCCTTCACTTCGGCTTCACGCAGGCGCGGGGCCAGCTTGTCGAGCACGCCGTTGACGAACTTGTGACCGTCGGTCGAACCATAGACTTTCGCCAGCTCGATACCTTCGTTGATCACAACGCGATACGGCACGTCGACACGCTTGAGCAGCTCCCAGGTGGACAGGCGCATCACGCACAGTTCAACCGGGTCCAACTCTTCGAGGGTCAGGTCCAGGCAAGGAGCCAGGGCCGTATCGATCTCGGTCAGGTTGGCATGCACGCCGTGCAGGATGTCATGGAAGTACGGCAGGTCAGCGAAGGTGAAGTCGTTGTCCACGCGAAACTGCGCTTCGATCTCGTTCAACGAGGTGCTGGCCATGTGGCGCTGGTACAGCGCCTGGGTGGCGAGCTGACGGGCAGCACGGCGCTTTTCGTTCTTCGACGGTTTGCCGGCGTCCGCAGGACGTGGCTCGCGTGGGTTGAAACGATCGCTCTCGTCGGAAATCACTTGGCCTCCAACTGCGACAGCAGGCTGACCATTTCCAGGGCGGACAGGGCAGCTTCAGCGCCTTTGTTACCGGCCTTGGTGCCGGAACGCTCGATGGCTTGTTCGATGGAATCAACGGTCAGTACGCCGAAGGCCACCGGCACGCCGAACTCCATGGACACCTGGGCCAGGCCCTTGGTGCACTCGCCAGCCACGTATTCGAAGTGCGGGGTGCCGCCACGAATGACCGCGCCCAGGGCGATGATCGCTGCGTATTCGCCTTGCTGGGCAACTTTCTGCGCAACCAGTGGAATTTCGAAGGCGCCAGGGGCACGGATAATCGTGATATCGCTTTCGCTCACACCGTGGCGAACCAGGGCGTCCACGGCACCGCTTACCAGGCTTTCAACCACGAAGCTGTTGAAGCGGCCAACCACCAGGGCGTAGCGGCCTTTGGGGGCGATGAAGGTACCTTCGATGGTCTTCAGGGTCATTCGACAAATCTCTTAAAGAGCCGGGACGCGTCTATGACGCGCCCCTTAGTGATATTTGAACCGCGAACAAGGAGCGATAATCGCCGGCCTTTATTCGGAGGGCACGTATTCTACTACTTCCAGGTCGAAACCGGATATCGCATTAAATTTCATTGGCGCGCTCATCAAGCGCATTTTGCGCACGCCCAGGTCACGCAGGATCTGCGAACCGGCACCGACGATGCTGTAGGTGGTCGGTTTTTTCACCGGCACCTGGTCAGCGCTTTCGCGGATATGCGCCAGCAGCACATCGCCATCCACCGGATTGCCCAGCAGCAGTACGACACCGCTGCCCGCCTGGGAAACCGCGGCCATGGCGGCTCGCAGGCTCCAGCGACCCGGCTGCTTGACCATCAACAGGTCGCGCAGCGGGTCCATGTTGTGCACACGCACCAGGGTCGGCTCTTCGGCGCAGATGTTGCCCAGGGTCAGGGCCATGTGCACGTCGCCTTCCACCGAATCACGGTAGGTCACCAGGTTGAAATGCCCAAGTTCGCTGTCCAGCGGCTGCTCGGCAATCCGCTGAACGGTACGTTCGTGGATCATCCGGTAGTGAATCAGGTCGGCAATGGTGCCGATCTTGATGTTGTGCTCGGCGGCAAAGGCTTCCAGTTCCGGGCGACGAGCCATGGTGCCGTCGTCGTTCATCACTTCGCAGATCACCCCACTTGGCTCGAACCCGGCCATGCGCGCCAGGTCGCAGGCAGCCTCTGTGTGGCCGGCACGGGCCAGGGTGCCGCCAGGCTGGGCCATCAGCGGGAAGATATGGCCAGGGCTGACAATGTCTTCGGCCTTGGCGTCTTTGGCGGCAGCGGCTTGCACGGTGCGGGCGCGGTCAGCGGCGGAGATGCCGGTGGTCACGCCGGTGGTCGCTTCAATCGAGACGGTGAACTTGGTACCAAACCCCGAACCATTGCGCGGCGCCATCAGCGGCAGCTTGAGCAGTTCGCAGCGCTCACGGCTCATGGGCATGCAGATCAGGCCACGGGCGTGCTTGGCCATGAAGTTGATGTGTTCAGGCTGGCACAACTCGGCGGCCATAATCAGGTCGCCTTCGTTCTCGCGGTCTTCGTCATCCATCAGGATGACCATCTTGCCTTGGCGGATGTCTTCAACCAGTTCTTCGATGCTATTGAGCGCCACGCGGCACCCCCTTGGTCAGGATTTCAGGTAGCCGTTAGCGGCCAGAAAACTTTCGGTGATGTTACCGGCTGCAGGCTCTGCGGCCTTTTCGCCCAACAGAAGGCGCTCCAGGTAACGGGCAAGCAAGTCCACTTCCAGGTTCACCCGGCGACCCGGCTGGTAGGAGGCCATGATGGTTTCGCTGAGGGTGTGGGGAATGATCGTCAGTTCGAATTCGGCGCCGTTCACGGCGTTCACGGTCAGGCTGGTGCCATCGACGGTGATCGAGCCTTTGTGGGCGATGTACTTGGCCAGTTCTTTAGGGGCCCGGATGCGGAACTCCACGGCCCGCGCGTTTTCGCTGCGCGCCACCACTTCGCCGACGCCGTCGACGTGGCCGCTGACCAGATGGCCGCCCAGACGGGTGGTCGGGGTCAGGGCTTTTTCCAGGTTGACCGGGCTGCCAGCCTTGAGGTCATTCATCGCGGTGCAGTCCAGGGTTTCGCGGCTGACGTCGGCGGCAAAGCCGTTGCCCGGCAGTTCGATGACGGTCAGGCACACGCCGCTGACGGCGATGCTGTCGCCCAACTTGACGTCGCCAAGGTCGAGCTTGCCGGTTTCAACCAACAGGCGCACGTCGCCGCCTTTGGGGGTCATGGCGCGGATGCTGCCGATGGATTCGATAATGCCGGTGAACATGGCCTTCTCCTGGAAAACAGTGCGGGTGCCTGGGCGCCCGGTCGGAATTATACGCTCGCTGGGGGGAGCGGGATGGCAGTGACTCGCCAGTCGTCGCCGACAGCGCGCATTTGCGTGATCTTGAGTTGGGGGGCGTCGGCCAGCTTCTCAAGCGGCCAGTCCAACAATGGCCGAGCGGCGGAGCCCAGGAACTTGCCGGCGACGAAAATCACGTATTCGTCCACCAGGCCCTGCTGGGCAAACGCCCCCGCCAGGCTCGGCCCGGCTTCCACCAGCACCTCGTTGACGCCACGGGCCGCCAGGGCCACCAGCGCCGAGCGCAGGTCGACCTGGCCGTCGACCCCCGGTACCACCAGGCATTCGGGGCCACGGGGGAACTGGTTTTCGGGGGTCACGCAGGTGATGACCAGCGCCGGGCCGGCCTTGAAGAACGGCGCGTTGAGCGGCACCCGCAGGCGGCCGTCGATCAGCACGCGCAGCGGCGGGCGCGACATCGCCAGGGCGGTGGTCTGCGCATCCAGGCCCAGTTCGGCGGCGCGCACGGTCAGGCGCGCGCCATCGGCCAGCACCGTGTCGGCGCCGGTCAGCACCACACTGGCCTCGGCCCGCAGGCGCTGTACGGCGGCGCGGGCGGCAGGGCCGGTGATCCACTGGCTTTCACCACTGGCCATCGCGGTGCGGCCATCCAGGCTCATCGCCAGTTTGACCCGCACAAACGGCAGGCCGTGTTCCATACGCTTGAGGAACCCGGGGTTCAAGGCGCGCGCCTGGCTTTCCAGTACGCCGCTGAGCACCTCGATACCGGCCTGGGCCAGGCGCTGCATGCCGCGCCCGGCCACTTCCGGATTCGGGTCCTGCATGCCCGCTACCACCCGCGCCACGCCGGCCGTCACCAGCGCATCGGCGCAAGGTGGCGTATGACCATAATGGCTGCACGGTTCAAGGGTCACGTACACCGTGGCACCCCGGGCTTTATCGCCAGCAGCGCGCAAGGCGTTGGGTTCGGCATGGGGTTCGCCGGTGCGCTCGTGCCAGCCTTCGCCGACAATCTGCCCATCACGCACAATCACGCAGCCGACCCGTGGGTTGGGGTGGGTGGTGTACAGGCCCTTGCGCGCCAATTCGAGGGCGCGGGCCATGTAATGGGCGTCAAGCACGGCCTGCTCAGCAGAAGGAAGGTTCATTCTTTGACCGGCTCACGGGCCAGGCGGTCGATCTCTTCGCGGAACTCGTTGAGGTCCTGGAAGCGTCGATACACCGAGGCGAAACGAATGTAGGCGACTTCGTCGAGCTTTTGCAGCTCGCCCATCACCAGCTCTCCAACCACCAGGCTCTTGACCTCGCGCTCACCGGTCGCCCGCAGCTTGTGCTTGATATGCACCAGCGCCGCTTCCAGCCGCTCGACACTCACCGGGCGTTTTTCCAGGGCGCGCTGCATACCAGCGCGCAGTTTGTCTTCGTCGAAGGGCTGGCGGCTGCCGTCGGACTTGATCAGGCGTGGCAGTACCAGTTCGGCGGTTTCGAAGGTGGTGAAACGTTCACCGCAGGCCAGGCATTCGCGCCGGCGACGCACTTGATCGCCCTCGGCGACCAGACGCGAGTCAATGACCTTGGTGTCGTTGGCACCGCAGAAGGGACAGTGCATGGTGGCAGGCAACAAAAAAAGGGAGGGCCATGGTAGCGCATCCCCGTGGCAAGACAAGCCATAGCCTTTACGGTATATAGGCTGACTATTATGTTTCTTATGTTTAGTTCACGGATTTTTGCCCTTTTTGGAGCCGTACATGCCGTTACGACCGCTGGTTTTACTCACAATGTTCAGTTTTCTGGTCGCCTGCAGCAGCGAGGCACCAAAACCAGCGGCCCCGCAACCCACGCCGCAACAAGAGAAAAAAATCCCCGGCCAGGAGCCTCTCGGGCCTTTGCCGGCGTATCAACGTGAAGTGAGCGGCACCCTCAATGGCGTGCCGGCCGGCGCCGAAGTCGAGCTGGCGTTGCTGGTGATCGACGAGCGCAGCCGCCCGCAACAATTGCTGGCCAGCAGCGTGCTGATCGGCAACAACAAACCACTGGCCTTCCGCCTACGCTTCAACCCCCAAGCCTTCCCGAGCGGCGCCCGCGTTGAATTACGTGGTCGCGCCAGCCAATCCGGGCAGTTGATCCTGCATCTGCCGGCGGTGCGTATCCAGCAGCCGATCACCCAGACCACCGGGCCACTGCAACTCGTCCGCGCACCATGACGCCACCGCTGCACCTGCAACGAGCCTTGAGCGAGCTGATCGGCGACGCGCAACTGGTGCCCTGCCCGTTACCGGGCACCGACCTGTCGTTATGGCTGCTGGACGCCGACAACATGCACCGCGCCTTCAGCCCTGAGGAAACCCGGCGCATCCTGCACGAGCCGCCCTACTGGAGCTTCTGCTGGGCCAGCGGCCTGGCACTGGCCCGTTACCTGGCGGCCAACCCGCAGTGGGTGGCGGGCAAGCGGGTCCTGGATTTTGGCGCCGGCTCCGGGGTGGCGGGGATTGGCGCAGTAAAAGCCGGTGCCCTGGAAGTGGTGGCCTGCGACCTCGACCCGCTGGCACTCGGCGCCTGCCGGGCGAATGCTGAACTCAATGGCGTAACGCTGGGCTATTCGGCAGACTTTTTTGCCGAGGCCGATCGTTTCGACCTGATCCTGGTGGCGGACGTGCTGTACGACCGGGCGAACCTGCCACTGCTGGATCAGTTCCTCACCCGCGGGCGAGAAGCGCTGGTCGCCGATTCACGGGTGCGGGATTTCCAGCATCCGGACTATCAGCGGCTGGGGATTCTGGAGGCGTTGACGTTGCCGGATCTGGCGGAGCCTTGGGAGTTTCGCAAGGTGAGCCTGTACCATTCGCGGCGCTAGGTCTCTGAGTTACAAATTTTCAGCAATAGAGTGACTAAGACAGCGGCCGCGAGGACATGGAAAATGCCGTCCTCCCGACGCGGCGTGGACGATCGACCTGCATGTATTTCCTCATTGTTTCGCTGGTCGGTGTCGCTCCAAAGGCGTTGCAAAAGCCTGGGCAGTTGCATAACCTGCTTGGCAATACACCCGCCATGCCTCTGGTTGCGCCAGCGACCAAGCACAAATTGTGCGGGTTTTTTATGCCTGGTGATTTTCCGGCATGAGGGCGTTCGACAAACCTGCCATTGACGTTCCGGCCCAGCTGGAACTCCTCAAGTCTCGGGGCTTGATAATTGACGACGAAACAGGCGCCCGGTGCTTCCTGCAGTCGGTCAGCTTATTCCGATTAAGCCCCTATATGCGGCCCTTCCAACAACCGGAAGATATCGACCACCACTTCCATGCTGGCACCCATTTTCATCAACTGGCACGACTCTACGATTTCGACCGACGTCTTCGCCTATTGGCTATGGATGCTATCGAGCGGGTCGAGATCGCATCACGTGCAGTCATCAGTAATCACATGGGCCCCGCCTACGGTAGCCATTGGTACATCGACGGCCAGACTTTTCACCCAACATTTGACCACCAACGCCTGCTTGCAACGCTAAACACCAAACAGTCTGTGGCAGCTCGCGACTACGAACGCGAATGCCTGCGCATCGACCGACTGCACACAGACAGCAATCGAAAAGACCATCTCAAACGCCAAAGAGCCAAAGAAAGCTACGCGCGCCACTATCCAATTACCTACGACCACCCATCTCTCATGCCGAGTTGGGCCATGCTGGAAGAGTTGACGCTGGGTGACCTCTCTCATCTCTACAAAGGCCTGGCCAGGGACGCGGATAAAAAAGCCATTGCCAGGCGTCTGGGACTTCCCGCCCCCCTGATGCAGTCCTGGCTTCACACGTTGACCACTGTCCGGAACATGTGCGCCCATCACTCACGGATGTGGAATCGGCAACTGGGCATTCGTCCTGAATTACCGAGGAAAGCCAATTTCCCGTGGCCAAACCATCTCCTCCAGCCAGGACCCCATACCCGCATTTTTCCGACACTTTGCATACTTAACCACCTGATGTATCAAGTCAGCCCCTGCACTCGCTGGGACCAACACCTTTATCACCTGATCAGCGACTTTCCCAACCTCAACCTAAAGGCGATGGGGTTCCCTCGTAACTGGTATCAGGACCCTTTTTGGCACGTATCTCGCGCTTGATCCTTGCGCAGCTTCCGATAGAGACCGCCAGTCTTTATAGTTGCCCCATCCCACGCGTCCTTGAGAACCTCCATGAGTGAGCCCACGCCGTACATTTTCGATGTCACCACCGCCACCTTCGATCAGGCTGTCATCGAAAACTCGTTCCACAAACCCGTGCTGGTGGATTTCTGGGCCGAATGGTGCGCGCCATGCAAGGCGCTGATGCCGTTGCTGGCGCAGATTGCCGAGAGTTATCAGGGCGAGCTGCTGCTGGCCAAGGTCGATTGCGAAGCCGAGCAGGATATCGTTGCGCGCTTTGGCATTCGCAGCCTGCCGACCGTGGTGCTGTTCAAGGATGGTCAGCCGGTGGATGGGTTTGCCGGGGCCAAGCCGGAGTCTGAGATTCGCGCGTTGCTGGAGCCCCATGTGCAACTGCCGCCACCGGCCGATGAGGACCCGCTGGAGCAGGCCCAGGCGCTGTTTGCCGAGGGCCGTATCAGTGAGGCCGAGGCCGTACTGGTGACCTTGCTGGGTGAAGACAACACCAACGCCGCGGCGTTGATCCTCTACGCCCGCTGCCTGGCCGAGCGTGGCGAACTGGGCGAAGCGCAGACCGTACTCGACGCGGTCAAGAGCGACGCCCACAAGGCGGCCCTCGCCGGTGCCAAGGCGCAGATCACGTTCCTGCGCCAGGCTGCCGACCTGCCTGATACCGCCGACCTCAAGGCCCGCCTGGCGCAAAACCCGCAGGACGATGAAGCCGCGTATCAACTGGCCGTGCAGCAATTGGCCCGCCAGCAATACGACGCGGCGCTGGAAGGCCTGCTAAAGCTGTTTATCCGCAACCGCAGCTACAACGAAGGCCTGCCACACAAGACGCTGCTGCAAGTGTTCGAGTTGCTGGGCAACGACCACCCGCTGGTCACGGTGTATCGCCGCAAGTTGTTCGCCGCGCTGTACTAATCAGCGATCCAACTGTATTGCGGCGTATCCCCGCCGCTGGCCACCTTCACCTTGGCGCTATGGCGCAGGCGTACCAACAGGCGCTTGCCCGCCTGGGCGTTGCCGGCCAGGCCTTCGAGGCGGTCCGACAGCTCCAGCCCGCTGAGTTGCCCGGCCTCGCGCAGCAGGTCCTGGGCGGCCTGCCACAGGTTTGCGTCCTGATTGAGCGGCGCGGGGGTGACAGGCGCCTCGCCCGTCACCGGCGTGGTCGCCTGCAGGTGTTCGCCCAGCCGTGCCCAATCGCTCTCGTCCAACTCCAGGGTCAAGTCCACGGGCAGCTCGCCGATGGTTCCACGAATTCGCATCATTGCTCGTCCTCCAAGACTTTTCTGACGAGCATGCTCCCATGCGTCTTGCGCTGCGCCAAGCAGACGGTCAAACTCTCACGGCTTTTGTTATAAGATCACATAACAAAATATTCATTCACGCCCGGGAGTTTTTCTATGCGCCGCCTGTTGCTCGCTTTGCCGTTTGCCCTGTTGCCCCTGGCTGCCCTGGCGGCTGACGAACACGACCACGATCATGACCATGAACACGGCAGCCTTGGCGCCCATGAGCATGGCGTTGCCCGCCTTAACGCGGTGCTCGATGGCAAGGCCCTGGAACTGGAGCTGGAAAGCCCGGCGATGAACCTGGTGGGTTTCGAACACCTGGCCACCACCGATGCAGACAAAGCCAAGGTCGCCGCCGCCCGTAAACAGTTGGAACAACCCTCGGCACTGTTCAGCCTGCCAAAAGCCGCCGGTTGTGTGGTCAGCAGCCAAGAGCTCGAAAGCCCGCTGTTCGGCGACAAGCCAGAAGACGATCATGACCACGCCACCGATGGCAAAGGCGCCGCTGCCCATGACCATGACCATGACCATGACCACAGTGAAATCCACGCCCACTACCAGTTCACCTGCACCAGCCCTGCCGCGCTGAAAAACCTCGACCTGGCGAACCTCTTAAAGACCTTCCCCGCCACCCAGAAAATTCAGGTACAACTGATCGGCCCAAGCGGCCAGCAGGGTGTTGAAACGACGCCTAAGGCTGCGACCCTGAAATTCTGACTACACACGCTCAACTGTAGGAGCTGGCTTGCCTGCGATGGCATCGGCGCGGTGTCGCAGATACACCGCGTAGTTTGCATCGCAGGCAAGCCAGCTCCTACAGGTGACCGCGCTCTGCAGGTGATACTGAGTTCCCATGACCCAAGCACTGATCGAACTGTCCGACCTGGGCTTTAACTGGCCCGGGCACCCCCAGTTGCTGGATATCCCGGCGTTTCGCCTGGAGCCTGGGGAAACCCTATTTCTCAAGGGTCCCAGCGGTAGCGGCAAGACCACCCTGCTAGGCCTGTTGGGCGGCGTGCAGAAACCCACGCGTGGCAGCATTCGCTTGCTCGGCCAGGAACTGACCGAACTGTCGGCCGGCGCCCGTGATCGGTTTCGGGTCGACCACACCGGCTACATCTTCCAGCAGTTCAACCTGCTGCCGTTTCTCTCGGTACGCGAGAACGTTGAACTGCCTTGCCATTTCTCCAAGCTGCGCGCGCAACGCGCGACCCAGCGGCATGGCAGCATCGATCAAGCCGCCGCGACCTTGCTCGCGCACCTGGGCCTCAAGGATGAGGGCTTGCTGGAACGCCGCGCCGACTCGCTGTCCATCGGCCAGCAACAACGGGTCGCCGCCGCCCGCGCACTGATCGGCCAACCGGAACTGGTGATCGCCGACGAGCCGACGTCGGCCCTGGACCACGATGCACGGGAAGCCTTCCTTCAATTGTTGTTCGCCGAATGCCGCGAGGCGGGCGCCAGCCTGTTGTTCGTCAGCCATGACCAGAGCCTGGCTTCGCTGTTCGACCGCAACCTGTCGTTGGCCGAACTCAATCGCGCCGCCACGCCGCTCGAGGTTTGAGATGTATTTGTTCCGTCTAGCCATGGCCAGCCTGGCAAACCGCCGCTTTACCGCGATCCTCACCGCCTTCGCCATCGCCCTGTCGGTGTGCCTGCTATTGGCGGTCGAGCGTGTGCGTACCGAGGCGCGCGCCAGCTTTGCCAGCACCATCAGCGGCACCGACCTGATCGTCGGCGCCCGCTCCGGCTCGGTCAACCTGCTGCTGTACTCGGTATTTCGCATCGGCAACGCCACCAACAACATCCGCTGGGACAGCTTCGAGCACTTCGCCGCCAACCCGCAGGTGAAATGGGCGATCCCCATGTCCCTGGGCGACTCCCATCGCGGTTACCGAGTGATGGGCACTACCGACGCCTACTTCGAACACTACCAATACGGGCGCAGGCAGAACCTGCAACTGGCCAGCGGCCGCGCCTTTGCCACTGACCCTTTTGAAGTGGTACTCGGCGCCGAAGTGGCTGACGCGCTGCATTACAAACTCGGTGACAAGCTGGTGCTCGCCCACGGCGTGGCGGTGGTCAGCCTGGTCAAGCACGATGACAAACCCTTCACCGTGGTTGGCATTCTGCAACGCACCGGCACCCCGGTGGACCGCACGCTGCATATCAGCCTGGGCGGCATGGAAGCGATCCATATCGACTGGCACAACGGCGTGCCGGCCCAGGGCAAGGGCCGGATCAGTGCCGACCAGGCGCGCAATATGGACCTCACGCCCCAAGCCATCACCGCGTTTATGCTGGGCTTGAACAACAAGATTTCGACCTTCACCCTGCAACGCCAGATCAACGAGTTCCGTGGCGAGCCGATGCTGGCGATCCTGCCGGGCGTGGCCTTGCAAGAGCTGTGGAGCATGATGGGCACTGCGGAAAAGGCGTTGTTCGTGATCTCGCTGTTTGTGGTGCTGACCGGGTTGATCGGCATGCTCACGGCGATCCTCACCAGCCTCAATGAGCGGCGCCGCGAAATGGCGATCCTGCGTTCCGTGGGGGCGCGGCCCTGGCATATTGCGAGCCTGCTGATTTTCGAGGCCTTCGCCCTGGCCCTGGCCGGCGTGGTGGCGGGGGTTGGCCTGCTGTATGTGTGTATTGCGGCGTCCCGTGGCTATTTGCAGGCCAATTACGGGCTGGACCTGCCGCTGGCGCTGCCCAGCCCGTATGAATGGACGCTGCTCGCCGGTATTCTGGGCGCCGCCCTGCTGATGGGCAGCGTGCCGGCCTGGCGCGCCTATCGCCAATCCTTGGCCGATGGCCTGTCGATCCGTTTATGAGGAAGGCTTTGATGCGTCATGCCCTGCTTGCGCTGTTATTGATGATCGCCCTGCCCGCCTGGGCCGCCGAGCCTCGGGATTTGTCGTGGCAGGAAATGATTCCACCGGACGCTCCGGTGGAGGTGCCGAATATGACGCCGCTGCACGACCTGTCGAACATGGCCGACGCCCTGTCAGCAGAGGCCGCACCAGCGGCCAAGCAGGATTTGCCCAACGCGCCGGTGGTCGCAACCCTCAACGACCAGCACATCCGCCTGCCGGGCTATATCGTGCCGCTGGAGGTCAGCGAAGAAGGCCGCACCACTGAGTTCCTGCTGGTACCGTACTTCGGCGCCTGCATCCATGTGCCGCCGCCGCCGTCGAACCAGATTGTGCATGTACGCAGTGAGATCGGCGTGAAGCTGGAGGAGTTGTACCAGCCGTACTGGATCGAGGGGCAGATGCAGGTAAAACCGTCTACCAGCGAACTGGCGGATGCGGGCTATCAGATGGAAGCCGAGAAGATCTACGTCTACGAGATGGCGGAATAAAGCTATATTCAAGAGCACCGAAAAGCCAATGTGGGGCTGGCTTGCCTGCTCCCACACAAGATCTGCGCTACCTGAATTTCACCAGCAGGGCGACAACCACCATCAAAACGAGAGAAGTGAACACTATCGTCATATTGATGATCAGAAGACGTTTTAGATAAGGTGGGAAGTTTTCAAGATCCACAGGGTTTACATCACCCATGTGGATGTACGCTTTCGGCCATACCACCATCCCGCAGATTTTTGCCATCTCCAAGAGAGACCAGATCACCCCTCGTTTCCCCAGCCTCGGCCCCGAAAGATAAATATAACGGCTGTTCTTCAAGGCCTCCTTCAAAGCGTCCAAGTGAAAATGGCTAAGGTATAGGCTGAATGCTGGCCCAACTGCGGCAAGTAGGCCTGAACCACCTGTAACGAAGATCGCAAGCCATGGCGACCATGTGTCGATACTCGTCATGGTTGTGTAACTTCGTAAAGTTTTTCACCCATGTGTTCGCCCACCAAACCACCGACAGTCGTCCCTCCCCATGCGCCAGTCCCTACCAAGGCCACGACACAAACAACGCCCCCTATACCTGTAGAAACGCCAAGTGCCACACAAACCGGGCCACTGAGAATTCGGCCTGCCCACCCACCCGCAGTGCCACCGAAAGTGGACAACCCAAACTTCCCCCCTTCGGTAAACTTGACCTTTTCACAAGCCCCCCCAGACTCGTTGCTACATACCTCCTGTATAGCCAGCAACGACGACACACCACCAATTCCAATCCCGATATACCCTCCCGCCTTCATATACTGGGCCGCCCGGCTGGTCGCTTCGACATGACTGGCATAACCCGGAATCTGCCCCGGCGCGCCGGCCTTGCTCCAGTGGTGCACCAGGCTTCGACTGGAAATGCCCAATGCCGCTTTCAACTTGGGATGGTCGCCCAGACTTGTCTGGCCCCGCAGCCGGGTGGAGTTCAGCAGATGAGCATCCAGCTGGGCCATCAGGTATCGGCGATCGGCAAAGAATTGCGGTGATTTGAGGTGACCGTGCCGACGATAACTTTCCTGATGCAACCGTTCCATGTCCTGCAGGGTTTCGCGCATTCTGGCCAGATGCGTTTCCATCACCACGGTACTGACGCCCAGCCAGGTTGAGGTCTGCCCGGTAAAACTGGCGATTTCAGCCGCGTGACGCAGTCGGAACTCAGCCTCGTCCGACGTCAGTGGAGCCAGGGACTCGTTGACCTGTTGGGCAGCCTGCATCAATCGCGCTTCCTGATAGGTGCAGGCAGTGTTGCTGGGATCGCTCAGTACGATCATCGAGCCGGCCTTGACCTCGCCCATATCAGGGTTGAGCGCCCTGAACCTGCGCATCACGATAGGGTCGGGCCGGGGGAAAAGTGTGGCCTCCAGAGCTTCGCGAACCATATGTTTGGGCGCAATGTAGAAGCCAGGCTCCTGGCCCGATATCGCTGACGTTGGATTGCCCGGCGGTGTAAGCGCGGCTTGAAGCGGCACTGTCGGGCGCTGGACGAGCGTTGAGTGAGCCGGTTCAGCGGCTCGACTGATCGCTCGCGATGCAGCGCCATTATTGCCGTAGATCGCCGTCGTCACTGTGGGGATCAACTGTGCTTTGCACGGGCAACCGCTGTGGCTATCCAACGTGCCCGCCATCAGCCGGCCATGACTGTTCATGTGCGAGATGCCACCAACAATCCGATAGGTTTTCCCGTCCTTGCCACAGGTGACTCGATCACCTTCACAAGCATGCAGGAGGCCGTACCAGTTGACTCTTGGATCACCCTCCAGAACTTCGCCACCGCAGGTGGTTTTGTCGCCCAGGCCGATGAAATGACCCTTTTCCATGTGCATTCCTTTTCTTACGTCCCAGCGAACGCAAACACCGTGAGGTGTGTTGACTCATGAGCAAATAGGATGGCGCCTATCTGGCGTGAGAAAAGGATATTGGTGAACAACCCAAGACCAAACAACTGCCTGTTCGGCTAGTTTTTTAAAAAGCGAACCTTCCGACAGCCATTCAGGACTACCAGTAGGAAAGTCCATCTTCAGGAGCCCGCTTATTCACTGCAATTGCAGTGATCACGGTTTCATTGAGCTGAGTCAAAGGCTCACGCGTAACGATCTTTACCATTGGACACAGCCAACTAAAAACGTCCTTTGGAGCCACCCATGCATAAGTCACTGCTCAGCGCTTCCCTCTTCGCGCTTGCACTCGCCGCCCCTCTCGCCCACGCTCACGAAGCTGGCGACATCCTCGTTCGCGCCGGTGCCATCACCGTTAACCCGAAGGCCGATAGCGGCAGCGTCAAGGTTGACCAGGGCCCATTGGCCGGCACCAACCTGGGTGGCAAGGCGACCATGAGCAGCGACACGCAACTGGGCCTCAACTTCGCCTACATGCTGACCAACCACGTCGGTATCGAACTGCTGGCCGCCACGCCGTTCGAGCATGATGTGAAGCTCAAGAACACCGCCCTCGGCGCCGCCAACGGCAAGCTCGGTACCCTCAAGCACCTGCCGCCTACCCTGAGCGTCGTGTACTACCCGCTGGACAGCAAATCGGCGTTCCAGCCTTACGTCGGTGCCGGTATCAACTACACCTGGATCTACGACGAACACGTTGGTAGCCGCGCCCAGGGCGAAGGCTTCAGCAACTTCAAGGCCGAGAACTCCTGGGGCTGGGCCGCGCAGATCGGCGCGGACTACATGATCAATGACAAGTGGATGATCAACGGCCAGGTGCGCTACATCGATATCAGCACCAAAGCCACCGTCGACAACAACGCCCTGGCGGCGGGCACTCGTGCCAAGGTCAATGTGGACGTGGATCCGATGGTCTACATGGTCGGTATCGGCTACAAGTTCTAAGCTAGGTTAAACAAACGCTACACAACAATGTGGGAGCCCGGCTTGTGTAGGAGCTGGCTTGCCTGCGATGCATCGCCTCGGTGTCTTTGAAAGACCGAGGTGTGTGCATCGCAGGCAAGCCAGTTCCGGCACAGGACGGGCTCCCACATTTTTTTGTGTTCAGTCAGCTAGTTATGCCGGTAGAAGCGATCGAGTAGCGCCGGCAGTCCCGCGCGCCACGCCCGGGGCTTGATGCCAAACGTGTGCAGGATCTTCTTGCAGGCCAGCACCGCATGTTGCGGTTCGTCGGCGGCGTCTGGCCGGGCGGCGTGGGCTTGGGCGGTTGGCGCTTCGACCGCCAGCGCATGGAAATTGCGCGCTTCGGTGAGGATCGCCTGGCCAAGGGCCACAGGGGTGGTCGCCTCTTGCCCGGCGTAATGGTAGGTGCCCCACAACGGCGCCGCACAATCGAGTTGCTTGAGCACCGAGATAATCACCCGTGCCGCATCGTCCACCGTCGTCGGGTTGCCCCGTCGATCATCGGCCAGCAACAACTCCTCGGACTTCTCGGCACGCGCCAGGAAGCGCCCAAGCGCACCGTCGACACTGTCATCGAGCAACCAGCCAAAGCGCAGCAGCACATGTTGCGGGCAGGTAGCACGCACACTCTGCTCAATGCGCCATAGCGCCTGGCCGCGCAGGCCCAGGGGCACCGGCTCGTCTTTTTCGCTGTAGGCCGTGGCGCGCGAGCCATCGAACACTCGGTAGCTGGACGGTTGCAGCAGCGTGATGTTGTGGTGTTGGCACAGCTGCGCCAGGCGCTCGACGGCAGATTCCTGCCCGGCCAGACGGGCCTCGTTCACGCTCTCGGCCTGGAACCAGTCGAAATAGTAGGCGAGGTTGATCAAGGCATCGGGACGGGTGTCGTCGAGCAATTGGGTAAGACTGGCGGCATCCCAGCCGTCTTGGGGCGGGCGCGGGGCGAGGAAACCGATATCTTCCTCCGCACCGAGGCGAATCAGCGCCTGCCCGAGGGCATTCCCGCCGCCCAGTAACATAAGGCGCATTCGCATAAATTGAGCAGGCCCGGTCTGTTTGGAACGATGGCTATTGTCGACAGGCGTTGATGCCGTGCCGTTGGTATTTGCCAGAATCGTTGCATTTTGCGGGTTTGTAGCGCAACCGTCACTTACTAAGTGGCGTTAGGACAGCGCGCCGTTTGTAGGATCGTCGAAACTTTCGCGCGAGCACCACAGTCAGCCATTAACGAACGGAGGCCACTGCCCCGCCAACCCACGGGAGCCACCATGGCTGTGATTCCAGAATGGGTGCCTGTCACGCCCACTGCTGCCATCACCCGCTTCAAGGTGCTGACAGTCAATACCCACAAGGGCTTCACTGCCCTCAATCGACGCTTCATCCTGCCGGAATTGCGCGAAGCGGTGCGGGGTGTCGCAGCGGATGTGGTGTTCTTGCAGGAGGTGCATGGCACCCATGAGCACCACCCCCGGCGCTACAGCAACTGGCCGAGCATGCCGCAGTATGAGTTTCTCGCCGACAGTATCTGGCCGCAGTTCGCCTACGGGCGCAACGCGGTGTATCCCCATGGCGACCACGGCAACGCGTTGCTGTCGAAATTCCAGATCATTCGCTATGACAACCTCGATATCTCCCAGAGCGGCCACGAAAGCCGCGGGCTGCTGCATTGCGTGCTACGCCTGCCCGGCACCGGCCAGGAGGTGCACGCCATTTGCGTGCACCTGGGGCTGCGCGAGGTGCATCGCCAACAACAGCTCAAATTGCTGGCCCAGCGGGTGGCCGAGATCCCCGGCGCCGCGCCGCTGATCGTCGCCGGTGACTTCAATGACTGGCGCCAGCAGGCCGATCTGAGCCACAGCGGCCTGCAGGAAGTGTTTGTGCAGGCCCATGGCAAACCGGCGCGTACGTTTCCGGCGCGCCTGCCCTTGCTGCCGCTGGACCGCATTTACGTGCGCAACCTCAAGGTCCATCACGCGCAAGTGCTGACGGCCCGACCCTGGTCGCACTTGTCCGATCACGCACCACTGTCGGTGGAGATTGAGTTATGAACGGCGCCGTGGAACACATCGCCACCGATCAGCCACCCGATGACGCCAGAGCCAGGGACCCGGACTACGGCTGGCAACCCGGCAACCAGGTGCAACTGCTGGAAAACGGCGAGGCGTACTTCCCCAAGGTCTTCGAGGCTCTGCGCCAGGCTCGCCAGGAAATCCTCCTGGAGACATTCATTCTGTTCGAAGACAAGGTCGGCCATGAACTGCACCGGATTCTGATCGAGGCCGCCCAGCGTGGGGTGAAGGTAGTGGTCAGTCTTGATGGCTTTGGCTGCGGCGAACTGAGCCCCGGGTTTCTCGGCGAGTTGTCCCAGGCCGGGGTCACGGTGCAGATGTTCGACCCGGCGCCCAAGACCCTGGGGTTTCGCACCAACTGGTTTCGCCGCCTGCACCGCAAGATCGTGGTCGTGGACGCTGAGGTGGGGTTTATCGGCGGGATCAATTTTTCTGCAGACCATCTGGCGGACTTCGGCCCCGAGGCCAAGCAGGATTATGCGGTGCAGGTGATCGGGCCGGCCGTGGCGGACCTGCATCACTTTGCCCTGGCGCAAAGTGGCCGCCCGGTGCGCACGCGGCGCGGTTGGCGACGGCGCCAGCAACCGTCCTGGGCGGCCGACGACGGCGAAGGCCTGGTACGCCTGATCTACCGCGACAATCTGCAACACCGCAGCGATATCGAAGAGGCCTACCTGCACGCCCTGCGCCACGCCCGCCAGCGCGTGGTGATCGCCAACGCTTACTTCTTTCCCGGTTACCGCCTGCTGCGGGAACTGCGCAATGCCGCCCGGCGCGGTGTGCAGGTGCAGTTGATCATGCAGGGCCAGCCCGATGTGCTGCTGGCCAAGCTGGCGGCGCGCATGCTCTACGACTATCTGCTCAAGGAAGGCGTGGTGATCCACGAGTATTGCCAGCGCCCCCTGCACGGCAAGGTGGCCCTGGTGGATGAGGCGTGGAGCACCGTGGGCTCGAGCAACCTCGACCCGTTGAGCCTGTCACTGAACCTGGAGGCCAACGTGCTGATTCGTGACCGGGAGTTCAATCAACACTTGTTCGAGCGCCTGGAAGACTTGAGCCGCAACCACTGCAAGACCATGCCGGAAAACCGCACCCCGCGCGGCTGGTTGTGGCGGGTGACCGTGGGGTTTGTGGTGTTCCATGTACTGCGGCACTTCCCGGCCTGGACCGGCTGGCTACCCGCACACAAACCGCGCTTGAAGCCCTTCGTGCATGCCGGGAGCCAGGACCATGAGCCAAGCCCACACAGCTGATGCGCGCGCCCATGCGTTCAAACGCTGGAAGAAGCCGCTGACCGTCGCCTTCTTCCTGTTGCTGATCGTGCTCTTTACCCTGCTCGCGCGGCGTATCGACTGGAGCGAAGTATTTGCCACCCTCAGCGACTTCAAGCTACGCACTTTGTGGATCGCGGCCGGGCTGACGCTGTGCAGTTTCCTGGTGTATGCGTGCTTTGACCTGATCGGGCGGACCTACATCCGCCAGCCCTTGCGCTGGAAGCAGATCCTGCCGGTGGGCATCATCAGTTACGCGTTCAACCTCAACCTCAGCGCCTGGGTCGGCGGGATTGCCATGCGCTACCGGCTGTATTCGCGGCTGGGAGTCAGCAACGCCAATATCGCGAAAATCCTTGGCTTGAGCCTGGCCACCAATTGGTTTGGCTATATGGCCATCGCCGGGGCGGTGTTCAGCAGCGGCCTGGTGACGATGCCGCCGGGCTGGAAACTCAGTAGCGGCGCCCTGCAAGGTGTTGGCGTATTGCTGGTATTGGCGAGCCTCGGCTATCTGGCTGCCTGTCAGTTCTCCAGGAAACGCGCCTGGTCGATTCGCGGGATCGAGATCAACCTGCCGTCGCTGCGCATGGCATGCCTGCAACTGGCCCTCGGTGCGTTGAACTGGTCGCTGATGGCGGCGGTGATCTTTACCTTGCTGCCGGCCAAGCTCGACTACCCGCTGGTGCTGGGGGTGTTGCTGATCAGCGCGATTGCCGGTGTGGTGACGCATATTCCGGCCGGCCTGGGCGTGTTGGAGGCGGTGTTTATCGCCCTGCTGCAACATGAAGCCTCACGGGGCAGCCTGCTCGCCGGATTGATTGCCTACCGGGCGATCTATTTTATCTTGCCGTTGCTGATCGCCCTGGTGATGTACCTCGCCGTAGAGGCGAAGGCCAAGGCTTTGCGGGTGAAGAAAACACCCGCGTAAAACCCGTCATTGGGATTGAATGATGCTCAACCGCTCGCCCACCACCATCTCGGTGATCCAGTCCACCAGGATCGAGGTATAGGCCTGCTGGGACACCGGGTCGCTCAATGAGTGGTCGCCACCGTCGATGATCCGATGCGTCAGCGAATGGGTCTGCTGGCAGGCAGCGCGGTAGCTCATGATGGTGGCATGGGGCACGTGGTCGTCGGTTTCCGACTCGACGATCAACACATCCCCGGTAAAGGCAGCACAGGCGTGCAGTGCGCGATTGGTTTCGGCGTGCACCAGCGTGCTGCGGTAATCCATCAGGTCGGCTTTATCCAGGTCACGCTTGGGGGTGTGCCATTGCTGGTCGCGGTACAGCGCCGGCACGCGCAGTGCCAGCCAGCGCACCGGGCGCAGGGAGGTGAGGATCGCTGCCAGGTACCCCCCGTAGCTGGTGCCCACCACCGCCACCGCCGAGGTGTCGATGGCCGGGTGCGCCAGCAGGCGATCATAGGCCGCGAGCAAGTCCCGCAGGTTGTCCTCCCGGGTGACTCGCGACAAGGGAATGCCATTGCCAGCATGCCCGCGCAGATCAAAGGTCAGGCACACACAACCGAGGCCGGCGATGCCCTTGGCCCGCTCCAGGTCGCGCTCTTGGCTACCGCCCCAGCCGTGCACAAACAACACCCCGGGCACTTTTGACTTGGGACTGAGAAAGGTCCCGCTCATCTGTTCATCGTCGATATCAATGGTGATGGTTTCGCTTCTAGCCGTCATAGGGTTGGACCGTTACGTACTTGAGAAGAAAGTCGCTGTTTTCTGCCGGGCCGCGATAGATCTCGATGGCATTGGCGGGCAATGGCTGGTCGATATAGGTCTCCACGGACGATACGCGAATCGCACGCAGGCCGGGATCGTTGATAAAGCTCTGCAACGCCGCGACCTCCGCGCTGCTGGCGCCGCCCATGCGCCAGGACTGCTCCAACACACCACTGCGCTGCGTACCTTGGCTGTCCAGGCCCTGGGCAATGTCGTAATTGCGCCGCGAGGCATAAAAACCAGGATAGGCCTCATCGGCGGCGTTATCGAAGACTTGTGCCTGCTCAATGGCCAGGCGCACATCCTCGCCAAGCGACAGGGTCAGCAGCTCTTCGTAGTACCCCGGCACCACCAGCAGGTTGGAGCCACCGTAGACGGCTTCGCCCTGCCCGTCCTGGGTCAGGTATTGCTCGCCGCAGTAACTGAACACCCGCCCGCCAATAAAGCTTTGGCCGACGCTGTGAGTCACCACATCTTGTAGGTCTTGTTCCAGCACCACAACTTGGGCGAACAGGTCTGCCACATCGGCGCGGGCCAGGATTGCGTCGAATTGCTTGAGGCTGTCGACCACCTCTTGGCCCCGACCAGCGCAGGCATGCACCGGCTTCAGGCGGATCGGCCCGAGTTCCAGCAACTGCATGGCGGCCGCGCGAGCATCTTGCACGGCAAACACGCTCAGGCCGTCGAGCACCACGGCGCGTACCCGCTCGGCAAACAGCGGCGACCAGCCCTCGGGCGCCACCGCGTCAGGGCCATGCAGGCCGTGGGTAATGGCTTTGGTGCAGATGAAATCATGGTCAACGTAACCGCCCCACAAGTCCTCCGGGCCCTTTACGCCCAGGCTCAATGCCTGGGCCGGGCCGACTAGTGTCTGGGTGGGCAGCAGGTACAGGTCCGCCTGGGCGTGCTGGTCGACGCTGTAGCTACCGCCGTAGTCGAGCCCGAGGATTTGCGCCAGCCAGCGAGCGAGGGCGCGGTTGGTTTCCACTTCATGAAGGGGCGCGTCGGGCCGGATCGAGTGGGCCACCACGATTTTTTTACGGTTGGTCGGGGTCATGCGTCCCCCTTGGGCAAGGCTTGCAGGTGTGTAGCACTAGGGTTGCAGGGTTCAGGCCAAGCTACGCTCGGGGCAAAAGGTTGGCAGATCAAGCGGTTAGCGGGAAGGAGATGGCATTTGGCCTGCCTCATTCTGCACGAAGCGTGATCAAGGGTCCGGCGTTCTGCACGATGCAGGGCCTGGCAGCGAGCAAAAATGTGGGAGCGGGGTGTCCGGTCGTCAGGCGGGGGCTTTTACCCCGAATCGGTTGCGGTAATCGCTGGGCGCAAGGCCGGTGATTTTTTTGAAGATTGCGCGAAAGGCGCTGGGGTCTTGATAACCCACGGTCCAGGCGATGTGGTCAATGGTGGTATTGGTAAATTCAAGCATCTGCCGCGCTTTGCCGACCCGCAGGTGCTGGCAGTATTCGGTGGGTTTGAGGCCGGTGGCAGTGCGAAAACGGCGCAGGAAAGTGCGTTCTTCCAGGCCGGCTGCCTGCGCCATTGCCGCAAGCGAAACATCCACCGCCCCGCTGGCTTGCAAGGCGTGCTGGACCTTGAGGATCGCCCCATCACCATGGCTCAGGATCGGTGCAAAATTGCTGCCGCACTGGCTTGCGCTGTCACTGTGTTCAATCACCAGAAAACGCGCGGTGCCGGCCGCGATGCTCGGGCCCATGAGGCGGTCGACCAGGCGCAGGCCCAGTTCGGACCAGGCCATCAGCCCGGCGGTGGTAATCAGGTCGCCATCATCGACGATAGGTTTGTCGGCCTCCAAGCGCACCGCGGGAAAACGACTGGCAAAGGTGCTGGCCGAAGACCAGTGGGTGGTGGCGCTGCGCCCATCGAGCAAGCCGCTGCGCGCCAGCATGATCGAACCGATGCACACGCCTCCCAGCACCGTGCCGGCTGCATGTTGCTCGCGCAGCCACTGCAACAGCCGGGGCGGCGCCTGTTCTTCGCAGAATTCACCAATCGAGGGCGGTACCAGCACCGCCATCAAAGGTTGTTCGGGCCCAGGCAAGCTGTCGAAAGCCCGAACAGGAGTACCATCGCTATCAACCTGCCAATGGCTGATACGCAACACGGGCAACTGCTCGGCCTGATGCTCGGCGGCGATGCGGTTGGCGACCCCAAACAGGTCGGTCAAACCGTGTACAGCAGCCATCTGCGCACCGCTGTAAATCAGCACGCCAAGCTCGACGATCGAGCGTTCCAGAGCCATTGTCAGTTTTCCCCCTGTTATTGTCGGTGCAGCCAATCCCTGAGCCTCGCGCCAGCCACGATACTGGACGCATCAACCCATCACGAGAAAATACTCATGGCCAAGCAAGCACTTATCCTAATTGATATCCAGAACGACTACTTCCCCCAGGGCAAATGGCCACTGGTTGGTGTCGAGGCTGCCGCAGACAAGGCACGACAGCTGCTCCAGGCGTTCCGCCAGGCAGGTGATGCGGTGATCCATGTGCGCCATGAGTTCACTTCCGACGACGCCCCCTTCTTCACGCCTGGCTCCGAAGGCGCGCACTTGCATCCCAAGGTGCTGAACGAGAATGACGAACCGGTGGTGCTCAAGCATTTTGTGAATGCGTTTCGCCAAACCAACCTGCGCGAGGTGCTGGAACAGCGCAGCATCACCGACCTGGTGGTGGTGGGCAGCATGAGCCATATGTGCATCGACGCCGTGGTTCGGGCGGCGGCGGACTATGGCTACACCGTTACCGTGATCCACGATGCCTGTGCCACCCGTGACCTGGAATTCAATGGCAAGACTGTTGCGGCGGCCCAGGTGCATGAGGCCTACATGGCGTCGCTGGCATTTGCCTATGCCAGCGTGGTTTCGGCGGACGAGTTCCTCAAGGCCTGAAAGCTGACTGTCAGCGCGTGGCGATAATGAACAGGCGTGGAAACGGCAGCAACACTGTGCCATCGGCCAGGGCCGGGTAAGCCTCGCGGATGCGCGCCAGA
This sequence comes from Pseudomonas sp. 06C 126, assembly GCF_001855215.1. NCBI lineage: Bacteria > Pseudomonadati > Pseudomonadota > Gammaproteobacteria > Pseudomonadales > Pseudomonadaceae > Pseudomonas > Pseudomonas sp. 06C 126. The sequence goes on along the minus strand of NZ_MIFU01000084.1, from coordinate 42,515 downwards.
TAGGCGTCAAGGAAGGCGCCTTGCTCGGCCTCATCCAGCAACGCCAGGAATGGCCGCAGGCCCGTGCCCTTGAACCACTCCACCACCGCCTCATGGCCGCTGAGCGGGTGGTAATAAGTGGTGTGCCATACATCCACGGCACTGCAATGCTTGCTCAGCAATTCAAAGTAGTAACTCGCCGGGTGACGCGCTTCATGTTTGACCGCGCCGATCTTGCCCGCCCACGGCCCTTGCGCTGCCACTTCACGGGCCAGGCGATGGGCGGGTTCGTTGAGGTTGTCCGGGGTTTGCACCGCCAGCGTACCGCCCGGTGCCAGTTGCGCCACCAGGTGCAGGTAGAGGCTGGCGTGGTCGGGCACCCACTGCAGCGAGGCGTTGGCAAGGATCACATCGAACTGTTGCGCAGGCTGCCAGGCGCCGATATCGGCCTGCTCAAAGCGCAGCGCCGGCAAGCGTTTGCGGGCATCGGCCAACATGTCGTCGGAGCTGTCCATGCCACAGACTTGCGCTCGCGGGAACCTCTGGGCCAACACTTGCGTGGAGTTGCCAGGCCCACACCCCAGGTCGACGGCGGTACGCACCTCGGTATTGGGTATGGCCGCCACTAGGTCGTGGACGGGGCGGGTACGCTGCTGTTCAAACAACGTGTATTGCTTGGCTGACCAGGTCATCACGGCGTTCCTACTTTTTTGTCGGTGGGCACAGCCTAAATCTTGTGAGCCACGAGGACAAACTCCAGGGTTGGTGGCGCAGGCAATGGCGCCATTGCATCTGGCAACGTGCCTTCACGGGTTAAAGCGGTTTTGAGCGCGGGTGATTAGCGCAGCATTGAAAGCTGCTTATCTTCCCGGCGCGACACTCGCGAAATCGGACTAACCTTATTTTCGACCAGCCTAGGTGCGACCTTTGAAATGGTCACGAATAAAAGGGGCCAGCGTAGTGTCCACGGACGATTTTTCTGGCTATCGCAGCCACATCAATACGTCATTGGAGCTATGCCATGGCTTATCTTAAAACACGTGAAGGCAACGATATTTTTTACAAAGATTGGGGTAGCGGCCAACCCGTAATGTTTTGCCACGGATGGCCGCTAAACAGCGACAGTTGGGAGTCGCAGATGTTGCATTTCGCCAACAACGGTTTTCGTGCCATTGCGCATGACCGCCGAGGGCACGGCCGCTCAAGCCAGCCCTGGGATGGCAATGACATGGACCACTACGCCGATGACCTGGCCGAACTGATCGAACACCTGGATCTGACCAACCTGATACTTTTCGGGTTTTCTACCGGTGGGGGTGAAGTTGCACGCTACATCGCGCGTCATGGCACTGCTCGTGTAGCAAAGGCGGGGTTGATCTGCTCGGTAACGCCCCTGATGTTGCAGACCCCCAGCAACCCTTACGGCACTCCAATCGAGGTTTTCGATGGGATGCGTGCCAACTCCCTCGCTAATCGCTCGCAGCTGTATCTTGATCTGGCCAGTGGCCCATTCTTCGGATTCAACCGCGCGGGTATCGAACGTTCCCAAGGCTTGATCAATTCGTTCTGGATGCAGGGTGTAATGGGCGGGCACATCAACACCTTCGATAGCATCAAGGCATTTTCAGAGACTGACTTTCGGGAGGACCTGACGCACTTCAGTATGCCGACGCTCATTATCCATGGCAGTGACGATCAAATCGTGCCAATCCGTCCATCGGCACTGGAGAGCCAACGTTTGATTCCACACGCCCTTTTGCAGGTGTATAGCGGCGCACCTCATGGGCTGACCGACACTCACAAGCAGCGAGTTAACGACGATATGTTGAACTTCGCACAGCTTTGAGCTGAATAATGGGCATGAAAAAACCGCGTAGCCTGGTCGGCGGCGCGGTTTTCAATTTGCAGCGTTTGGCTTCGATACCTTAGAACGGGATATCGTCATCAAAGCTGTCGAAGTCAGCGGCCGGCTGCGGTGCTGCCTGCTGTGGCGCTGGACGCGACTCACGCTGTGGCTGCTGGCTTGGCTGCGGACGCGACTGCTGTGGACGCGGCGCCGAGTTGGACATACCGCCCTGGCCCTGTTGGTCGCCCTGTGGACGGCCGCCCAGCAGTTGCATGGTGCCTTGCATGTCGACCACGATTTCGGTGGTGTAACGCTTGATACCGTCTTTTTCCCACTCGCGGGTCTGCAGTTTGCCTTCGATGTAGACCTGCGAACCCTTGCGCAGGTATTCACCGGCGATCTCTGCAACCTTGCCGAACATCGATACACGGTGCCATTCGGTTTTCTCGACCTTCTGGCCGGTCTGCTTGTCGGTCCATTGTTCGCTGGTCGCCAGACTCAGGTTGGTCACGGCGTTACCGTTAGGCAAGTAGCGAACTTCGGGATCCTGGCCGCATGTACCGACCAATATGACTTTGTTAACCCCACGGGCCATAACGTTCTCCTAGGCTGGGCGCGCTGTCGGCACTGGGTTGACCAGTTGCTCGAGCGTCGCGCGATCCAATAGTTCGGTGTCCAATTTGATGTAAATGGCCGCCTCTTCAGCGACCACGACTGCATCTGTTACCCCTACGACGGCCTTCAGGCGCTCTACCAGACCGCTTTCACGGATCGCCTCGGGCGATAGCGGCAAACGCAGACTTGTGACGTAGGGAGGTTCGCGCATGGTAACAGCAAAGACCAGCCAAAGTGCAGCCAGCCCGGCGCATCCGAGGAACACAACCGACAAACCGCCATGCTGGAACATCCAGCCGCCCATGATGCCGCCCAGCGCCGAACCAAGGAACTGACTGGTGGAATACACCCCCATTGCCGTGCCTTTGCCGCCTGCCGGTGAAACTTTACTGATCAGCGAAGGCAGTGACGCCTCCAGCAGGTTGAACGCGGTGAAAAACACCACCGTGCCGATTACCAGTGCCCGTAGGCTGTCGCCGAACTGCCAGAAGAATAGTTCAGTGAGCATCAATGTCGCGACGGCGCCGAGTAAAACTCGTTTCATTTTGCGTTTCTTCTCGCCGTAGATGATGAACGGGATCATGGCGAAGAATGAAATCAACAAGGCGGTGAGGTAGACCCACCAGTGCTGCTCCTTGGGCAACCCGGCTTTTTCCACCAGGGCCAGGGGCAAGGCGACGAAGCTGCACATCAGCATCGCATGCAATACAAAGATACCTAAATCCAGGCGCAGCAGGTCGGGGTGCTTGAGCGTCGGCAGCAATGCTTGCTTTGCCACGCCCGATTCACGGTGCTGCAGCGGCCCGGTGGAGCGCGGCACCATAAAGGCCACGATCACGATCCCGACCAGCGCCATGCCGCCGGTGGCCAGGAACAGGCCGTGCAAGCCGAACGCGCGGGTCAGCAGCGGGCCAACCACCATCGCAACGGCAAACGAAAGACCGATGGTCATGCCAATCATGGCCATGGCCTTGGTGCGATGCTGCTCGCGGGTCAGATCTGACAGCAGCGCCATCACCGCCGCAGAAATCGCCCCGGCACCTTGCAGGATACGTCCGGCGATCACGCCCCAGATCGAATCGGCATTGGCTGCCAGCACGCTGCCCAGGGCGAACACGATCAGCCCCAGGTAGATCACCGGCCGGCGGCCAATGCGGTCGGAAATGATCCCGAACGGAATCTGGAAAATCGCCTGGGTCAGACCATAGGCACCAATCGCCAGGCCAATCAAGGCCGGGGTCGCGCCTGCGAGGTCCATGCCATAGGTCGCCAGTACCGGCAACACCATGAACATGCCCAGCATACGGAAGGCGAACACCAGGGCCAGACCGCTTGCCGCTCGGGTCTCGCCGCTACTCATGCGTTCGCTGTGGGGATCGTGCATGGAAAAACCTCGTGTGAACCGGCGGCGATTCTACCAGTCCCATCGATTGAGAGGGTATATGCGGCGCTTTGCCGCGCAGCTTTCATGTAAGGCTGAAATGGGCAAACTGACAGTGTATATTCATCCAGTCTTTAGCCGTATACTCCTGCATTATTTATACGCCCGCCGTGCGAGGCCATCTTGGACAAGATCCTGATTCGTGGGGCTAGAACCCACAACCTGAAGAACATCGACCTGACCCTGCCCCGGGACAAACTGATTGTCATCACCGGCTTGTCCGGGTCCGGCAAGTCATCGCTGGCGTTCGATACGCTGTATGCCGAAGGCCAGCGTCGTTATGTGGAGTCGCTGTCGGCCTATGCCCGGCAGTTCCTGTCGATGATGGAAAAGCCTGATGTCGACACCATTGAAGGCCTGTCGCCAGCCATTTCCATCGAACAGAAGTCGACTTCTCACAACCCACGCTCCACCGTGGGCACCATCACCGAAATCTACGACTACCTGCGCCTGCTGTACGCACGCGTAGGTATTCCACGCTGCCCGGATCACGATATCCCGCTGGAAGCCCAGACCGTCAGCCAGATGGTTGACCTGGTGCTGGCCCAGCCGGAAGGCGCCAAGCTGATGCTGTTGGCGCCGGTGATCCGCGAGCGCAAGGGCGAACACCTGTCGGTCTTCGAAGAGCTGCGCGCCCAGGGTTTTGTCCGTGCCCGGATCAACGGCAAGCTGTATGAGCTGGACGAAGCACCGAAGCTGGATAAGCAGAAGAAGCACACCATTGATGTGGTGGTCGACCGCTTCAAGGTACGTGCCGACCTGCAGCAACGCCTGGCGGAGTCGTTCGAGACCGCGCTGAAGCTGGCGGACGGTATCGCCCTGGTCGCACCGATGGACGACGAGCCCGGTGAAGAAATCATCTTCTCTGCACGCTTCGCCTGCCCGATCTGCGGCCATGCCATCAGCGAACTGGAACCCAAGCTGTTCTCTTTCAACAATCCGGCCGGCGCCTGCCCGACCTGTGACGGGTTGGGGGTCAAGCAGTTCTTCGATATCAAGCGCCTGGTCAATGGCGACCTGACGCTGGCGGAGGGCGCCATACGCGGCTGGGACCGGCGCAATGTCTACTACTTCCAGATGCTCGGGTCGTTGGCTGCCCACTATAAATTCAGCCTGGAAGTACCGTTCAACGAGCTACCTGCAGAGCAGCAGAAAGTCATCCTGCATGGCAGCGGCTCGCAGAACGTCGATTTCAAATACCTGAATGACCGTGGCGATATCGTCAAGCGCTCCCACCCATTCGAAGGCATCGTGCCCAACCTGGAGCGCCGCTACCGGGAAACCGAGTCGGCCAGCGTGCGCGAGGAACTGGCCAAGTTCCTCAGCACCCAGCCCTGCCCGGATTGCCGTGGCACCCGCTTGCGTCGCGAGGCACGCCACGTATGGGTGGGCGAGAAAACATTGCCCGCAGTGACCAACCTGCCCATCGGTGATGCCTGCGAATACTTCGGTGTATTGAAGCTGACCGGGCGACGCGGCGAGATTGCCGACAAGATCCTCAAGGAGATCCGCGAGCGCCTGCAGTTCCTGGTCAATGTGGGGTTGGATTACCTGTCCCTGGACCGCAGTGCCGACACCCTGTCCGGCGGCGAAGCCCAGCGCATTCGCCTGGCCAGCCAGATCGGTGCAGGCCTGGTGGGCGTGCTGTACATCCTCGACGAGCCTTCAATCGGCCTGCACCAGCGCGACAATGATCGCTTGCTGGGCACGCTCAAGCATCTGCGTGATATCGGCAACACGGTGATTGTGGTCGAGCACGATGAGGATGCCATTCGCCTGGCGGACTATGTGGTCGATATCGGCCCCGGCGCTGGCGTCCATGGCGGGCACATCGTTGCCCAGGGCACGCCAGCCGAAGTCATGGCCCACCCGGACTCCCTGACCGGCAAATACTTGTCTGGCCGGGTCAAAATCGAGGTGCCAGCCAAGCGTACGCCACGCAACAAAAAACAGGCGCTGCACCTCAAGGGCGCGCGCGGCAACAATCTGCGCAATGTCGACCTGGAAATCCCCTTGGGCCTGCTGACCTGCGTCACCGGTGTTTCCGGGTCAGGCAAATCCACGCTGATCAACAACACCCTGTTCCCCCTCAGCGCCACGGCGTTGAACGGCGCCACCACCCTGGAAGCTGCAGCGCATGACAGCATCAAGGGCCTGGAGCTCCTGGACAAGGTGGTGGATATCGACCAGAGCCCGATTGGTCGCACCCCCCGCTCCAACCCCGCGACCTATACCGGGCTGTTCACGCCGATTCGCGAACTGTTCGCCGGCGTGCCGGAGTCCCGGTCCCGGGGTTATGGACCTGGGCGCTTCTCCTTCAACGTCAAGGGTGGGCGCTGCGAGGCGTGCCAGGGCGACGGCTTGATCAAGGTGGAGATGCACTTCCTACCGGACATCTACGTGCCATGCGATGTGTGCAAGAGTAAGCGCTACAACCGCGAGACCCTGGAGATCAAATACAAGGGCAAGAACATCCATGAAACCCTCGAGATGACCATCGAGGAAGCGCGGGTGTTCTTTGACGCCGTGCCGGCCCTGGCACGCAAGCTTCAGACCCTGATGGACGTGGGCTTGTCGTATATCAAGCTGGGGCAGTCAGCGACAACACTGTCCGGTGGCGAAGCGCAGCGGGTCAAGTTGTCTCGTGAACTCTCCAAGCGCGATACCGGCAAGACCCTGTACATCCTCGACGAGCCGACCACTGGCCTGCACTTCGCGGACATCCAGCAATTGCTCGACGTGCTGCATCGTTTACGTGATCACGGCAACACCGTGGTGGTGATCGAGCACAACCTGGATGTGATCAAGACGGCCGACTGGCTGGTGGACCTTGGGCCGGAAGGTGGCTCCAAGGGCGGGCAGATAATTGCAGTGGGCACGCCGGAGCAGGTTTCCGAGATGCCGCAATCCCATACTGGCTACTATCTGAAGCCGCTGCTGGCGCGCGACCGGGCCTGATTGCCAGGCCCAACAAAAAGCCCCTGTCACCATAGCGGTGACAGGGGCTTTTTTATTGCTGGCTGAATCAGAACTGCGATTGCAGGTAGTTCTCCAGGCCGATCAACTTGATCAGGCCCAACTGCTTTTCCAGCCAGTAGGTGTGATCTTCTTCAGTGTCATTCAACTGTACGCGCAGGATTTCCCGGGTCACGTAGTCGTTGTGCTTCTCGCAAAGCTCAATGCCCTTGCATAGCGCGGCGCGGACTTTGTACTCCAGGCGCAAGTCGCTGGCGAGCATCTCAGGCACCGTAGTGCCGGTATCCAGGTCGTCAGGACGCATACGCGGCGTGCCTTCGAGCATCAGGATACGACGCATCAGCGCGTCGGCGTGCTGTGCCTCTTCTTCCATTTCGTGGTTGATACGCTCGTAGAGCTCAGTAAAGCCCCAGTCTTCGTACATACGCGAGTGAATGAAATATTGGTCACGAGCTGCCAGTTCGCCCGTCAGCAACGTGTTGAGGTAATCGATTACGTCGGGGTGACCTTGCATCGCCCTACATCTCCCTGCTTGAAAGGCCCTAGTTTGAACCATGCTGACCTGCAGGTCACGGGACGAACGGCAGAAAAGTGAAGATTTCCGGAGAAAAGTAGCTGAAATAACGCAAAAACCGCCCAAATGAGGGCGGTTCTGCTTATCACTTAGAGTTGGTTAAGCGATACACCCAGCGCAGTTGCGATTCCTTCTCCATAAGCCGGATCTGCCTTGAAGAAGTGTTGCAGCTGACGTTGAACCACATCGCTGGAAACACCCGCCATCGCGCCGGCGATGTTGTTGATCAACAGCGCTTTTTGCTCGGCATTCATCAGGCGGAACAGCGCACCGGCATGGCTGTAGTAATCGGTGTCTTCACGGTGATCATAACGATCCGCCGCGCCACTGAGTGCCAAGGCAGGTTCTGCGTACTGCGGCGCCTGCTTAGGTGCATCCCCATAGCTATTAGGCTCGTAGTTGGGAGCCGCGCCACCGTTGCTGCCAAACGCCATAGAGCCATCACGCTGGTAGTTATGGACCGGACTGCGCGAGGCATTCACCGGCAGGTGCTGATGATTAGTGCCAATCCGGTAGCGGTGCGCGTCAGCGTAGGCGAACACACGGCCTTGCAGCATGCGGTCCGGGGACAGACCGACACCTGGCACCATGTTGCTTGGGCCGAACGCTGCCTGCTCCACTTCGGCGAAGTAGTTCAGTGGGTTGCGGTTCAACTCCAACTCACCGACCTCAATCAGCGGAAACTCTTTTTGCGACCAGGTCTTGGTCACGTCGAAGGGATTCTCGTAGTGAGCGTTGGCCTGGGCTTCAGTCATGATCTGGATGCAGACGCGCCATTTCGGGAAGTCACCACGCTCGATGGCCTCAAACAGATCGCGCTGGGCGTAATCCGGGTCAGTACCCGCAATGCGCGCCGCATCGGCAGGCGCCAGATTCTTGATGCCTTGCTTGGTCTTGTAGTGCCACTTCACCCAGTGACGCTCGCCATTGGCGCTGATCAAGCTGTAGGTATGGCTACCGAAGCCGTGCATGTGACGGTAGCCGTCCGGGATGCCACGGTCTGAAAACAGAATGGTGACCTGGTGCAGCGCCTCAGGCGAATGCGACCAGAAGTCCCACATCATCTGCGCGCTTTTCAGGTTGCTTTGCGGCAGGCGCTTTTGGGTGTGGATAAAGTCAGGGAATTTCAGCGGGTCACGGATAAAGAACACCGGGGTGTTGTTACCGACAATGTCCCAGTTGCCTTCTTCGGTGTAGAACTTCAACGCAAAGCCACGTGGGTCGCGCTCGGTATCTGCGGAGCCGCGCTCGCCACCGACTGTCGAGAAGCGCAGGAAGGTCGGCGTCTGCTTACCAACAGCTTCAAACAGCTTGGCGCTGGTGTACTGGGTGATGTCTTTGGTGACCGTGAAGGTTCCGTACGCTCCCGAGCCTTTGGCGTGTACGCGACGCTCTGGGATGTTTTCACGGTTGAAGTGGGCAAGCTTCTCGATCAGGTGGAAGTCGTCGAGCAGCAACGGGCCACGCGGGCCGGCGGAACGGGAATTCTGATTATCGGCAACGGGAGCGCCGCTGGCGGTTGTAAGGGTTTTCTGGCTCATGCTCAATTTCCTCAGGTCAGTCTTGGAACTGCCGGCTAATCGGCTTGGAGGAAGTATTGACCAGGAAGATGACACCATCAAATTTATTAAATCATGCCTATCGATAGTTAATTACTAACGATGCCCTGGCTCGCATAGCCAAAATTCAATCAAGACCCGCCATGGGCTTTTCTATCGCCCACAAAAAACCGGGCACTAGGCCCGGTTTTTCGTAGCAGACTGTCGTCTTACTCGGCGGATACAGCTTCGCCAGCAGTAGCACGATCAACCAACTCGACGTACGCCATAGGCGCGTTGTCGCCAGTGCGGAAACCGCACTTGAGGATGCGCAGGTAGCCACCCTCACGGGTAGCATAACGCTTGCCCAGGTCGTTGAAGAGCTTACCAACGATAGCTTTCGAACGGGTACGGTCGAAAGCCAGACGGCGGTTAGCCAGGCTGTCTGTCTTGGCCAAAGTGATCAGCGGCTCAGCAACGCGACGCAGTTCTTTGGCTTTCGGCAGTGTAGTTTTGATCAGCTCGTGCTCGAACAGCGACACCGCCATGTTTTGAAACATGGCCTTGCGGTGCGAGCTGGTACGGCTCAGGTGACGACCACTTTTACGATGACGCATGGTTCATTCCTTACCAAACTCACGTTCGGTGATTACGACGATCAGGCAGTCGCCTTGTCGTCCTTCTTAAGACTTGCAGGCGGCCAGTTGTCGAGGCGCATGCCGAGGGACAGACCGCGGGAGGCCAGAACGTCCTTGATTTCAGTCAAGGATTTCTTGCCCAGGTTCGGAGTCTTCAACAGTTCTACTTCGGTGCGCTGGATCAGGTCACCGATGTAGTAAATGTTTTCCGCCTTAAGGCAGTTAGCCGAACGTACAGTCAGTTCCAGATCGTCAACCGGGCGAAGCAGGATCGGATCGATCTCGTCTTCCTGCTCGATTACCACTGGTTCGCTGTCACCTTTGAGGTCGACGAACGCAGCCAACTGCTGTTGCAGAATGGTTGCAGCGCGGCGAATAGCCTCTTCAGGATCCAGAGTACCGTTGGTTTCCAGATCAATAACCAGCTTGTCCAGGTTAGTACGCTGCTCGACACGGGCGTTTTCCACCACGTATGCGATGCGGCGAACCGGGCTGAACGAAGAGTCAAGCTGCAAGCGACCAATGCTGCGGCTTTCGTCTTCATCGCTCTGACGCGAGTCGGCCGGTTCATAACCACGACCACGAGCTACGGTGAGCTTCATGTTCAAAGCGCCGTTAGACGCCAGGTTAGCGATTACGTGATCGGGGTTAACGATCTCGACATCATGATCCAGCTGAATATCGGCAGCGGTAACCACCCCCGAACCCTTCTTCGACAAGGTCAGCGTAACTTCGTCACGGCCGTGCAGCTTGATAGCCAGACCTTTAAGGTTCAACAGGATTTCAATTACGTCTTCCTGTACACCTTCGATGGCGCTGTACTCGTGGAGCACACCGTCAATCTCGGCCTCGACTACTGCACAGCCGGGCATTGAGGACAACAGGATGCGGCGCAGCGCGTTGCCCAGGGTGTGGCCAAAACCACGCTCGAGAGGCTCGAGAGTGATCTTGGCGCGGGTTGGACTGACAACCTGCACATCAATGTGGCGGGGTGTCAGGAACTCATTTACCGAAATCTGCATGGATGCACCTATTTTCTAGCCCTTACTTGGAGTAGAGCTCGACAATCAGGCTTTCGTTGATGTCGGCGGACAGATCACTGCGAGCAGGAACGTTCTTGAAAACGCCCGACTTCTTCTCAGTGTCTACTTCTACCCATTCTACGCGGCCACGTTGGGCACACAGATCGAGAGCTTGGACAATGCGAAGTTGGTTTTTTGCTTTCTCGCGAATCGCGACCACGTCACCAGCACGAACCTGGTAGGACGGGACGTTAACGGTTTGGCCGTTTACGCTGACGGATTTGTGCGATACCAGCTGACGGGATTCGGCACGAGTCGAACCAAAGCCCATACGGTATACAACGTTGTCCAGACGGCATTCGAGCAGTTGCAGCAGGTTTTCACCGGTTGCACCTTTCTTGCCAGCAGCTTCTTTGTAGTAGCCGCTGAACTGACGCTCGAGAACGCCGTAGATACGACGGACCTTCTGCTTTTCACGCAGTTGGGTGCCGTAGTCGGACTGGCGACCGCGGCGTTGGCCGTGGATACCAGGTGCTGCTTCAATGTTGCACTTCGATTCGATCGCGCGCACGCCGCTCTTCAGAAAGAGATCGGTGCCTTCGCGACGAGCGAGTTTGCATTTTGGACCAATGTAACGAGCCATTCTTTACAATCTCCTGGATTACACGCGGCGCTTCTTCGGCGGACGGCACCCGTTGTGCGGGATTGGCGTCACGTCGGTGATGCTGGCGATCTTATAGCCACAGCCGTTCAAAGCACGGACAGCAGACTCACGACCTGGACCTGGACCCTTGACGTTAACGTCGAGGTTTTTCAGGCCATATTCCAGCGCAGCTTGACCAGCACGTTCAGCAGCTACTTGAGCAGCAAACGGGGTGGACTTGCGGGAACCGCGGAAACCCGAACCACCAGAGGTAGCCCAAGAAAGCGCGTTACCTTGACGGTCGGTGATGGTCACGATGGTGTTGTTAAAAGATGCATGGATGTGGGCGATGCCATCAACCACTGTCTTTTTAACTTTTTTACGAGGACGAGCAGCAGGTTTTGCCATGATAATTTTCCTGTCGATTCGCTGGGGCGATTACTTGCGGATCGGCTTACGCGGACCTTTACGGGTACGCGCGTTAGTCTTGGTACGCTGACCGCGTACTGGAAGACCACGACGATGACGCAGACCGCGATAGCAACCGAGGTCCATCAAACGCTTGATTTTCATGTTGATTTCGCGACGCAGGTCACCTTCAGTGGTGAACTTCGCCACTTCGCCACGCAGCAATTCAATCTGCTCGTCGCTCAGATCCTTGATCTTAGCGGCTGGGTTTACCCCAGCAACTGCGCAAATTTTCTGCGCAGTAGTGCGACCAACACCATAGATGTAGGTCAGCGAGATAACAGTGTGCTTGTTATCTGGAATGTTAACGCCTGCAATACGGGCCATTCAGTGGGACTCCAATTGACAGCTACCTACGCCCCGGAAGCCAAGAAATAGGGCGCGAGATAATATCGCTGTAATAACAAATAATCAACCCGGCAGCGCACTAGCTGCCGGGCTTCAAGCGGATCACACTCAGCCTTGGCGCTGTTTGTGACGCGGTTCCGCGCTGCAAATTACTCGAACAACACCTTCGCGGCGAATAATCTTGCAGTTACGGCACAGCTTTTTCACCGATGCACGAACTTTCATCACCAACTCCTCGAACCTTATGGGGTACTCAGCGCAACATGCCGCTGCCGTAGCCCTTCAGGTTGGCTTTCTTCATCAGGGATTCGTACTGGTGCGAAACGAGGTGCGATTGTACTTGGGACATGAAGTCCATCACAACCACGACGACGATCAGCAACGAGGTCCCGCCAAGGTAGAACGGAACGTTGGCTGCAACCACCAGGAACTGGGGCAACAAGCACACGGCCGTCATATATAGAGCACCGAACAGGGTCAAACGGGTCAGAACGCCATCAATGTAGCGCGCCGACTGCTCGCCCGGACGAATACCCGGAATAAAGGCACCGGACTTCTTCAGGTTTTCCGCTACGTCTTTCGGATTGAACATCAACGCCGTATAGAAGAAGCAGAAGAAAATAATCCCTGCACTAAACAGCAGAATATTCAACGGCTGACCAGGAGCGATCGACTGCGAGATGTCCTGCAACCAGCCCATACCTTCAGACTGACCGAACCAGGCACCCAACGAAGCCGGAAACAGCAAAATGCTGCTCGCGAAGATAGCAGGAATAACACCGGCCATATTCACTTTCAGCGGCAAGTGGCTGGTCTGCGCAGCGAAGACCTTGCGGCCCTGCTGACGCTTGGCGTAGTGAACAGCAATACGACGCTGACCACGCTCAATGAACACCACAAAACCGATAATCGCTACTGCCAGCAAACCGATGGCAACCAAGGCGAAGATATTGATATCACCCTGACGTGCAGACTCGAAAGACTGCCCGATTGCCCTCGGAAGACCGGCGACGATACCTGCGAAAATCAACATCGAGATACCGTTGCCAACACCACGCTCAGTAATCTGCTCACCCAGCCACATCATGAACATCGCACCAGCCACAAATGTGGTTACCGCGACGAAATGGAAGCCAAAGTCACCAGTGAACGCTACGCCCTGCCCTGCCAGACCGATGGACATGCCAACAGCCTGGACAAGAGCAAGAACGACAGTGAGGTAGCGGGTGTACTGGCTAATCTTGCGACGACCAGCTTCACCTTCCTTCTTCAACTGCTCCAGCTGCGGGCTGACGGCGCTCATCAACTGCATGATGATCGATGCCGAAATGTACGGCATGATCCCCAGTGCAAAGATGCTCATCCGCTCCAGCGCGCCGCCGGAAAACATGTTGAACAAGCTAAGAATGGTCCCCTCATTCTGTCGAAACAGGTCTGCGAGTCGGTCCGGGTTGATACCTGGAACCGGGATGTGTGCGCCTATTCGGTAGACGATAATCGCCAGGAACAGAAAACGCAGACGAGCCCAAAGTTCAGACATACCGCCTTTGCCGAGCGCTGAGAGAGCACCTTGCTTAGCCATTTATTCCTCGAACTTGCCGCCAGCTGCTTCGATAGCCGAACGCGCACCTTTGGTGGCGCCGATTCCCTTGCCGATAGTGACAGCGCGAGTCACTTCACCGGACAGCATGATTTTCACACGCTGTACGTTGACGTTGATCACGTTGGCATCTTTCAGGGTCTGCAGAGTAACGATGTCGCCTTCCACTTTAGCCAGTTCGGACAAACGCACTTCTGCGCGATCCATGGCCTTCAGGGAAACGAAACCGAACTTCGGCAGGCGACGATGCAGCGGCTGTTGACCGCCTTCAAAGCCTGGAGCGATGGTGCCACCGGAGCGGGAGGTTTGACCTTTGTGGCCACGGCCACCAGTCTTACCCAAACCGCTACCGATACCACGGCCCGGACGATGCTTTTCGCGACGGGAACCCGGCGCTGGACTCAGATCATTGAGTTTCATCGATTAACCCTCGACACGCAGCATGTAGTAAGCCTTGTTGATCATCCCGCGATTCTCGGGAGTATCCTGGACTTCTACAGTGTGACCGATGCGACGCAGACCCAAACCCTTAACGCACAATTTGTGGTTAGGGATGCGGCCGGTCATGCTTTTGATCAGCGTTACTTTAACGGTAGCCATGATCAGAAGATCTCCTTGACGCTTTTGCCACGCTTGGCGGCAATGGATTCAGGAGATTGCATAGCTTTCAAACCTTTGAAAGTGGCGTGAACCACGTTTACCGGGTTAGTCGAGCCGTAGCACTTGGCCAGAACGTTCTGAACGCCAGCAACCTCGAGGACAGCACGCATAGCGCCGCCAGCGATGATACCGGTACCTTCAGAGGCAGGCTGCATGTACACCTTCGAAGCGCCATGGGCAGACTTCATTGCGTACTGCAGGGTGGTGCCGTTCAGGTCAACTTGGATCATGTTGCGACGAGCAGCTTCCATTGCCTTCTGGATCGCAGCAGGCACTTCACGCGACTTGCCACGGCCGAAGCCAACACGGCCCTTACCATCACCAACCACGGTCAACGCGGTGAAGGTGAAGATACGGCCGCCTTTAACGGTCTTGGCTACGCGGTTAACTTGAACCAGCTTCTCAATGTAGCCTTCGTCGCGCTTTTGGTCGTTATTTGACATAACTTAGAACTCCAGCCCAGCTTCACGAGCAGCATCAGCCAGCGCTTTAACGCGGCCGTGGTACTTGAAGCCAGAGCGGTCGAAAGCCACTTGCGAGACGCCAGCGGCCTTAGCACGCGTAGCGACCAGCTGGCCAACCTTAGTGGCCGCGTCGATGTTGCCAGTGGCACCATCACGCAGTTCTTTATCCAAAGTCGAGGCGCTTGCCAGGACTTTGTTGCCGTCGGCCGAGATGACCTGGGCGTAGATGTGCTGCGACGAGCGGAACACGCAGAGACGCACGACTTCGAGTTCGTGCATTTTCAGGCGTGCTTTGCGAGCGCGACGCAGTCGAGTAACTTTTTTGTCGGTCATTTGCTATGCCCTACTTCTTCTTGGCTTCTTTACGACGGACGACTTCGTCCGCGTAGCGCACACCTTTGCCTTTGTACGGCTCTGGTGGACGGAAGTCGCGGATCTCGGCAGCCACTTGACCTACCAGCTGCTTATCGATGCCCTTGATCAGGATATCGGTCTGGCTAGGAGTTTCAGCGGTGATGCCTTCCGGCAGTTCGTAATCCACTGGGTGCGAGAAGCCAAGGGCCAGGTTCAAAACCGTGCCTTTTGCTTGCGCTTTGTAACCAACACCGACCAGCTGGAGCTTACGCTCGAAGCCTTGGCTTACGCCTTGGACCATGTTGTTTACCAACGCACGCGTGGTACCGGCCATTGCGCGAGTTTGTTGATCGCCATTGCGAGCAGCGAAACGCAGCTCACCAGCTTCTTCAACGATCTCAACGGACGAATGGATGTTCAGTTCAAGAGTACCCTTGGCACCCTTCACCGAAAGCTGTTGGCCTGCGAATTTTACTTCGACACCGGCTGGCAGCTTAACGGGGTTCTTAGCGACGCGAGACATGCTTATCCCCCCTTAGAACACAGTGCAAAGAACTTCGCCGCCGACACCGGCAGCGCGCGCAGCACGATCCGTCATCACACCTTTGTTGGTGGAGACGATAGACACACCGAGACCGCCACGAACTTTCGGCAGATCTTCAACGGACTTGTACTGACGCAGACCTGGACGGCTAACGCGCTTCACTTCCTCGATGACCGGACGGCCTTCGAAGTACTTCAGCTCGATGGACAGCAGTGGCTTGATTTCGCTGCTGATCTGATAACCCGCAATGTAGCCTTCGTCTTTCAGGACTTTGGCGACAGCTACCTTCAACGTGGAAGATGGCATGCTTACGACGGACTTTTCAGCCATCTGGGCATTACGGATACGAGTTAGCATGTCCGCTAACGGGTCCTGCATACTCATGGGCTAGACGCTCCTAATACAAAAAAATTAGCCTTGCGGCTACATATGTCACCGAGAATCTCCGAGCATAAAACACACGGGCTCAGGCGAGCCGCGTATTTTAGACACACTCCGGAAATGAAACAAGCCCCAAAAGGGGCTTGTTCCAGATTCTAGGCCACCGGTGGTCAGTATCTTGCGATCCTGGCCACCTGGACTTCGAAAGTACTTACCAGCTGGCTTTAACCAGACCTGGTACGTCACCACGCATTGCCGCTTCACGCAGTTTGTTACGGCCGAGGCCGAACTTGCGGTAAACGCCGTGTGGACGACCGGTCAGGCGGCAGCGGTTACGCATGCGCGAGGCGCTTGCGTCACGTGGCTGCTTCTGCAGAGCTACTGTAGCTTCCCAACGCGCTTCTGGACTTGCGTTCAGATCAACGATGATAGCTTTCAGTGCTGCACGCTTCTTGGCGTACTTGGCAACCGTGAGCTGACGCTTCAGCTCGCGGTTTTTCATGCTCATCTTGGCCATGGTCCTACTCCAATCAGTTGCGGAACGGGAATTTGAACGCACGCAGCAGAGCGCGGCCTTCATCATCGTTCTTGGCAGTGGTGGTCAGGGTGATGTCCAGACCGCGGAGAGCATCGATCTTGTCGTAGTCGATTTCCGGGAAGATGATCTGCTCTTTCACGCCCATGCTGTAGTTACCACGACCATCGAAGGACTTGGCATTCAGGCCGCGGAAGTCGCGAACCCGAGGCAGGGAGATCGACAGCAGACGATCCAGGAACTCGTACATACGCTCACGGCGCAGAGTCACTTTGACACCGATCGGCCAACCTTCACGGACTTTAAAGCCAGCGATGGATTTCCGAGCGTAAGTCACAACGACTTTTTGACCGGTGATCTTTTCCAGGTCAGCAACAGCATGCTCGATGACTTTTTTGTCACCGATCGCTTCGCCCAGACCCATGTTCAGGGTGATTTTGGTAACGCGCGGAACTTCCATCACGTTCGAAAGCTTAAGTTCTTCCTTAAGCTTCGGAGCGATTTCCTTCCGGTAAATCTCTTTTAGTCGTGCCATGGTCTTATCTACCTAGCAGTGTTCAAGCATCAACCGCTTTTTGGGTCGACTTGAAGACACGAATTTTCTTACCGTCTTCTACTTTGAAACCAACGCGATCAGCCTTGTTGGTTTCGCCGTTGAAGATGGCGACGTTAGAAGCGTGCAATGGCGCTTCTTTCTCGACGATACCGCCCTGTACGCCCGACGCGGGGTTAGGCTTGGTATGACGCTTGACCAGGTTCAGACCACCAATGACCAGACGGTCATCAGCAAGAACCTTCAGCACCTTACCGCGCTTACCTTTGTCTTTGCCGGCGATCACGATGATCTCGTCGTCACGACGAATCTTTTGCATGTCGGATCTCCTTACAGCACTTCTGGGGCGAGCGAGACGATCTTCATGAACTTCTCAGTACGAAGTTCACGGGTCACTGGCCCAAAGATACGGGTGCCGATCGGCTCTTGCTTGTTGTTCAGAAGAACAGCAGCGTTGCCATCAAAGCGGATAATGGAGCCATCAGCACGACGTACGCCGTGACGAGTGCGGACTACAACAGCAGTCATCACTTGGCCTTTTTTCACTTTACCGCGAGGAATTGCTTCCTTGACGGTAACTTTGATGATGTCACCGATACCAGCGTAACGACGATGGGAGCCACCCAGCACCTTGATGCACATAACACGGCGAGCGCCGCTGTTATCGGCCACATCGAGCATGGATTGAGTCTGAATCATATAATTTCTCCGACCCCTAGTCCTTAGACTTCCACAGCGCGTTCGAGAACATCAACCAGCGCCCAAGACTTAGTCTTGGCCAGCGGACGAGTTTCACGAATAGTGACTTTGTCGCCGATGTGGCACTGGTTGGTTTCGTCGTGCGCGTGCAGCTTAGTCGAACGCTTAACATATTTACCGTAGATCGGGTGCTTAACGCGACGCTCGATCAAAACGGTGATGGTTTTGTCCATCTTGTCGCTGACAACACGGCCAGTCAGCGTACGGACAGTCTTTTCGGCTTCAGCCATGATCACTTACCTGCCTGCTGGTTGAGCACAGTCTTCACGCGAGCGATGTCACGCTTAACTTGCGAGAGCAGATGAGACTGCCCCAACTGGCCAGTTGCTTTCTGCATACGCAGATTGAACTGGTCGCGCAGCAGGCCGAGCAGTTGCTCGTTCAGCTGCTGTGCGGATTTTTCACGAAGTTCATTCGCTTTCATCACATCACCGTCCGTTTAACAAAGGCGGTGGCGAGCGGCAGCTTTGCAGCAGCCAGGGCAAAAGCCTCACGCGCCAGCTCTTCAGTTACACCCTCGATTTCATACAGGACTTTGCCTGGCTGAATCTGGGCTACCCAGTATTCCACGTTACCCTTACCTTTACCCATCCGAACCTCGAGAGGCTTTTTGGAGATCGGCTTGTCCGGGAATACACGGATCCAGATCTTGCCGCCACGTTTTACGTGACGGGTCAGTGCACGACGCGCTGACTCGATCTGACGAGCGGTGAGACGACCACGAGCTACAGACTTCAGCGCGAACTCGCCGAAGCTGACTTTGCTACCGCGCTGAGCCAGACCACGGTTGTGGCCTGTCATCTGCTTGCGGAACTTCGTACGCTTAGGTTGCAACATTTGGCGTACCCCTTACTTAGCAGCTTTTTTACGAGGCGCTGGTGCTTGTGGTTTCAGTTCTTCTTGGCGACCACCAATTACTTCGCCTTTGAAGATCCAAACCTTTACACCGATCACACCGTAAGTGGTGTGAGCTTCGTAGTTGGCATAGTCGATGTCGGCACGCAGGGTGTGCAACGGCACACGACCTTCGCGATACCATTCAGTACGTGCGATTTCAGCACCGCCGAGACGACCGCTCACTTGGATTTTGATGCCCTTGGCACCAATACGCATTGCGTTCTGCACGGCGCGCTTCATAGCACGACGGAACATTACGCGGCGCTCCAGCTGCTGAGCTACGCTCTGCGCAACCAGCATACCGTCGAGCTCCGGCTTGCGGATCTCTTCGATATTGATGTGCACAGGCACACCCATTTGCTTGGTCAGGTCCTGACGCAGTTTCTCAACATCTTCACCCTTCTTCCCGATAACGATACCTGGACGAGCGGTGTGGATGGTGATACGTGCAGTTTGAGCCGGACGATGGATATCGATACGGCTTACGGACGCGCTTTTTAGTTTGTCTTGGAGATACTCACGCACCTTCAGATCAGCGAACAAGTAGTCCGCATAAGTCCGACCGTCTGCGTACCAGACGGAGGTGTGCTCCTTGACGATTCCCAGGCGAATGCCAATGGGATGTACTTTCTGACCCATCTCTTCGACTCCGTTACTTGTCAGCAACCTTGACAGTGATATGGCAAGACCGCTTGACGATGCGATCAGCACGGCCTTTGGCACGCGGCATGATACGCTTCAGCGAACGCCCTTCGTTGACGAAAACGGTGCTGACCTTCAGATCATCAACGTCTGCGCCTTCGTTATGCTCGGCGTTGGCTACGGCCGACTCCAGCACTTTCTTCATGATCTCGGCGGCTTTCTTACTGCTGAAAGCCAACAGGTTGAGCGCTTCGCCCACCTTCTTCCCGCGGATCTGGTCGGCGACCAAGCGGGCTTTCTGGGCGGAGATTCGAGCGCCCGACAACTTAGCGGCTACTTCCATTTCCTAACCCCTTAACGCTTGGCTTTCTTGTCTGCCACGTGCCCACGGTAAGTGCGGGTACCGGCAAACTCGCCCAGTTTGTGGCCGACCATGTCTTCGTTAACGAGAACTGGGACGTGTTGACGACCGTTGTGTACTGCGATGGTCAAACCGACCATTTGTGGCAGGATCATAGAACGGCGCGACCAGGTCTTAACTGGTTTGCGATCGTTCTTTTCCGCCGCCACTTCGATCTTCTTCAGTAGGTGAAGATCAATAAAAGGACCTTTTTTCAGAGAACGTGGCACTGTCGTATCCCTCTATTTACTTGCGACGACGGACGATCATTTTGTCGGTACGCTTATTACCACGAGTCTTCGCGCCCTTAGTCGGGAAGCCCCATGGCGATACCGGATGACGACCACCAGAGGTACGACCTTCACCACCACCGTGTGGGTGGTCAACCGGGTTCATGGCAACACCACGAACGGTTGGGCGAACGCCACGCCAGCGTTTGGCACCAGCTTTACCCAGCGAACGCAGGCTGTGCTCGGAGTTCGAGACTTCGCCCAGGGTCGCACGGCATTCAGCCAGTACTTTACGCATCTCACCAGAACGCAGACGCAGGGTCACGTAGACACCTTCACGAGCGATCAGCTGAGCCGAAGCACCAGCGGAACGAGCGATCTGTGCGCCTTTACCTGGCTTCAATTCGATGCCGTGTACGGTGCTACCAACTGGAATGTTACGCAGTTGCAGAGCGTTGCCCGGCTTGATCGGTGCCAGGGCACCTGCGATCAGCTGGTCGCCAGCACTCACGCCTTTAGGCGCGATGATGTAGCGACGCTCGCCATCTGCGTACAGCAGCAGAGCGATGTGAGCAGTACGGTTTGGATCGTATTCGATACGCTCGACAGTGGCAGAGATGCCATCTTTGTCGTTGCGACGGAAATCGACCAGACGATAATGCTGCTTATGGCCACCACCGATGTGACGAGTGGTAATACGACCATTGTTGTTACGACCACCAGTCTTCGATTTCTTCTCGAGCAGCGGTGCGTGAGGAGCGCCTTTATGCAGCTCCTGGTTGACCACCTTGACCACAAAACGGCGGCCAGGGGAAGTCGGTTTGCATTTAACGATTGCCATGATGCACCCCTTCCTTACTCAGCACTGCTGCTGAAATCGAGATCTTGGCCTGGCTGAAGGGAGATAACTGCCTTCTTCCAGTCATTACGCTTGCCCAGACCGCGAGCAGTGCGCTTGCTCTTACCCAGAACATTCAGGGTAGTAACACGCTCTACTTTCACGCTGAACAGGCTTTCGACGGCCTTCTTGATTTCCAGCTTGGTTGCGTCAGTTGCAACCTTGAAAACGAACTGGCCTTTCTTGTCAGCCAGAACCGTAGCCTTTTCGGAAACGTGCGGGCCAAGCAGAACTTTAAATACGCGTTCCTGGTTCATCCCAGCAGCTCCTCGAATTTCTTCACGGCCGACACGGTGATCAACACCTTGTCGTATGCGATCAGACTAACTGGATCGGAACCTTGCACGTCACGTACATCAACGTGTGGCAGGTTGCGAGCAGCCAGGTACAGGTTCTGATCAACAGCTTCGGACACGATCAAAACGTCGGTCAGATTCATGTTGTTCAGCTTGCCCAGCAGATCTTTGGTTTTTGGACCTTCAACAGCGAAGTCCTGAACCACGACCAGACGATCAGTACGCACGAGTTCAGCAAGGATGGAGCGCAGTGCTGCGCGATACATCTTCTTGTTGAGCTTCTGAGAGTGATCCTGTGGACGAGCTGCGAAAGTGGTACCGCCGCCACGCCAGATTGGGCTACGGATAGTACCGGCACGAGCACGGCCAGTACCTTTCTGACGCCAAGGGCGCTTACCGCCACCACGAACGTCGGAACGGGTCTTTTGCTGCTTGCTACCTTGACGGCCGCCGGCCATGTAGGCCACGACTGCTTGGTGAACGAGCGTCTCGTTGAATTCGCCGCCAAATGTCAGTTCGGAAACTTCGATCGCTTGAGCGTCATTTACATTTAATTGCATGTCAGCTTCCCCTTAACCGCGAGCCTTGGCCGCTGGACGTACAACCAGGTTGCCGCCAGTAGCGCCAGGAACAGCACCCTTGACCAACAACAGATTGCGTTCAGCGTCGACGCGCACTACTTCGAGGGACTGCACGGTCACGCGCTCAGCGCCCATATGACCGGACATTTTTTTGCCCTTGAATACACGACCAGGAGTCTGGCACTGGCCAATAGAGCCCGGGACGCGGTGGGAAACGGAGTTACCGTGAGTGTTGTCTTGGCCACGGAAATTCCAACGCTTGATCGTACCCTGGAAGCCTTTACCTTTGGACTGACCGGTTACATCAACCAGTTGACCAGCGGCGAAGATTTCAGCGTTGATCAGATCGCCAGCCTGGTAGTCACCATCTTCAAGACGGAACTCCATGACAGTACGACCAGCTGCAACGTTTGCTTTAGCGAAGTGACCTGCTTGAGCAGCAGTCACGCGCGAAGCACGACGCTCGCCGACAGTGACTTGCACTGCACGATAGCCATCGGTTTCTTCAGTTTTGAACTGGGTGACGCGATTCGGCTCGATCTCAATGACCGTGACCGGAATGGAGACACCTTCTTCGGTGAAAATACGGGTCATACCGCATTTACGACCGACTACACCAATAGTCATGTTGTAAACCTCATGAGTGTACGGGGCTTTCACCCGCTATGGCCGCCCATTTCAGAGCGTTACACGACTAAGACCCGAGTCTTAGCCGAGGCTGATCTGTACTTCCACACCGGCCGCCAGATCAAGCTTCATAAGAGCATCAACGGTTTTATCCGTTGGCTGGACGATGTCCAGAACGCGCTTATGAGTACGGATCTCGTACTGGTCACGCGCGTCTTTGTTGACGTGCGGGGAGACCAGAACGGTGAACCGCTCTTTGCGGGTAGGCAGTGGAATAGGACCACGCACTTGTGCCCCAGTACGTTTCGCGGTTTCCACGATTTCCTGGGTGGATTGGTCGATCAGGCGATGGTCAAAAGCCTTCAACCTGATACGGATTTGCTGATTTTGCATTGGATTTCAGACTCCGGCTGCTATTCCCAGCGAGCGCAATACGCCCGTTAAAAGGAGGCGCAATTCTATAGACGCCCCAGATAGGTGTCAACCCAATAAAAAAGGCCTCCGCTAAGCGGAGGCCTTCTCAAAAAACCGAGCTACCTCAGAAGAGATAATTACTCGATGATTTTAGCTACAACACCAGCACCAACGGTACGGCCGCCTTCACGGATAGCGAAGCGCAGACCGTCTTCCATTGCGATGGTTTTGATCAGGGTGACAACCATTTTGATGTTGTCGCCTGGCATTACCATCTCAACGCCTTCCGGCAGTTCGCAGTTACCAGTTACGTCGGTAGTACGGAAGTAGAACTGTGGACGGTAGCCTTTGAAGAACGGAGTGTGACGACCGCCTTCTTCTTTGCTCAGCACGTACACTTCAGCTTCGAACTTGGTGTGCGGCTTAACCGAACCTGGCTTAACCAGAACCTGGCCACGCTCAACGTCGTCACGCTTGGTACCACGCAGCAGAACGCCGCAGTTCTCGCCAGCACGACCTTCGTCGAGCAGCTTACGGAACATTTCAACACCGGTGCAGGTGGTGACGGTAGTGTCACGCAGACCAACGATTTCCAGTGGATCCTGAACCTTGACGATACCGCGCTCGATACGGCCAGTTACAACAGTACCGCGACCGGAGATCGAGAATACGTCTTCGATTGGCATCAGGAACGGCTTGTCGATAACACGAACTGGATCTGGGATGTAGCTGTCCAGAGTCTCAACCAGTTTACGAACGGCAGTGGTGCCCATTTCGTTTTCGTCGTTACCTTCCAGAGCCATACGAGCAGAACCGATGATGATCGGAGTGTCGTCGCCTGGGAAGTCGTAAGTGCTCAGCAGATCGCGCACTTCCATCTCAACCAGTTCCAGCAGCTCAGCGTCGTCTACCAGGTCAGCCTTGTTCAGGAAGACCACGATGTACGGAACGCCAACCTGACGGGACAGCAGGATGTGCTCACGGGTTTGTGGCATCGGACCATCAGCGGCCGAGCAAACCAGGATTGCGCCGTCCATCTGGGCAGCACCGGTGATCATGTTCTTCACATAGTCAGCGTGACCTGGGCAGTCAACGTGAGCGTAGTGACGGATCAGCGAGTTGTATTCAACGTGCGCGGTGTTGATGGTGATACCACGAGCTTTTTCTTCTGGCGCGCTGTCGATCTTATCGAAATCAACGATTGCGGAACCGAATACTTCGGAGCAAACGCGAGTCAGAGCAGCAGTCAGAGTGGTTTTACCATGGTCAACGTGACCGATGGTGCCAACGTTGACGTGCGGTAGGGAACGATCAAATTTTTCTTTAGCCACGACAATTAACTCCTTGCCTAAAGGACTGAATCAGCCTTGTTTTTTGGATACAGTTTCAGCGATATGCGCCGGAGCTGTGTTGTATTTTTTGAATTCCATAGAGTAGCTTGCGCGACCCTGGGACATGGAACGAACGTCGGTCGCATAACCGAACATCTCACCCAACGGAACCTCGGCGCGAATCACTTTGCCGGAAACCGTGTCTTCCATACCCAAGATCATGCCGCGACGACGGTTAAGGTCGCCCATGACATCACCCATATAGTCTTCAGGTGTAACAACTTCTACCGCCATGATTGGCTCAAGCAACTCACCACCGCCCTTCTGGGCCAGTTGCTTGGTTGCCATGGAAGCAGCCACCTTAAACGCCATCTCGTTGGAGTCGACGTCGTGGTAAGAACCGTCAAAAACGGTTGCTTTCAGGCCGATCAGCGGATAGCCGGCAACAACACCGTTCTTCATCTGCTCTTCGATGCCCTTCTGGATAGCAGGGATGTATTCCTTAGGAACCACACCACCTACTACTTCGTTCACGAATTGCAGACCTTCCTGACCTTCGTCAGCAGGAGCAAAACGGATCCAGCAGTGACCGAACTGACCACGACCGCCGGACTGACGAACGAACTTGCCTTCGATTTCACAGTTCTTCGTGATGCGCTCACGATAGGAAACCTGAGGCTTACCGATGTTGGCTTCGACGTTGAACTCACGGCGCATCCGGTCAACCAGGATGTCCAGGTGCAGCTCGCCCATGCCGGAGATGATCGTTTGACCAGTCTCTTCATCAGTCTTGACGCGGAAAGATGGATCTTCCTGAGCAAGCTTGCCCAGAGCGATACCCATTTTTTCCTGGTCATCCTTGGTCTTAGGCTCTACGGCAACCGAGATAACCGGCTCCGGGAAGTCCATGCGAACCAGGATGATTGGCTTAGCAGCGTCGCACAAAGTCTCACCAGTGGTGACGTCCTTCATGCCGATCAGGGCCGCGATGTCACCAGCGCGCACTTCCTTGATCTCTTCGCGGGCGTTTGCGTGCATTTGCACCATACGACCCACGCGCTCTTTCTTGCCTTTAACCGAGTTGATCACGCCGTCACCGGAGGCCAACACGCCCGAGTAAACGCGGACGAAGGTCAAAGTACCCACGAATGGGTCAGTAGCGATCTTGAACGCCAGAGCCGAGAACGGCTCGCTGTCGTCAGCATGACGCTCCATCTCTTCTTCCTCGTTATCAGGGTTGGTACCCTTGATAGCAGGAATGTCGGTTGGAGCAGGCAGGTAGTCGATAACGGCGTCGAGAACCAGGGGAACACCCTTGTTCTTGAAGGAAGAACCGCAAACAGCCAAGACGATCTCACCAGCAATAGTACGCTGACGCAGAGCGGCCTTGATTTCCACGTTGGTGAGTTCTTCACCTTCGAGGTACTTGTTCATCAGCTCTTCGCTGGCTTCGGCAGCAGCCTCAACCAGGTTATTGCGCCACTCGTCAGCCAGTTCCTGCAACTCTGCAGGGATAGGCTTGCGAACAGGAACCATACCTTTGTCGGCGTCATTCCAGTAGACGGCTTCCATGGTGATCAGATCGATCTGGCCCTGGAAGTTGTCTTCGGAACCGATAGCCAATTGGATTGGCACCGGAGTGTGACCCAGACGCTGCTTGATCTGACCGATCACGCGCAGGAAGTTCGCACCAGCACGGTCCATCTTGTTTACATAGACAAGACGCGGAACACCGTACTTGTTGGCTTGACGCCATACGGTTTCCGACTGAGGCTCAACACCCGAAGTACCGCAGAACACAACAACCGCGCCGTCGAGTACACGCAGGGAACGTTCAACTTCAATAGTGAAGTCAACGTGGCCCGGGGTATCGATTACGTTGAAGCGATGCTCGTCTTTGTACTGTTTGGCAGAACCTTTCCAGAAGGCGGTAATAGCAGCAGAAGTAATGGTAATACCACGCTCCTGCTCCTGAACCATCCAGTCTGTGGTCGCGGCGCCATCATGCACCTCGCCCATTTTGTGACTTTTGCCGGTGTAAAACAGTACGCGCTCGGTGGTGGTGGTTTTACCAGCATCCACGTGAGCAACGATACCGATGTTACGGTAGCGGCTAATCGGAGTAGTACGAGCCATAAAGCCCTCGCAAAATTAGTGAAGCTAAGATTAGAAGCGGTAGTGCGAGAAAGCTTTGTTAGCTTCAGCCATACGGTGCACGTCTTCACGCTTCTTAACAGCAGCACCTTTACCTTCAGCAGCGTCCAACAGCTCGCCGGCCAAACGCAGAGCCATAGACTTCTCGCCGCGCTTACGGGCGAAGTCTACCAACCAGCGCATTGCCAGGGCGTTACGACGGGACGGACGAACTTCAACCGGAACCTGGTAAGTAGCACCGCCTACACGGCGCGACTTCACTTCGACCAGCGGAGCGATGGCGTCGAGAGCTTTCTCGAAGATTTCCAGGGGGTCGCTGTTCTTGCGTTCTTTAACCTTTTCCAGCGCGCCATAAACGATACGCTCGGCAACGGCTTTCTTGCCGCTTTCCATCACGTGGTTCATGAACTTGGCCAGGATTTGGCTTCCGTATTTTGGATCGTCAAGCACTTCGCGCTTGGCTGCTACGCGTCTTCTTGGCATGGATAAGCCCTCAAACGGTCTTCAGGTTCGTTCGGAATCGGTGCCCTTGCGGGACGCCTCCGACCTTACTCTTATCGACTCAGAAAATAAGATGATTCAGTTTACAAAAAGCCGCTACTACTTAGGCTTCTTGGTACCGTACTTCGAACGACCCTGGTTACGACCTTTAACGCCGGAAGTATCCAAGGAGCCGCGTACGGTGTGGTAACGAACACCTGGCAAGTCTTTTACACGACCGCCGCGGATCAGTACCACGCTGTGCTCTTGCAGGTTGTGGCCTTCACCGCCGATGTACGAGGAAACCTCGAAACCGTTGGTCAGGCGCACACGGCATACTTTACGCAGTGCCGAGTTAGGTTTTTTCGGCGTAGTGGTATACACGCGAGTGCATACGCCACGACGTTGCGGGCAGTTCTGCAGCGCAGGCACGTCGGATTTCTCGACGATACGCTTACGCGGCTGACGTACCAGCTGGTTGATAGTTGCCATCTACTAGCTCCACTGTTGTCTTGCGACGCTATTGTCTTGCAAGAAAAGCAAAATGGCAGGAACGAATTCCCGCCAAATTTAGGGGTACAAGAGTCTAAAGAGGATCTTGCCCCCAGTCAAGGCAAGGCCCCGACCTCCCCCTCCACCGAAACCCGACAAAACTGTCTTGTTCCGACGAACGGGGCTGCCAGGGCCCGGTCTTATTTATCGCAGAACTCAGTTACCGCTAGAGTTCAGCGCTTCGGTCAGTGCAGCTTCCACTTCACTGGCGCTTACGCGCAGCGGCTTGTCGAGTTCACGGCGACGCTTACGCTCGCTGTGGTAGGCCAAGCCGGTACCGGCCGGGATCAGACGACCCACAACCACGTTTTCTTTCAGGCCGCGCAGGTAGTCGCGCTTGCCGGTTACCGCCGCTTCGGTCAGTACGCGAGTGGTTTCCTGGAAGGAAGCCGCCGAGATGAACGATTCGGTGGACAACGACGCCTTGGTGATACCCAGCAGAACACGAGTGAACTTGGAGACAAACTTGTCCTCCGTGCTCAGGCGCTCGTTTTCTACCAGTACGTGAGTCAGTTCCATCTGGTCGCCCTTGATGAAACTCGAATCGCCGGATTCAGCGATTTCAACTTTACGCAGCATCTGACGCAGGATGGTCTCGATGTGCTTATCGTTGATCTTCACGCCCTGCAGACGGTAAACGTCCTGGATCTCGTTGACGATGTACTTGGCCAGCGCACTCACACCCAGCAGACGCAGGATGTCGTGTGGATCGCTCGGGCCGTCGGAGATAACTTCGCCGCGGTTTACCTGTTCGCCTTCGAAGACGTTTAGGTGACGCCACTTCGGAATCAGCTCTTCATACGGATCGCTACCGTCGTTCGGGGTAATGACCAGACGGCGCTTGCCCTTGGTCTCTTTACCGAACGCGATGGTGCCGCTGACTTCAGCCAGGATCGACGCTTCTTTCGGACGACGAGCTTCGAACAAGTCGGCAACACGCGGCAGACCACCGGTGATGTCGCGGGTTTTCGAAGTTTCTTGCGGGATACGAGCGATAACATCACCGATCGCGATCTTCGCACCATCCGCTACACCGACCAAGGCGTTGGCTGGCAGGAAGTACTGAGCGATAACGTCAGTGCCTGGCAGCAACAGATCCTTGCCGTTGTCATCGACCATTTTCACGGCAGGACGGATGTCTTTACCGGCAGCTGGACGATCTTTGGCGTCGAGTACTTCAATGTTGGTCATACCGGTCAATTCGTCAGTCTGACGCTTGATCGTGATGCCTTCTTCCATGCCCACGTAGGTCACGGTACCTTTCATTTCGGTAACGATTGGGTGAGTGTGCGGATCCCACTTGGCCACGATTGCGCCAGCGTCGACCTTGTCACCTTCTTTAACCGAAATCACAGCACCGTACGGCAGCTTGTAACGCTCACGCTCACGACCGAAGTCATCAGCGATTGCCAGCTCACCGGAACGGGACACAGCAACCAGGTGGCCATCCACTCGCTCAACGTGCTTGAGGTTATGCAGGCGGACGGTACCGCCATTCTTCACCTGAACGCTGTCAGCTGCGGAGGTCCGGCTAGCCGCACCACCGATGTGGAACGTACGCATGGTCAGCTGGGTACCCGGCTCACCGATGGACTGGGCAGCGATAACGCCGACCGCTTCACCGATGTTCACCTGGTGACCACGAGCCAAGTCACGGCCATAGCACTTGGCGCAGATGCCGTAGCGGGTTTCGCAGCTGATCGGCGAGCGAACAATCACTTCGTCGATGCTGTTGAGTTCGATGAACTCGACCCACTTCTCATCTACCAGGGTGCCGGCAGGAACGATAACTTCCTCGGTACCTGGCTTGAATACGTCACGGGCAATAACACGGCCCAATACGCGCTCACCCAGCGGCTCTACAACGTCACCGCCTTCAATGTGCGGAGTCATCAGCAGGCCGTGCTCGGTGCCGCAATCGATCTCGGTTACAACCAGATCTTGTGCAACGTCTACCAGACGACGAGTCAGGTAACCGGAGTTAGCGGTTTTCAACGCGGTATCCGCCAGACCTTTACGAGCACCGTGCGTGGAGATGAAGTACTGAAGTACGCTCAAACCTTCACGGAAGTTCGCAGTAATCGGCGTTTCGATGATGGAACCATCCGGCTTGGCCATCAGGCCACGCATACCGGCGAGCTGACGGATCTGCGCAGCAGAACCCCGTGCGCCCGAGTCGGCCATCATGTACATCGAGTTGAAAGACTCTTGATCGACTTCGACGCCGTGGCGGTCGATGACCTTCTCTTTCGAGAGGTTGGCCATCATCGCCTTGGACACTTCGTCGTTGGCCTTGGACCAAAGGTCGATCACTTTGTTGTACTTCTCGCCCTGGGTTACCAGGCCGGAGGCGTACTGGCTCTCGATCTCTTTCACTTCGTCAGTGGCGGCACTGATGATGCGGGCTTTTTCATCTGGGATAACGAAGTCGTTAACGCCGATGGAAACGCCGGAAATGGTCGAATAAGCAAAACCGGTATACATCAACTGGTCAGCGAAGATCACGGTCTCTTTCAGACCAACCACGCGGTAGCACTGGTTGATCAGCTTGGAGATCGCCTTTTTCTTCATCGGCAGGTTGACGACGTCGTAAGACAGACCTTTTGGCACAACCTGGTACAACAGCGCACGGCCGACAGTGGTGTCGACGATACGGGTGTTGCTCACGCTGCCGCCGTCACGGTCGTTGACTGTTTCGTGGATCCGCACCTTGACCTTGGCGTGCAGTGCGGCTTCGCCGGCACGGAACACACGGTCAACTTCTTGCAGGTCAGCGAATACACGACCTTCGCCCTTGGCGTTGATCGCTTCACGGGTCATGTAGTACAGACCCAATACAACGTCCTGCGACGGAACGATGATTGGCTCACCGTTGGCTGGCGACAGGATGTTGTTGGTCGACATCATCAACGCACGCGCTTCCAACTGGGCTTCCAGTGTCAGCGGTACGTGCACGGCCATTTGGTCGCCGTCGAAGTCGGCGTTGTACGCAGCACAGACCAGAGGGTGCAGCTGGATAGCCTTACCTTCGATCAGTACCGGTTCAAACGCCTGGATACCCAGACGGTGAAGGGTCGGTGCACGGTTGAGGAGAACCGGGTGTTCGCGAATCACTTCAGCAAGAACGTCCCAAACCTCTGGCAGTTCGCGCTCGACCATTTTCTTGGCCGCTTTGATGGTGGTCGCAAGACCGCGCATTTCCAGCTTGCCGAAGATGAACGGCTTGAACAGCTCCAGCGCCATCTTCTTAGGCAGACCGCACTGGTGCAGACGCAGGGTCGGGCCTACGGTAATTACCGAACGACCGGAGTAGTCAACACGCTTACCGAGCAAGTTCTGACGGAAACGACCTTGCTTACCCTTGATCATGTCAGCCAGGGATTTCAGAGGACGCTTGTTCGAACCGGTGATAGCGCGGCCACGACGACCGTTGTCGAGCAAGGCATCGACCGCTTCTTGCAACATACGCTTTTCGTTGCGCACGATGATGTCCGGAGCGGACAGATCAAGCAGGCGCTTCAAGCGGTTGTTACGGTTGATCACGCGGCGGTACAGGTCGTTGAGGTCGGACGTCGCGAAACGACCACCGTCCAACGGTACCAGCGGACGCAGGTCTGGCGGCAGAACCGGCAGAACTGTCAGCACCATCCACTCTGGCAGGTTGCCGGAACCCTGGAAGGCTTCCATCAACTTCAGACGCTTGGACAGTTTCTTGATCTTGGTTTCGGAGTTGGTTTGCGGAATTTCTTCGCGCAGACGACCAATCTCGTGCTCCAGGTCGATAGCGTGCAGCAGTTCGCGGACAGCCTCGGCACCCATGCGGGCATCGAAATCGTCGCCGAACTCTTCCAGCGCTTCGAAGTACTGCTCGTCGTTCAGCAGCTGACCCTTTTCAAGGGTGGTCATGCCTGGATCGATAACGACATAGCTCTCGAAGTAGAGAACGCGTTCGATATCACGCAGGGTCATGTCCATCAGCAAACCGATACGGGACGGCAGCGATTTCAGGAACCAGATGTGGGCAACCGGCGAAGCCAGCTCGATGTGCGCCATGCGCTCACGACGAACCTTGGCCAGCGCGACTTCAACGCCGCACTTCTCGCAGATCACACCACGGTGCTTCAAGCGCTTGTACTTACCGCACAGGCACTCGTAATCCTTTACCGGGCCAAAGATCTTGGCGCAGAACAGGCCGTCACGCTCAGGTTTGAACGTACGGTAGTTGATGGTTTCCGGCTTTTTAACTTCACCGAACGACCACGAACGGATCATCTCAGGCGATGCCAATCCAATACGGATGGCGTCGAACTCTTCGACTTGACCCTGGTTTTTCAGCAAATTCAGTAGGTCTTTCAAGGCCTTTCCTCCTGGCGGAGCAGAGAGCGGGCTAAACAGCCCCGCTCTCGATTCGCGTCACGTGTTATTCGGTTTCCAGATCGATATCGATGCCGAGGGAACGAATTTCTTTGATCAACACGTTGAAAGACTCGGGCATGCCCGGCTCCATACGGTGATCGCCGTCCACGATGTTTTTGTACATCTTGGTACGGCCGTTCACATCGTCCGACTTCACTGTGAGCATTTCTTGCAGAGTGTATGCAGCACCGTATGCTTCCAGTGCCCAGACCTCCATCTCCCCGAAACGCTGACCACCGAACTGAGCCTTACCACCCAGCGGCTGCTGGGTAACCAGGCTGTACGAACCGGTAGAACGAGCGTGCATCTTATCGTCTACCAAGTGGTTCAGCTTCAGCATGTACATGTAGCCAACAGTAACCGGGCGCTCGAACTTGTTGCCGGTACGGCCGTCGAACAGCTGCATCTGGCCGCTTTCTGGCAGGTCTGCCAGTTTCAGCATGGCCTTGATTTCGCTTTCCTTGGCACCGTCGAACACCGGGGTAGCCATTGGAACGCCGCCGCGCAGGTTCTTCGCCAGATCCAGGATCTCCTGGTCGGAGAAAGTGTCCAGCTCTTCTTTGCGGCCGCCGATCTCGTTGTAGATCTCGTGCAGGAACTTACGCAGGTCTGCGACCTTGCGCTGCTCTTCGATCATACGGTTGATCTTCTCGCCCAAACCTTTAGCCGCGAGGCCCAGGTGGGTTTCAAGGATCTGACCAACGTTCATACGCGAAGGTACGCCCAACGGGTTGAGGACGACGTCGACCGGGGTGCCATTGGCATCGTGCGGCATGTCTTCAACCGGCATGATCACGGAGACCACACCTTTGTTACCGTGACGACCGGCCATCTTGTCGCCCGGCTGGATGCGACGACGGATTGCCAGGTAAACCTTGACGATTTTCAGCACGCCTGGAGCCAGGTCATCGCCCTGCTGCAGTTTGCGCTTCTTGTCTTCGAACTTGTCGTCCAGCAGACGGCGGCGATCAACGATATAGGCCTGAGCCTTCTCGAGCTGCTCGTTCAGAGCATCTTCAGCCATGCGCAGTTTGAACCACTGCCCATGCTCAAGACCGTCGAGGATTTCGTCGGTGATGTCCTGACCTTTCTTCAGACCTGCGCCGCCTTCGGCCTTGTGGCCTACCAGTGCGGAACGCAGACGTTCGAAGGTCGCGCCTTCAACGATACGGAACTCTTCGTTCAGATCCTTGCGGATCTCGTCGAGCTGGGTCTTCTCGATGGACAGTGCACGAGCATCACGCTCAACGCCGTCACGGGTGAAGACCTGTACGTCGATGACAGTACCCTTGGTACCGGTAGGTACACGCAGGGAAGTGTCTTTAACGTCGCTGGCTTTTTCACCGAAAATGGCGCGCAACAGCTTCTCTTCCGGAGTCAGTTGAGTCTCGCCTTTCGGGGTGACCTTACCAACCAGGATGTCGCCTGCGCCAACTTCAGCACCTACGTAAACGATACCGGCTTCGTCCAGCTTGTTCAGTGCAGCCTCACCCACGTTCGGGATGTCTGCAGTGATTTCCTCAGGCCCAAGCTTGGTGTCACGCGCCACACAGGTCAGTTCCTGGATGTGGATCGTGGTGAAGCGGTCTTCCTGAACCACACGCTCGGACAGGCAGATGGAGTCTTCGAAGTTGAAGCCGTTCCACGCCATGAACGCGATGCGCATGTTCTGACCCAGAGCCAGCTCACCCATATCGGTGGACGGGCCGTCGGCCATGATGTCGCTACGCTGAACGCGATCACCCTTGCTCACCAGCGGACGCTGGTTGATGCAGGTGTTCTGGTTCGAGCGGGTGTATTTGGTCAGGTTGTAGATGTCGACACCGGCTTCGCCAGTTTCAACTTCGTCATCGGCAACACGAACCACGATACGGCTGGCATCAACAGAGTCGATCACGCCGCCACGACGAGCCACGACGCAAACGCCGGAGTCACGGGCTACGTTACGCTCCATGCCGGTACCTACCAGCGGCTTGTCGGCACGCAGGGTCGGTACAGCTTGACGCTGCATGTTGGAACCCATCAACGCACGGTTGGCGTCATCGTGTTCCAGGAACGGGATCAGCGACGCTGCGACCGAAACTACCTGCTTGGGCGATACGTCCATCAAGGTGACGTCTTCCGGCGCCTTGACGGTGAACTCGTTCAAGTGACGAACAGCTACCAACTCGTCGATCAGGACTTTCTTGTCGTTCATCGTGGCCGAAGCCTGAGCGATCACGTGATCAGCTTCTTCGATGGCGGACAGGAACACGATCTCGTCGGTGACCAGAGCGTCTTTCACCACACGGTACGGGCTCTCGAGGAAGCCGTACTGGTTGGTGCGCGCATAAGCGGCCAGGGAGTTGATCAGACCGATGTTCGGACCTTCCGGCGTTTCGATCGGGCATACACGACCGTAGTGCGTCGGGTGAACGTCACGAACTTCAAAGCCAGCACGCTCACGGGTCAGACCGCCCGGGCCCAGTGCAGAAACACGGCGCTTGTGGGTGATCTCGGAGAGCGGGTTGTTCTGGTCCATGAACTGCGAGAGCTGGCTGGAACCGAAGAACTCTTTCACCGCCGCAGCCACTGGCTTGGCGTTGATCAGATCTTGCGGCATCAGGCCTTCGCTTTCAGCCATCGACAGACGCTCTTTGACCGCACGCTCAACACGTACCAGGCCAACGCGGAACTGGTTCTCGGCCATTTCGCCTACGCAGCGAACACGACGGTTACCCAGGTGGTCGATGTCATCGACGATGCCTTTGCCGTTACGGATGTCGACCAGGGTCTTCAGCACCGCAACGATGTCTTCCTTGCACAACACGCCAGAACCTTCGATCTCGGTACGACCGATACGACGGTTGAACTTCATCCGACCTACAGCAGACAGGTCATAGCGCTCTGGGCTGAAGAACAGGTTGTTGAACAGGGTTTCGGCAGCGTCTTTGGTTGGTGGCTCGCCAGGACGCATCATGCGATAGATCTCGACCAGCGCTTCCAATTGGTTGCTGGTGGAGTCGATCTTCAGGGTGTCGGAGACGAACGGACCGCAGTCGATATCGTTGGTGTACAGGGTCTCGATGCGAACAACCTGAGCCTTGGCGATTTTTGCCAGGATCTCAGTGTTCAGCTCGGTGTTGCACTCGGCCAGGATCTCGCCTGTAGCCGGGTGAACGATGACCTTGGCAGTGGTGCGACCCAGGACGTAGTCCAGAGGCACGTCCAGCGACTTGATACCGGCTTTTTCGATCTGGTTGATGTGGCGCGCAGTAATACGACGGCCAGCCTCAACAATGACCTTGCCCTTCTCATCCTGGATGTCCAGGACCGCAATTTCACCACGCAGACGCGAAGCAATCAGTTCCAGGCTGAGGGTTTCATCCTTCAGGCTGAATACGTTGGTGGTGTAGAAAGCGTCCAGCACCTGCTCGGTGGTATAGCCGAGCGCGCGCAGCAGTACCGAGGCCGGCAGCTTGCGACGACGGTCGATACGCACGAACACGCAGTCTTTCGGGTCGAACTCGAAGTCCAACCACGAACCACGGTACGGAATGATCCGCGCGGAGTACAGGAGCTTACCGGAGCTGTGCGTCTTGCCACGGTCGTGATCGAAGAACACGCCAGGGGAACGGTGCAGCTGGGAAACGATTACACGCTCGGTACCGTTGATAACGAAGGTACCGTTCTCAGTCATCAACGGGATTTCGCCCATGTAGACTTCTTGCTCTTTGATGTCCTTGATCGCTTTGTTCGACGATTCTTTGTCGAAAATGATCAGACGAACTTTTACCCGCAAAGGTACGGCGTACGTAACACCGCGCAACACGCATTCTTTGACATCAAATGCCGGTTCGCCCAGGCGATAACCGACGTACTCCAGCGCAGCATTGCCGGAGTAGCTGATGATCGGGAAAACGGATTTGAAGGCCGCATGCAGGCCCACGTCGCGGAACTGATCTTTGGTCGCTCCCGCCTGCAAGAATTCACGATACGAATCCAGCTGGATAGCCAGAAGGTACGGGACATCCATGACGTCCGGCAACTTGCTAAAGTCCTTGCGGATACGTTTTTTCTCAGTATATGAGTAAGCCATCAGCGTTCCCCAGCTTGGTCACCTGCTTGTTTGGCCCTCCCGACGGGAGCAGCCAGAAAATCTTGCAAACCCCATGGTTTGCACCACCGCATCGGGTGGCTACAGCGCGTTAGTGGCGGCGACCGAGTCGACAGCCAAGAACGGAAAAAGGCCGGTGGCAAGAGCCACCAGCCATCAGCCTTCAGCTTAACGCTTGGGCTGGAAACGCAAGGTCGATGCTTACTTCAGCTCGACTTTAGCGCCTGCTTCTTCCAGTACTGCTTTGGCTTTTTCAGCTGCTTCTTTGGCAACAGCTTCCAGAACCTGGGCAGGAGCGCCGTCAACTACAGCCTTGGCTTCTTTCAGGCCCAGACCGGTCAGTTCACGTACTGCCTTGATCACGTTTACTTTCTTCTCGCCAGCTTCCAGCAGCATGACGTTGAATTCGGTTTGCTCTTCAACAACGGCAGCAGCAGCAGCTGGACCGGCGGAAGCAGCGGCAGCGGAAACGCCGAATTTTTCTTCGAAAGCTTTGATCAGCTCAACAACCTGCAGAACCGACATTTCAGCTACGGCGTTGAGGATATCGTCTTGGGAGATAGACATTGCTGTATTTCCTGAATTGGGGGACGGCCTACGCGGCCATCGAAATAAACAAAAATACGCGAGAGAAAGTGCTCAGCCTTAGGCTGCGGCAGCTTCTTTTTGCTCGCGAACTGCAGCCAGAGTACGAGCCAGCTTGCTGGTAGCGCCTTGAATCACGCTCATCAGCTGCGAAATAGCTTCGTTACGGGTCGGCAGTGTTGCCAGTACGTCGATTTGGTTAGCTGCGAGGAACTTGCCCTCGAACGCAGCTGCCTTGATCTCGAACTTATCCTGACTCTTGGCGAATTCCTTGAACAAACGGGCAGCAGCGCCTGGATGGTCCTTGGAGAACGCGATCAGAGTCGGGCCGGTGAACACGTCGTTGAGGACACTGTATTCAGTGTCAGCAACAGCGCGCTTGAGCAGGGTGTTACGTACAACACGTACGTATACGCCAGCTTCACGAGCCTCTTTACGGAGTCCGGTCATAGCGCCTACTGTCACACCACGGGCATCAGCCACGACAGCGGACAGAGCAGCTTTGGCAGCCTCGTTGACTTCAGCGACGATGGCCTTCTTGTCTTCGAGATTAATTGCCACGGGTTTAACTCCTGCTTGTTACCGTTTCATCTGGCCTAGGCCGGATGTCGTTTTGGTGTCTGATTCGGTAAGGAACCGGGAGCACCATCTGCGTAGGCTTGATGGTTTAAGACTTGCGTCGCCTACGGTCTTGGATAGCCCCCGCCAGGCAGGGACCCCAATTTTTCAACTGGCACGATCACTCGCGCCAATTTGTGTCTTATACGTCCAGCGAACCTTGGTCGATGACCAGACCTGGGCCCATAGTGGTGCTCAGGGTAACGCGCTTGACGTAGATGCCTTTCGAGGAAGCTGGCTTGATACGCTTCAGATCAGCGATCAGGGCTTCAACGTTTTCCTTCAGCTTGACGGCGTCGAAGCCAACCTTGCCAACGGAGGTGTGAATGATGCCGTTTTTGTCGGTGCGATAACGAACCTGACCAGCCTTGGCGTTTTTAACCGCGGTGGCTACGTCTGGCGTTACGGTACCGACTTTCGGGTTAGGCATCAGGCCACGTGGGCCCAGGATCTGACCCAACTGACCTACAACGCGCATTGCATCCGGGGAGGCAATTACTACGTCATAGTTCAGGTCGCCGCCTTTCATTTCGGCAGCCAGGTCGTCCATGCCAACGCGATCGGCGCCAGCGGCCAGAGCAGCTTCAGCTGCCGGGCCTTGGGTGAAGACAGCAACACGTACAGTCTTGCCAGTACCGTGTGGCAGCACAGTAGCGCTACGAACGACCTGGTCGGATTTACGTGGGTCAACACCCAGGTTTACAGCAACGTCAACGGACTCGCTGAACTTGACAGTCGACAGCTCGGTCAGCAGGGCGGCAGCGTCTACAAAGTTGTAGGACTTGCCCGCTTCGATTTTGCCGGCGATAGCCTTTTGGCGCTTGGTCAGCTTAGCCATTACACACCCTCCACGTTAAGGCCCATGCTACGAGCAGAACCGGCGATGGTACGCACGGCTGCATCCATATCAGCTGCAGTCAGATCCGCGTTTTTGGTTTTCGCGATTTCTTCCAGCTGAGCACGAGTTACAGTGCCAACCTTAACGGTGTTCGGACGAGCGGAACCGCTAGTCAGACCAGCAGCTTTCTTCAACAAAACCGAAGCCGGGGTCGACTTGGTTTCGAAAGTGAAGCTACGGTCGCTATATACAGTGATGATCACTGGAGTCGGCAGACCTGGCTCAATACCCTGAGTACGGGCGTTGAAGGCCTTGCAGAACTCCATGATGTTCACGCCGTGCTGACCCAGAGCTGGACCGACGGGTGGGCTAGGGTTGGCCTGAGCGGCCTTCACTTGCAGCTTGATGTAAGCGGTAATCTTCTTGGCCATGAGGCACTCCAATTACGGGTTCAAGCGCCTCGAAAGGCTCCCCGGTTACTTGCGCGTTTATCCCAGTGACGACAAAACCCCACAGCCTAAGGCTGCGGGGTTGGGATGCTTTGCCAGCTAGACCTTCTCGACCTGGCTGAACTCCAACTCTACCGGAGTAGAGCGACCGAAAATGAGCACTGCCACTTGGATCCGGCTCTTTTCGTAGTTAACTTCTTCGACAGTACCGTTGAAATCAGCAAACGGACCATCTGTGACACGAACAACTTCGCCCGGCTCGAACAATGTCTTCGGCTTCGGCTTGTCGCTACCGTCAGCAACACGACGCAGAATCGCTTCTGCCTCTTTGTCGGTGATCGGCGCAGGCTTATCAGCGGTACCGCCGATGAAGCCCATCACGCGAGGAGTGTCCTTGACCAAGTGCCAAGTACCCTCGTTCATATCCATCTGTACCAGCACATAGCCAGGGAAGAACTTGCGTTCGCTTTTGCGCTTCTGGCCATTCCGCATTTCAACCACTTCTTCAGTGGGAACCAGAATTTCGCCGAAGCCATCTTCCATGCCTGCCAGCTTTACGCGCTCTAGCAAAGAGCGCATGACATGCTTCTCGTAACCCGAGTAAGCATGCACAACGTACCAACGCTTAGCCACGGGACACCCTTAGCCAACAATCAAGGAAACAAGCCAGCCGAGCAGGGAATCAAGCCCCCACAACAGCAACGCCATAACCAAAACAACAGCCACAACAATCAGCGTGGTCTGCGTGGTTTCTTGGCGAGTCGGCCAAACGACTTTACGTATTTCGGTGCGAGCTTCCTTTACCAGTACAGCGAAAGACTTACCCTTTACAGTCTGCAGACCAATGAAGACAGCCACAGCAGCAAGAGCGAGCAATACGAGTACGCGATACAGGATCGGCGAAGCAGAATAGTACTGATTGCCAACAACGCCTACGACCACCAAAGCGACGACAGCGAGCCACTTAACCAGATCGAAACGAGAGCTTTGAGCTTCAGCCTTAGGAGTCATCTATGAAGATCCTGTGAAAAGAAAGCCAGATACACCACGTGAATCTGGCAGGTCAGGAGGGAATCGAACCCCCAACCTACGGTTTTGGAGACCGTCGCTCTGCCAATTGAGCTACTGACCTAAAACAAAATCAGGCCGACCATTATGCAGGCCTGAAAAAGACTTTACAACAACCAACCCCAAGAGACTTGAAACAACCCAGCAAAACCAGGTAAAACAGAATCAAGCCGAGACAGCTGTTAAAACAAAGGCAGATATTTTCATATCTGCCTTGTTATATGGAGCTCTTGAGCGGATTTGAACCGCTGACCTCACCCTTACCAAGGGTGTGCTCTACCAACTGAGCTACAAGAGCGAAACATCTTGCACAACCTGCAAACTTGGAGCGGGTAGCGGGAATCGAACCCGCATCATCAGCTTGGAAGGCTGAGGTTCTACCACTAAACTATACCCGCGGAGCTTGCAGCTCACGCTAAAAATGGTGGAGGGGGAAGGATTCGAACCTTCGAAGTCGTAGACGTCAGATTTACAGTCTGATCCCTTTGGCCGCTCGGGAACCCCTCCTAAGCGAGCCGGCATTTTACATTACGCCGACCTTCTGTCAAGCATTTTCTCATTAAAAATATGAGGTTAGCTGCGTGACGATCGCTTCACACCAACTCCCCTAACGGGTCATCACTGTGGAGCGGGCGCCATTCTATGCAAACTATTCGACAGTTGCAATGCCTTCGCACGGCATTATTTTATGTTTTAACTCATTGAATTCATTAGCAAGGCTTTCAAACGGCAGATCGTCAGCCAGGCGGCGACTTTCAGGCGCCACGCGCAACCAAAAAGCAGGCACACCTGCGGCAAGCATTTGCTGGATCCTCACCTTGATATCCAGGCTGATCAGGCGCTGCTCAAGGAACTGCGCCTGCTCCTGACTGGCAAAACCGCCGATATACAAGCAACCAGCGGGCACCTCTGGAGCCCGGGACCGATCACGGCGCGTCATTGCTTCAGCTGACTCACTCAGCAACTGAATATCCTGCTGAGAGCCCTTGTACAGCGCCAGGGGCGTTACATCCTTCGCACGCAACGGAGCCTCTTGCTGGTGCCAGACGTAATAAAAGACATTGAGAACCAGCAACAACAGAAACAACCAACGCATAAAAACCTCAAGACAAAGGGCACGCCATCGCCAAGCCAACAAATACCAGGTCCGGAACGAAGCGAGCACCCGGCAAGGCGTCGGCTACCAGCTCAGCATCCCCACCCGTAAGGAAAACCGAGAAATCCTCCCCCCAGTAACTGCGGGCCAACTCCAGCTGTGAGTGAGCAAAACCGCGGAGCATAAGCGTACAACCCCGCTCAACAGCTTGCGCAGTCGTACGCCCAGGCACCAGGCTTTCCAGCGCACGCTCAGCTGCAACGTCGTCATACCGTATTTTACGGGTATGGGTTCGCAGCTGATTACGCATCAGCGGCATGCCAGGACAGATAAATCCTCCAAGATGCTCCCCATCTGCCGTAATAAAATCGGCCGTGGCGGCTGTACCAAAATCTAGTACCAAGCATGCTCCAGAGGCCAACTGGAAGCCCCCAAGCATCGCCAGCCAGCGGTCAAGCCCCAGGCGGGCATACTCGTCATAACCATTGCGCACACCCGCCATCTCACGCGATGGCGCAGCACAACTGATAGAGACACCAAAGGCCGCAACCAAAACGCCGACTAGGCGATCCGTCTCTTCCAGGGCGCGCACGCTGACTAACCTGCAGTGTTGCAGCGAAAGACCGATCAGCGAATGAAGAGCACCCAGCAGCGCCACATCGGAATCAACAACGCCCTCAGCAAAAACGGCTGCCTGGCTTGCCTCGAGGACTCGCCACTTGATGAAGCTATTCCCACAGTCGAGCTCAAGAATCATCACGCAACCTCAGGCTTAACTCACCACCACTGTATGTTTTCTCAACACCATTTACGTCGAGACGCAGGGCGCCTTGATCATCAATGCCCAGCACGATGCCGTCTACCTGGTTAACACCTGCGATCAACGACACAGCCTTACCCTGCCAGAGATGATTCTGCTCCCACTCATCCCGGATTACCGAGAAACCAGAGTCCCTATGGCGCTCCAAATAAGCCTGCAATGCCTGACTCAGATGAGCGACCAGATGATTTCGATCCACCGAACGACCTGTTTGGAGCTGTATCGATGTCCACTGCTGATCAACCTCCTCAGCGCTCTGCATGTTGGCGTTAATACCAATACCGAGCACTACATGACAGACATCAGCAGGATCACCGACCAGCTCAAGAAGGATGCCTGCAACCTTCTTCGACCCAACAAGAACGTCATTCGGCCATTTCAAACCTGAGCCATGGACACCAACGTCGCGCAAGGCTCGCATGACCGCCAAGCCCACAACAAGGCTCAGCCCCTCAAGCTGGCGCATCCCCCCATCGATACGAAGCACAAGGCTGTAGTAAAGGTTCTGCGCAAATGGACTGACCCACTTGCGCCCTCGACGCCCCCTGCCTGCAGTCTGCCGCTCCGATAGAACCAGGAATGGCGCCGCCTGCCCCGCATCGATTAGACGCAACGCCTCTGCATTAGTGGAGTCGATGGTATCCGATATGAAAATCGAACCAGCGCAGATTGACGAGCTCAAGGTGATCTCGTCAGCATTCAATAGAACCAGAGGGGATGCCAATTGATAGCCCCTCCCCCTGACCTTATGAATTGTCAGATCCAGCTCAACCTCCAGATGCTGGAGCTGCTTCCACACAGCACTGCGACTGACACCCAGGGCTGCGCCTAGCGCTTCACCCGAGTGGAATCGGCCATCTTTCAGAAGTGTTAACAACGTCAGCATGCAAGTCTCGCCTCACAATGAGGCACGCATGATAGCTATGCGTAGAGCCATTGCATAGAAAGCAAGCAAGGACTTCAATTGGACAACCCACCAGCCCTGTCGCACTTTTCGACCGCCCAAAACAAAACCCCAACTGCTTTCGCAATTGGGGTTTCGGAATTTAATCTTGACGATGACCTACTCTCACATGGGGAAACCCCACA